>JAJPKC010000136.1 GCA_021323955.1 Oscillatoriales cyanobacterium Centralia_MAG_596 | reverse complement strand
CTGCTCGATTCCCTGCTCGATTCCCTGCTCGATTCCCTGCTCGATTCCCTGCTCGATTCCCTGCTCGATTCCCTGCTTGAGACCCCGCTCCATTCCTTGCTCAAAGCCCATTCGCTCGACGCTGCTGATGTAGGGCATTCGTCGTTCCTCCTCGTAAACTTTCAACTCTTGCCAGAACTCTTGCTCTAATCCTTTTGGAAGGATCATAACCCAATCAATAAAGCGAAACAGGTTGAGAATGTCTCGTCGTTCATAACCCTGCTCGTACAGTCGTCGAATTGAGCTTAGCTTCGACTCTTTACGTTGTTGGGAATCACGTTTCGTTTCCTGCGCTTTTAAGTGTGCCATGACAACGATGGCAAAGGGATTACGATCGTGTTCCAACTCTACCCAGCGATCGCGGTAGTCGAGCAACTTTACCATCCCAAACCGGAACGTGAGTTCTGTGTCAGGATTTCCAACGTGATAGTGATTTGGTCGCCACTGGGCGTTGCCATCACAAAGAATAGCCAGACTGGTTGCGTGACTATGAAAGCGGTCAAAAATGCGCAGGTGATAGACCAGCATCCGCTCGGCAAAATTGGCTTCTGCTTTCGCTTGCACCTCAATATGTACCAGTAACCACAATTCTTGTCCTCGCTTAAGCCACACCTTGACCAGTTGATCGGCATAGCGTTTACCAATGGCGGCTTCTGGTGCAATTTGCTGAAACTCCTTGTCCAGAAACTCGTATGGACGGTGCCAATCGATACGTGCGGCGGTTTGTGGAAAAAAGAACGCGATCGCATCCTGAAAATACTGGCGCAGAATGTCCTTCCAGGGAGAATCATGGTCTGAGCGTAGCGTGGTCATTAACGATAAATTGTTGGCGGCGAGCGAATAGTGCAATTGTACCGTTTTGCTGATACGACGGGATGCCCCATCTCGCGGTATGATAGTGAGCCTGTAACCCGCTCGTTACATTGCTTTGTCGTGGCAAAGTAATGCTGGCGAGAATTAGCACGTCAACTCACAGCACCTATGACTCAGCACTACCGCATTACATTGCTTCCTGGCGATGGCATTGGACCCGAAATTATGGCAGTGGCCGTTGATGTGCTCAAGGTTGTGGGCGAACAACTGGATCTGGCGTTTGAGTTTCAAGAAGCGCTCATGGGTGGCGCGGCGATCGATGCTAAAGGTGAACCTCTGCCTTCTGAGACATTAGATCTTTGCCAAAACAGTGATGCGGTGCTACTGGCAGCGATCGGGGGCTACAAGTGGGATACGTTACCGCGTCATTTGCGTCCTGAAACGGGGCTATTAGGACTGCGTGCTGGCCTGGGGCTGTTTGCCAATCTGCGACCTGCGAAAATTCTGCCCCAGTTAGTGGATGCCTCCAGCCTGAAGCGCGAAATCGTCGAAGGGGTCGATATTTTAGTGGTGCGGGAGCTGACGGGCGGCGTGTACTTTGGGCAGCCTAAAGGCATTTTTGCCACGGAGACGGGCGAAAAGCGGGGTGTGAACACGATGGCCTATACCGAATCGGAAATTGATCGCATTGGTCGTGTGGGGTTTGAAACGGCTCAGAAGCGCGGCAAGAAACTTTGCTCGGTGGATAAGGCAAACGTGCTGGAAGTGTCGCAACTGTGGCGCGATCGCATCACCGCCCTTGCTCCCGAATACCCCGATGTCGAACTGTCCCACATGTATGTGGATAACGCCGCGATGCAGTTGCTCCGCTATCCCAAGCAGTTCGACACGATCGTGACCAGCAACCTGTTTGGCGATATTCTTTCCGACGCAGCCGCGATGCTGACGGGAAGTATTGGGATGCTACCGTCCGCCAGTTTGGGTGCATCGGGTCCCGGCGTATTCGAGCCAGTCCACGGGTCTGCGCCCGATATTGCGGGACAGGACAAAGCAAACCCGCTCGCGCAAGTGCTCAGTGCAGCGATGATGTTGCGTTACAGCTTGAACCAGCCTGCCGCGGCTGATCGCATCGAACAGGCAGTGTTAACCGTTCTAGACAAAGGCAATCGTACCGGCGACATCATGTCTGAAGGCATGACCCTGCTGGGATGTCGTGCAATGGGCGAGGCCCTGATCCAGGCGCTTTCTGTATAGTTTTCTAAAGAATCGCCGCGATCGCCCCGAAATCGCTGAACGTGAGTATACTTTTACGAGGTTTCGGCAGATTTCGACCGATGACCTTAGACATTAGATTTACCTTAAGCCGCTTGAAATCTTGAACTAACGAGTCATACTTAAGGGTAAAAAAAGGTCAGTCTATCAGTTTAAGGTCTTCGGTCTACCGTCTCACCGTTGAAACAACGTTCAAGAGTTGACTTGATAAAGCAACCCTTGTCTGAAGCGTACATATATACTAAAGTCAGCAAAAACAAAGAGGCAAAAAGGTGGTATACGTTTCGCAGAAACAGAATCAAGGCAGGGTGGATGACTCGGACTTTACGGCGTTACTAGACCCCGCTCTGATTCGTTCAGCGCGGCTCATCTACACAACCTACTACGAAGTCCACCCCGGTCTCATCCAGCGTCCGCTCGGGGTCGCCATCAATCGCTTTACGCATCGAGGCAAGCTGATCTTCTCCGGGAAGCCGGTTTTACTTCCCCAGGAGTGCTTTGTGCCGTTCAGCCAGATTGAGTCGGAGATGTATTAGGGAGTGGGGTATAGGGGTTGGGGTTTAGGGTATAGCGACGCGATCGCGCTCTAAAGTGTCACCCGTTTTCTTAGTCATCCCTTTTGCCATCACCATGTGTGGGTTGAGATGAAATGGGGTAACTTGATCGTTGTGACTCGATCTTGCGCTACAGCCGTCGCCCCATCTCAAATCGCTCATGGATGTTTTATTTGAGTTGCCCGTCACGATCGCCGTCTTCATTCTAGGAGCCTCGATCGGTAGCTTCTTAAATGTCGTGGTGTATCGCTTGCCTGCGGGGTTATCGCTGGTGCATCCACCTTCACGCTGTCCTAAATGTTTGCATCGGTTGAGCAAGCGCGAGAATATTCCCGTCCTGGGCTGGCTGCTGCTGAAAGGGCGCTGTCGGCACTGCAAGAATCCCATTTCTGCCCGTTATCCCTTAGTCGAAGGGGTTGCGGGCGTTTTGTTTGTCTTTACCTTTTGGGCGTTTGGCTGGTCGTGGCAAACGATCGGCTATTGGGTCTTTTTAAGCTGGCTGCTGGCACTGTCGTTGATTGATCTGGATACGATGACGTTGCCCAATCCGCTGACGCAATCGGGGTTGGTGATCGGTCTTGTCTTTCAAGCCATCCTCGGCTTTGTGATGACGACGACTCTAGCGGGTGCCCTGACGCAACTACTGCACGGCATCTTGGGTGCGGTCGTGGGACTGTGGCTGTTAGACCTGATTACGTTCGCTGGCTCGATGCTGTTGGGACAAGCCGCAATGGGCGCAGGCGACGCTAAACTCGCCGCCATGATGGGCGCGTGGCTTGGTTGGAAGTATCTGCTGTTAGCAGGGTTTCTGGCCTGTGGGATCGGTGCTTTTATAGGCGGGGGTGCAATCGCACTGGGGTTCCTCGATCGTCGCCAGCCAATGCCATTTGGCCCCTTTCTAGCTTTGGGTGCCGCGATCGTCATCTTCTGGGGCAGCACCATTTTGGCAACGTACTTTCGGGTGTTCTTTCCGCTGGCATGAAGGGAATTTTAGAGTGAGTGACCACTTCTATTCTTAGAACGCTTCGCCCCCCAGCGCCTATGTCATCCACCAGCCCCAACCCCGTCACCGACCAGCTTGCGATCGCGCAGCAGCATTACCACGCAGGACGGTTTGCTGAAGCGGAAGCCCTGTATCGGCAGGTTTTAGAGCAGACGCCAGGCAACGTCAGCGTCTTAAGCTGGCTGGCCTTAATTGCCGAGCAATCAGGGAATGTG
>JAJPKC010000464.1 GCA_021323955.1 Oscillatoriales cyanobacterium Centralia_MAG_596 | reverse complement strand
GGCTCCAATGAACAAAATTGGAAGTGCTCTCCCTGCATGAGCTGGCCGTAGAGTTCGGGATAGGCATCCATGCGGATCACGTGATTTTGATAGCCCGCGATCGAGGCCGTGTACTCGTAGCGAACGCTGGAGGTTAATCGCTCGCAATCGTATAGTGCCGCATTACAACAGCCCAGTTCCAGCGCCCAGGCTAGCTCCTGCACCGCAGTTTGCAGAATTTGGCTTTCGTCCAGGCTGTCTCGTACCTTATCCGTAATGCGTTTTAGCGTTGCCTCAAAATCCAGGGCACGATGGAGTTGGAGGGTGCGTTGGCGCATCTCTAGCGTGCATTCCTCTACACGCAGTTCTAATTCGGCGTTGAACTGCTGCACCTGACGGTGCAGTTCGACCTGCTGGAGTAGTCGGCGTACTCGCTGGCGCAGCACTGCCCAGTGAATCGGTTTGGTGATGAAGTCTGTAGCTCCTGCCGCGAAGGCCTGGTCTACAGATTCGCGATCGTCCAGGCTCGTGACCATCAAAATGGGTGTCAGGGGACTTTGGGATAAAGCGGCAAGCTTTTGGCAGCAGGCAAAGCCATCCATTCCCGGCATCATGGCGTCGAGTAGAACCATGTGGGGTTGATAATTCTGGTACGCTTCAATGCCATCGGCTCCGGTTCCTGCTTCAATGACCCGATAGCCTTCCAGTTCTAGTGCCTGACGCAACATCATTCGAATCCCATTGTCATCGTCAATGATCAGGATTAATGGGGCTTGGTTTAAGGCGTTGTGAATGTATGGTTCATGCGTCGAGAGCCATAAGCCTTCACTTGCATTGATGGTTCGCATAACAGGGAACGGATGAGAGGACGGCACTCTGCTGAAAGAAGGTGCAACGAATAAGCCAGTGGATGCGGGATAAATTGGCTGTGATCCCTGAGTTATGCCCTTGCACGAGGGACGATTGGTGATGGACAAACGCACGGAGTGCTTGCGAGCGGTTGGGGTGTGGTATTCAGTGAGCTTTGGCGCTTGATGTCAATGTATTCTGCACAGAGTATCCAAGTATTCTGCACAGAGTACCCAAATTTGGGCGTGAATCGAATTGGCTACGGAAAAATTCACTCTATAGCGTTGGTCAGCAAGCTGAGGACAGGGGCAATCGCTGGATCGCCGGTTGTGGTTGGGCTTGCTGACTCGCCGCTAGCCTGAATATGGCTACGGCTATAGTTGAACGGCGCGTCGCCAGAATTTTGATTGCTCACGCCGTAATCCCATCTTAAAGCTCAGCCATGACAAACAGCGATTCATTGGTACGCTAGAAAGTAGTAACAAATGTTAACAACCTGCTCATATGAATCAGCTTTCGTTGAACCTGGTAGCGATCGGTATCTTCGCCGTAACCATGACCAGCCTCCTGAGTCCAATCATCAACATATCGCCACTGGTGCCCGCGATCGCCACGGTTGGAATCCTGGGTGCCGCTACGCTGGATACGCTTGGCTGGCAGGGGAAAGGCTCAACGCTGCTGCTGGATTGGCTGGCTGGTTTCTCGGCGGGACATCGCGATCGCATTATTCGGCACGAAGCGGGTCATTTTTTAGTGGCTCACCAACTGGGCATTCCGGCGATTGGTTATACCTTAAGCGCCTGGGATGCGATGAGGGCAGGGTATCCAGGGCAGGGTGGTGTCCGACTGGACACTCAAGAGCTGGACATCGCAATCCAGGTGGGCAACTTACCGGGTCAACTGCTGGATCGCTACTGCACGATCTGGATGGCGGGGATTGCGGCTGAAACTTTAGTATATGGGAACGTCGAGGGAGGCACGGACGATCGCCAGAAGTTGAGAGGCTTGCTGACTCAGCTTGGGCTGCCAATTGCCGCACTGGAACAAAAAGAGCGCTGGTCGATTCTCCGCGCCAAAACGCTGCTCCAGGATCACCCATCAGCTTACGAAGCCTTGATTGTCGCGATGGCTCAAGGCGCTTCTGTGGCTGAGTGCAACCAGGCGATCGCGCAACATCTGCCCCAGGTGGCGTGAGACAGTGACCAACGAGCAGTCCCTAACGACCGACGACTGACAACTAGCTCACTCGACTGCTGCTAAAAAGCGACGTAGCAATCCAATGACGATCGCAGGCTGTTCGAGATGGGCCAGCACGCCCGCTTCTGGGACGCGCCAAAATGCTTTGATGCTGGATGGGTTCAGTTTGGCTAACCGCTGACCAAGTTCGATCCCCGTAAATTGGGCCTGTTCTCCCCAGAGAAATTCCGTTGGCGTTGTCAATTGGGGCAAATAGCGGGCGAGGTCGAAGTAGAGATCGCCCCGCAGAAACGCCAGTGCGGCATATTGGGCGTTTGGTTGGCGTGCAGACTCAAGATAAGCGGCCACCATGGCTGGAGAGACCCGGTCGGGCTGAGCAAACAAAAACCGCTCCAAAAAATTGCGAACCGAAACTTCGGTGGTTGCGCCCAGCGTATAAATTAGCTGGTCGAGGAGCGGCGTCCCGATGACCTGAAGCGGTAAGCGACGCCCAGCATCTTGGCCAAAATCAGCAAACCCGGAGGGCGTGATGAGAAACAGCGCTTTAATCAATGTGGGTTGCTGAATGGCCAGTCGAACCGCGATCGCGCCCGTCAGGGATGAGGCCACCACGATCGCGGGTTCAGTGACAGTTTGGGTGATGAATTCTCCCAGTGTGGTCAGGTAATCGATTACCTGGTAGTCGCGCCTGGGGTGCGCTGACTGACCCCAACCCACCAAATCTGGCACCAGCACTCGATGCGATTGGAGAAAGGCGGGATAAACCTGCGACCACTCGAACCCTGATGCCCCACCACCGAAGCTATGGAGAAATAGAAGCGGTGGTGCCCCCGCTGATGGTAGCGACCAGGGCTGACCAACGGGTGTGTAGTAAACCATCAGTCCCAGTGAGGTCTCAACAACCTGTTGCCCAATGCCAGGCGGATGAAATTGCAGCATGGTGGTTCAAGCGCTCAGCGCCTGTGTCAGATAGCCCTACACCAGCATACTGGCGTCGATGCATGAGCTGTAAACTTCTGTATTCCTTTTGGGAAGTACGCTAAATAATAAGCGTCGCTAATAAGTAAGTTTACCTAACAAAACTTTACAAAACGCGATCGCTCAACCAATAATAGAGGTGTAGCAGATTACAGACATCGAATCGTCGTTATCCAGGGAGGCCGATATGGTAGCACTCACCGAGCGAGTTCAGCGATTTACCCTTGAGACTGTCCCTATTGCGCCCGATACAACCGCTATTCGCTGTCTGGACTGGGATCGCGAACGGTTCGATATTGAATTTGCGCTGAGCAATGGGACGACCTACAACTCGTTTCTCATTCGGGGTGAAAAGGTCGCGCTGGTGGATACCTCCCACGAAAAGTTTCGGCAGCTTTACCTGGACACCCTGCGCGGCTTGATCGATCCAGCGACGATCGATTACCTGGTCATCAGCCATACCGAACCGGATCACAGTGGCTTGGTGGGTGACTTGCTCAAATTAGCGCCCCAGGCGGTTGTTGTGGGCGCAAAGGTAGCCATTCAATTCCTCGAAGATCTGGTGCACCAGCCCTTTGAGCGGAAGCTAGTGAAGAATGGCGATCGCCTCGACCTGGGCAATGGGCATGTGCTGGAATTTGTCTCGGCTCCCAACCTCCACTGGCCTGACACTATCTTTACCTACGACCACAAGACCCAGGTGTTGTTTACCTGCGACGCGTTTGGGATGCACTACTGTGACGATTCCACCTTTGATGAAGACCTGGAGCCAATTGAGCACGACTTTCGCTACTATTACGACTGCCTGATGGGGCCAAATGCCCGATCGGTGCTCTCGGCGCTCAAGCGCATGGGGGATCTGCCCGGAGTGGGAACGATCGCCACAGGGCACGGCCCACTGCTGCAGTACCACCTGGATGAACTGGTCGGACGCTATCGCACGTGGAGCCAGGAGCAGGCAAAGGCGGTCACTACTGTCGCGCTGTTTTATGTGTCTGACTATGGCGATGCGGAACGGCTGGCGCACGCGATCGCCCAGGGTGTGATGAAAACAGGTGTAGCGGTGGAGCAAATGGATCTCCGTACCGCAGAACCCCATGAGATTCGGGAGCTGGTTGGCATTGCTGCTGGCATTGTGATTGCCATGCCGCCGCAGTCTGGTGATTTTGCGTCAACAGCCAAAGCCGCATTGGGGACAATTCTGGCCGCAACGCATGGTAAGCAATCCTTTGGTCTGTTTGAAAGCGGTGGCGGTGATGACGATTCGGTGTATCTCTTACGCAACAAGCTGCAAGATGTTGGCTTGACGGAAGCCTTTCCACCCATCCTCATTAAAGAGCGGCCAACAGAGGCCACTTACCAACTCTGTGATGAAGCGGGTACTGACCTGGGCCAATGGCTGACCCGCGATCGCACGATCAAGCAAATGAAGTCGCTGGATGGCGACCTGGATAAGGCTCTGGGACGACTCAGCGGTGGACTGTACATCATTACAGCCAAGAAAGGTAAAGCATCGAGCGCGATGCTGGCTTCGTGGGTCGCTCAGGCGAGCATCGAGCCGTTGGGCATTACCATCGCCGTTGCCAAAGACCGGGCGATCGAGTCCTTTATGCATGTGGGCGATCGCTTTGTGCTCAACATTCTGGAAGAGAACAACTATCAGCCATTGATGCGTCATTTCCTCAAGCGGTTTGCGCCGGGGGCCGATCGCTTTGTGGGTATTAAAACTTATGACGCGACGAATGGCTCCCCGATTCTGGCCGATGCTCTTGCTTATCTAGAATGTAGAGTCTCTAGCCGGATGGAATGTAGCGATCACTGGATTGTTTACAGCACGATCGACGCGGGACGCGTATCCAATCAAGATGGACTGACAGCGATACACCATCGGAAAGTGGGGAATCACTATTAAGGCGATTGCCTGGAGGCAAGGCTCTTGCCATCGTTGGGGGGCTGGGACTGAATCTACAGCCGTTTGATTTCAGTGAATCTGCCCCTAACCTGTCCTACCTGCTCGATCGCCTTGTCTTCGCGTCTTCGACCCCTCTATCCCCACTCTTGCTGCCCTTATGACGTCCTCCAATCCTTTACTTAAAGCGCTTTCCAATTTCTTTAAGCCGTTTCAACCATCTAGCGATCAGGAACCGCCTGCTGCTACTGAACGTGACTCTGTGGAAGCCGCCACCATCCCTGTAACCACCAGACCGCGAGATGTGCAGGTGGCATCGATTGGTGAAAATACAACCGTGTTGCGATCGCGCACCTGGGATCGGCTCAAGTTTGAGGTGGAGTACGGACGGCAAAAGGGCACCACCGCCAATTCCTATCTCATTCAGGCCGATAAATCGGCGCTAATTGACCCGCCTGGAGAGTCCTTTACAGAGATTTTTCTGGCTGAACTCCAGCAGCATGAAGACCTGTACCGACTGGACTACGTGATTTTGGGGCACGTCAATCCAAACCGCATTGCCACCTTGAGGAAACTATTGACCCTGGCACCCCAGGCGACGGTGATTTGTTCCAAGCCCGCTGCAATCGCCCTCCGCGCGGTGTTTGCTGAAGGAGAAGCCCAGATTAATCCCGTTCGGGGAGATGAAGTGCTGGACTTGGGGCAGGGACACGAACTCCGGTTTGTCTTTGTCCCGACGCCTCGTTGGCCCGATGCGCTGTGTACGTATGACCCTGCGACGCGCATTGTGTTTAGTGATAAGTTCTTTGGCGCTCACGTGTGTGATGAGCCGGTCTTTGATGAAAACTGGAAGCAGCTGGACGAGGATCGCCGTTATTACTTTGACTGTCTGCATGCGGCGCAGTCACGGCAGGTCGAAGCGGCACTCGATAAATTTGCAACGTTTACCACCGCTAAACTCTACGCTCCGGGACATGGGCCAATCGTACGCTATAGCTTTAGCCGCCTGACCTACGATTACCGCAACTGGAGCCAGCAGCAGCATACACGCGATTTAACCGTAGCGTTGCTGTATACGTCTGCCTATGGCAAGACGGCGGCGATCGGGCAAGCGATCGCTAAGGGCATTACCCAAACGGGCGTGAATGTTGAGAGCGTTAACTGTGAATTTGCTGAACCAGGCGAGATTACTCGCCTGATTGAAGAATG
>JAJPKC010000432.1 GCA_021323955.1 Oscillatoriales cyanobacterium Centralia_MAG_596 | reverse complement strand
TTGTTGGAGTGTTTCACCCTGGCCAATGGCAATGTGCATTAATACCATAGCCGCTGCTAAGGTAGCATTGTTGCAGCACACCAGCGCCGGTTTTGGTAATTGATCAATTTGCTTGAGTACTTTAACAGCAATTTCAGGACTCATGACTTCAACATCGATCGGCAAATTAACATAGCGTAACCCTAAATATTCGACGTTTTGCTGTTGGGCGCTTAAATGATGGTGATCCAGGGATCGCAAATTTAAGATGGACTTATAACCCTCGATCGCAATCTGCTCCAAGTCCACAGTTGTAATTGATCCAGCGATCGCGAGTTCATCATTAATCCTCCTGATAATTTCCATTGATACCTCCTACGTCGGCCCCGTAAGCGAATTTAAGCTGAAATTCTATTCTTAGAGTAAGAGAACAATTTGAGAAACTTGTGAGGAAGCCGAGGCAGTTAACTAAATCGGTTGCCAGCGATCGGTCGGTGCTTTGACTACGGCGAGTAGTAGTTAGAACCAGCAGCCGTACAGTCTTGCTGACATAGGGCTTCGATCCCCTGGCGAATCATCGCGGCTCGGTGCGCTTTCCCTTGCTGTAGCGTGTTGAGGGAGGAGAGTGTTTTTGAAAAGAACTGGCATTCATATGCTGTCATGTAGCAATTGGGTATGCGGTTGAGAACATACGCGATCAATGCTTGCCGTAAATCAGGTGCGTGTAATGCCTGTCGGTATGTATCAGTAGGGTAGTCGTCTAAAATGTCTTCTACTTCTTGAGCGATCGCAATTTTAGTTAAATTGATAATCAATTCAGACATTGCTTTCTCTCCCATGACTTATTGCGCTTGTGACTTGTGAGGAAATGCTTGTCCATCTCCTCACAAGTCACGCGTTGAACCTAACCATTCATGCTCATAAGGCCGCGCTTAGTAAGGCCATTTCCAGTTGACGATTTCGGGTTTGTCGATGCCGTGTTTGTAAGCATACTGGCGACACTCAATTTGCTGGTCTTTGAGATATTCTTTTGCATGGGCACCAGCCACTTTCAGCCCGGGTACTCGGTCAATGACGTCCATTGCTAAGCTGAAGCGGTCGATCTGATTGTTGATTGCTAGTTCAAGGGGCGTGTTGATGTTGCCTTTTTCTTTGTAGCCGCGTACGTGCAGATTGAGATGGTTATGCCGACGATAGGCTAACCGATGCACCAACCATGGATAACCGTGGAAATTAAAGATTATTGGCTTATCCAGCGTGAACATGGAGTCAAAGTCGCGATCGCTCAAACCATGAGGGTGCTCTGTATCGGGTTGCAGCTTGAACAAGTCCACCACATTGATAAATCGAATCTTGATAGCGGGAAAAAACTCGCGCAGCATTACTGTCGCGGCTAATGCTTCGAGCGTTGGGATATCACCCGCACACGCCATCACGACATCGGGTTCCTCTCCCTGATCATTGCTGGCCCAATCCCAAATCCCAATCCCTTTTGTGCAGTGCTTAATGGCTGCATCCATATCCATATACTGCAAGTGAAGTTGCTTGTCAGAGACGATCACATTGACGTAATCGGTGCTCCGCAAACAGTGATCGGCCACAGATAATAACGTATTGACGTCGGGTGGCAAATAGATTCGGGTGACATCAGGACTTTTATTGACGACCACATCCAGAAAGCCAGGATCTTGATGGGTGAAGCCATTGTGATCCTGCCGCCAAACGGTGGACGTGATTAATAGATTCAACGAAGAAATTGCGGCTCGCCAGGGAATGTGTCTACTAATCTCCAGCCACTTGCAATGCTGGTTGATCATGGAGTCAATCACGTGCACAAACGATTCGTAGGTCGAAAAAAATCCATGCCGTCCGGTTAGTAAATAGCCTTCTAACCAACCTTCTAGCGTGTGTTCACTTAACATTTCCATCACGCGGCCATCCGGAGACAGCTCGCTACCATCCTTGTCTTCCGGTAAATAGTCTGCAATCCAGAATTTTTTGCTGGCTTCGTAGATCGCCTGAAGTTTGTTGGACGTATTTTCGTCGGGGCCAAACACACGGAAGTTGTTCAGATTGCTCTGCATAATGTCGCGCAGGAACACTCCGAGGGGTTTGGTGTTCTCCATGTCGATTTGACCTGGTTTTGCAACTTCAATGCCGTATTGACGAAAATCTGGCATCTGCAGGGCTTTTCGCACCAGCCCCCCG
Source organism: Oscillatoriales cyanobacterium Centralia_MAG_596 (assembly GCA_021323955.1). Lineage (GTDB taxonomy): Bacteria > Cyanobacteriota > Cyanobacteriia > Leptolyngbyales > Leptolyngbyaceae > Stenomitos. The sequence continues at coordinate 6,989 of JAJPKC010000432.1, read as the reverse complement.
TTGGCATGAGGATTATCGCTCATGCGACGCGTTCCTGCGGGAGCCAACTCTCGCAGTTCAGCAATTAGTCTTCCCGTTTCATCAAACAGTGTTTCTGGTTGGTAGCTCCGCATCCACTCTTCCAGTTGCTTCAGATGCTCCGGATTGGTGTGTATGCCGGCTAGGGGAACCTGGTGCGATCGCCAGAATCCTTCAACCTGATGTCCATCTACAGTTTTAGGGCCTGTCCAGCCTTTGGGCGATCGCAGCACGATCATGGGCCAGCGGGGACGAGTTGGGATGCCCGTGGTGCGCGCCTCGGCCTGGATATGGCGGATCTCACGTATGCACTGTTCCAGAGTGGCTGCCATCGCCTGGTGCATTGTTTCCGGATCTGATCCTTCCACAAAGTACGGCGTGTAACCATAACCTTTGAACAGGTTTTCTAGCTCTTCATGGCTAATGCGAGCGAGTAATGTTGGGTTATTGATCTTATAACCGTTCAGATGCAGAATAGGCAAAACCGCGCCATCACGAACCGGGTTGATGAACTTGTTGGAATGCCATGCCGTTGCCAGTGGCCCCGTTTCCGATTCGCCATCTCCCACCATTACGACTGTAATCAGATCTGGATTGTCGTAAACGGTGCCATACGCATGTGAGACGCTATAGCCCAGTTCACCACCTTCATGAATTGAACCGGGGGTTTCGGGTGTGCAGTGGCTACCAATGCCACCGGGAAAGGAGAATTGTTTAAAGAAGCGCAGCATGCCGGCTTCATCTTCGCTTTTATCGGGGTAGATTTCAGAGTAGGTGCCTTCTAAATACACTGGCCCCAGAATCCCTGGTGCACCATGACCCGGCCCGGCGAGAAAGATCATGTCCTGGTCATATTTTTTGATCAGGCGATTGAGGTGAATGTAGGTGAATGCCATACCGGGACTCGATCCCCAGTGACCCAGCAATCGATTCTTAATATGTTCTGGCTTGAGTGGCTCTTTTAGCAGTGGATTGGCTTGCAGGTAAATCATACCGATCGCCAGATAGTTGCAAGCCTGCCAGTAAGCTTGCATTTTGTGGAGCGTTTCGGCGTCAAGCGGTGTCCCTTTGACGGTTGAGCGCGCGATTCCAAATGCGCTAATAGAGGTTTCAGCGATCGCGGTCGGTGATGTGGTTAGCATAACGATATTTGGGGACTCTCTAAGGTTACTTTCGACGGTCGAGTGATGGGTGAGGTGCCGTGGAGCAGGGCTGTAGCGAATATGGAGTGAGCATGATGGAACCAGCGATGGTTACTGCCATACTTAGAGTTGAATCTCTGCTCGGACAACTGATGGATCATCAGTCCGATAAATTTGAAAGCCCAGCTTTTCACATACGCGCTGCATCCCGGAGTTGTCACAGAGAATCTCTGCTGTAATGCGGGTGAGGTGCTCATTGCGCCCAATTTGCAGTAATCGGCTCAGTAGCTCAGTGCCCAATCCACAGCACTGGACGTGATCGCTAACCAACATGGCAAACTCGGCCGTATCAGTACCGTGCAGTTTGCTCAAACGTCCAATAGCCAGAATCTCGTGAGCGTCGGTTTCGGGATTTTTGGAGTCCACAACCAGCGCCATTTCGCGATCGTAATCAATGAAACAGATGCGTGTCAGGCGATCGTGGGCAATGCGCTGACTCAACTTAATCAGGTGGAAGTAGCGTAAGTAGACGCTTTGCTCCGACAGCGTCTTGTGAAACTGGATGATCAGAGGTTCATCTTCGGGGCGAATCGGTCGGATGGTGACCCTGGTTCCATCCTTTAGTTGCCACGGTGCAACATATTGGATAGGGTAGGGACGAATGGCCAGTGCGGGTAATTCAGCTTCAGGAATCGCCGCATCGTGCAGCACAATTCGGGCATCGAGAGCAAGAAGAGTGTTGGCGGAAGCTGGAGTGGGAGGGGGCGAGTTGGGCGTTGGTGGCACCGTCGCATTGAACATATTTAGCGTCTGAGTGCTGGCCACCAATGGATTAATATCGATCTCTTTGATCCAGCGCTGTTCGGCTACCAGTTGACTGAATCGCACTAACAGTTGTTCAAGGGCATCAAGATCAACCGCTGATTGTCCCCGTACACCCTGGAGTGCTTTGTAAATACGTGTCTGTTCCATCAACCGTCGAGCCAGAGTGGAGTTAAGAGGAGGAAGGGCGATCGCGCGGTCTTGAAATACTTCAACTAACTGTCCACCTGTGCCAAAGAGCAACACTGGCCCGAATTGAGCGTCGATACTGCTGCCAACAATCAGTTCATAGCCATTTAACTTCACCATTGGCTGTACTGTCACACCTAAAAAATGCTCTGCCCCAACTTTCTGGGATACAGATGATTTAATGGTCTGGTAGGCTCGCCGTACGGCCTCAGCATCAACCAAATTCAGCTGCACGCCGCCCACATCGGTTTTATGGGTGATGGTTTGAGAGAACAGCTTGAGCACCACCGGGTAGCCGATCGCCGCCGCACAGTCAGCCGCTTCTGTTTCACTGACCGCAACACAGGTTTTCACGACTGGAATCCCATACGCTGCCAGGATTTGCTTCGACTCGACCTCCGTTAATGTCGTTCGGTTTGTCTGGCGTGCCGCCATGACAATTGTTTCAACCAGTGCCCGATCCGGTGCGCCGTCCTCAGCATTGGCCGCTAGAACTGGTGTTTCATAAATGCCACGCAGGTTATAGCTGAACCGCCAGAGGTAGCTAAACACGCGCGCAGCTGTGTCTGGAAAGCGGAAGGTGGGAATCTGTGCTTGATTGAGCAGCAACTCACCTTGACTCACCTCAGCATCGCCCATCCAACTGGCAAGAATGGGCTTTGCCAGCGGGTAGGTTCGATTTTCAATCCACGCTTTTAACCGTTCCGCCGTTTGGGTGGGGTCGGTCATCGCTTGAGGGGTCAGAATGACCAGCAATCCATCACTTTCTGGATCCTGGGCTGCGATTTGAATCGCCTGTTGATACCGCTCTGGATCGGCATCGCCCAGAATATCGATCGGGTTGTGATGGCTCCAAAATGCTGGCAGGCAGTGGTTGAGCGCCGCGATCGTGCCCTCTGAAAGCTGCGCCAGTTTTCCCCCATTGTTGAGCAAGGCATCGGTGGCCAGGACGCCAGGCCCACCAGCATTAGTCACGATGGTTAAGCGTGGCCCTTTGGGGCGGGGCTGCTTTGCCAACACTTCTGCCATGTCAAACAATTCTGAAATGCGATCAACCCGCAGCACACCACTGCGACGAAATGCTGCATCCAGAACAACGTCGCTTCCTGCCAAAGCGCCGGTATGGGATGTTGCTGCCTGAGCAGCGGCTTCTGTCCGTCCTGCCTTTAAAACAATGATGGGTTTGGTCAGTGCCACTTCGCGTGCCGCTGAAAGAAACGAGCGCGCATCGCCGATCGACTCCATGTAGATGACAATGCTGTGGGTGTGCGGGTCATCGCCCAGGTAATAAATCAAATCACCCCAACTCACATCCAGCATCGAGCCGATGGAAACGAACGTACTGAACCCAACATTTTCGCGAAAACTCCAGTCCAAAATGGCAGAACAGAGCGCACCACTTTGGCTGATGAATCCAACATTGCCGGGACGAGCGATCGTACTTGCAAAAGTGGCGTTTAGACCAATCACTGGATTCATTATGCCCAGGCAGTTAGGGCCGATTAATCGTAGCCTACTCCGTTCAAGTTGTTCACGAATCTGGCGTTCCAACTCACTCCCGGACGCACCAATTTCTCGAAATCCAGCCGAGAGAACGATCGCGCCGTTGACTCCAGCATTGATGCATTCGCCAATGACGCTCGGCACCGTAGCAGCAGGTGTTGCAATGATCGCCAGGTCTACAGGTTCCGGAACGTCACCGATTGTGGGATAGGCTTTGATGCCAAGAACGCTGTGGCGTTTGGGGTTGACCGGATAAACCGTACCACCAAATGCACTGCTCAGCAGGTTCCATAGAACGATACGACCGACACTTCCACTCCGCTCCGTTGCTCCAATGACAGCAACGGATTTAGGCGCGAAAATGGCATCAAGCGGACGATGTTCTGAACGTAAAATATCGTACGCGCGGTCTGAAGCAGATGGTAGGAATGTTTGCATAATTTGCACCGTGGATGAGGATTCCGAGCCCGGGGTAACAGTTGCTTCCAGCGTTGCGCGTTGTGCGAACCAACCGAATGCATTAAATCAAGACAGGAACCTCTGGCGTTGTGTAGTAACGGGCAGCGTCAATCTGACAGCCGAAATACGCTAGCGTATAGAGTTCCTTTAAGTCCTGAATCAGGGGATAGCGAGGATTTGCACCAGTGCACTGGTCATCAAAGGCTTGCTCTGCCATTGGCTCCACTTTGCTATAGAATGCTTGCTCGTCCTCTGACAGGGTCTCTTTGATGGTGAGTGGGATCTCAAGCTGTCGTTTCAAGTCTTCGATCGCCGCTACTAATCGTTCGACTTTTTCATCGGGAGTATTACCACCCAGGTTCAAGTAACTGGCAATCTGGGCATACCGCTCCTTGGCATGGGGATACTTGTACTGCGGAAAAATGGTCTGTTTAAGAGGGACATCCGTTGCGTTGTAGCGAATGACATGCGAAATCAACAGGGCATTGGCCAGTCCATGCGGCACATGGAATGTGGAACCAAGTTTGTGAGCCATTGAATGGCAGATCCCTAAAAACGCATTGGCGAAGGCCATTCCAGCGATCGTGGCGGCATAGTGAACTTTTTCTCGTGCTTCTGGATCGGCATCACCGTATTGATACGCGCGGGGCAAATATTTGAACAAAAGCGCGATCGCCTCCAGAGCCAGACCTTCCGTGAACTCAGTTGCTAGCACTGAAACATAGGATTCTAATGCATGTGTCAGGGCGTCAATGCCGCCGTAAGCCGTCAATTTTTTGGGTATGTTGAGCACCAGTTCTGGATCAACGATCGCCATGTTGGGCGTAAGCGCATAATCCGCCAGGGGATATTTGATACCGGCCTTTTCATCTGTGACAACGGCAAAGGGGGTGACTTCCGATCCCGTTCCGGAGGTGGTTGGAATGGCAACCAGCAAGGCCTTTTGTCCCAGTGGCGGTAGATCATATACCCGTTTGCGAATGTCCATAAATCGGGTTGCCAAGCCCTCAAACTCAACGTCTGGCTGCTCATACATCAACCACATCACTTTGGCTGCATCCATGGGAGAACCACCACCGATCGCAATAATGACATCTGGCTGATGGCACCGGAGTTGCTCCAGTCCCTTCTGTACATTTGACAGCGTCGGGTCGGGTTCCACGTCATGAAAAATATCGTACTTGATCCCAATTTCGTCGAGAACGGTTGTGACTGGATTGACGATTCCTAGATCAAATAATGGTTTGTCGGTAATAATGAAGGCGCGTTGTTTTCCGACTAATTCACGCAGGGCAACGGTTAGACAGCAGTATTTGAAGTAAATTTTTGGTGGCACTCGAAACCACAGCATATTTTCTCGCCGCTCCGACACTGTTTTGATGTTCAGCAGGTGATGCGGCGCAACATTATCAGAAATTGTGTTGCCGCCCCATGTGCCGCAGCCTAGTGTCAGCGATGGATCAAGTTTGAAGTTGTAGAGATCCCCGATCGCGCCTTGAGACGATGGTGTGTTGATCAGAACCCGTGACGTTTTGACGGCGTGCTTAAAGTGAGCAATATTATTCACATCGGATGGATTAATGTATAGGACAGAGGTATGCCCCTGGCCACCAAACTCTACTAGCTGCTTGGCTTGCCGCACAGCATCGAGAAAATGGCTTGCCCGATACATTGCCAGGATTGGCGATAGCTTTTCGTACGAAAATGGCTCTTCACTCCCAATGGCTTCAACTTCAGCAATGAGCACTTTGGGTAATGTACAGGGCAGTGGGTTTTGGGTTTCGGTTTGCTGGCGATGGTTGCCCTGATCTTCCAGACAAATCAGACCAATCCCGGCGAGGCTAGCGATCGCGGCTGCCGATTGTCCTACAATTGCCGGGTTGAGATGTCCATCTTTTAAGAGCACCTGGCTGACCTTCGTGCGCTCATCCGATGATAGAACGTAAGCACCACGATCAATAAATTCCTGCTTGACGCGATCGTAGATGGAATCCACGACAATGACTGACTGTTCCGAGGCACAGATCATGCCGTTGTCAAAGGTTTTACTCAGTAGAATTGAGCTAACGGCTGTTTGAATATCTGCAGTTTCATCGATCACGGCGGGGGTGTTTCCGGCCCCAACACCCAGGGATGGATGGCCAGATGAATAAGCTGCTTTCACCATGCCGGGGCCACCCGTTGCCAAGATCAACTTGATATCCGGATGCTGCATCAATGCTTGCGACAACTCCACCGTCGGCTCATCAATCCAGCCAATCAAATCTGCTGGGGCACCCGCCGCGATCGCCGCATCGAATACGATTTTGGCGGCGGCTGCCGTCGATCGCTTAGCGCGGGGATGGGGTGAAAAAATGATGGCGTTGCGGGTTTTAAGCGTGATTAACGCTTTGAAAAGCGTGGTTGCTGTTGGGTTTGTAACCGGAATGATCCCGGCGATAATTCCAACAGGTTCAGCAATTTTTTGGATGCCAAACGATTTGTCTTCTTCCAGCACTCCACAGGTTTTCTCGTGCTTGTATCGGTTATAAATGTATTCTGAAGCAAAGTGATTTTTGATCACCTTATCTTCAATTACGCCCATGCCCGTTTCTTCGACTGCTAATTTTGCGAGTGGAATGCGGACAGCATTTGCCGCTAATGCCGCTTGTTTAAAGATGCGATCGACTTGCGTTTGAGAATACGTAGCATACTGTTCTTGCGCTACTTTAACTTGCTGAATAAGCGTTTCAAGTTCCTGTCTATTGGTAATTCTCATGATTCACTCCACACTAGGAATTGGGTAATTAGATACCTAAACAACGTTGATACCTCGGCTACGGAAAATAGCCTGAGCTGACTGGATTTGCGCTGGAT
>JAJPKC010000353.1 GCA_021323955.1 Oscillatoriales cyanobacterium Centralia_MAG_596 | reverse complement strand
TGCTGGTAGCCCCTCCCAATCCCGCCCAGTTGGGACAAAACTTGTCCATTGATTACTTGAGGGAAAAACAATCCCATGCAATCCTGCCCTTTGCAACAACTGAAAAGCATCTTCTTGAGAAGCTTCACGTAGATGATACGACTCACTAAATTCACTCACGCTGAGCTTCACCTCTAATACAAACAGATGAGATTCAGGTTACCCCTCCACCAGGAACTAAGCGGCATAGCAAGTAATAGACGGAATTTTTCCGCCTAAGATCCCAATAGAGGCGGATAGGCAGAATGATTCCACCTAAGATCTCAAATTGCTACTGATGCTGGATTATTGCCGCATAATACGCCGGTTAAGCCCATTCGCGAGAATCGTTCCGCCTATTTTCAGATTTAGGGGTGCGACTGCAAGCGGCATTAGCGAGATGCGCTGCCTTCGCGTTGCGAGGGGTTTGCTTGGTGCTGTGCGATCGCCTCTCGATAGAACGCTTCCAGGGCGTGAATACAGTCGGTTTCATCAAATAGCTGCGTATGGCGATCGCGCATTTTGGCAATTACCTGCTGCTGCCAATCAGCCTTTCGTGCCAGCCGAACGGCGACATTGATGTAGTCTGCTCCGGTGTGGGCAATGGTTTCAGTGATGCCTAATGTTTTGAGCATGGCGCAGGAGTGGCGACCGCGCATGAACTCACCAGGACAGATGACGATGGGCAGGTTGCAGGCGATCGCACTTTCAATTACTCCAACTGATCCTCGCGGACTCTTCGCTTTGTCTCAATCAGTTCAGTTAAATGCTCTAAAGATTGAATTTCTACACCTTCTGTGTGAACGCGATCGGCTAGTGCGTAAAACGCTTCATCATCCGTCCGATGGCTCAGAACATAGGTTCGCAGATCGGCAATGGGCATAGTAGCAAAGTTGGGTTCTGTCATAGGGATTCCCTTAGATCCAGGCTAGGCAACTTCGCTGGATGCTGCCTGCTCTAAAAACTTCTGTGCCTCTTCTGCTTCCATTTCTGCTAGTTTCACTGCCATGTCTGCCAGCAACCGTGCAATATTTGCTCGACGGACTGGATCTGTCTCATTCCAAAGCGCCTGACTCTCAAACCAAACGCCACGCCTGTAGAGCAAGATCGAATCGTGCGGGACAATGTGCTGGCCTGAGTTTTCGCTATTCATTACAAGAACCTCATTTCAGTTTCAATCCTGAGCAGGCGGCGTTGAGGTTCATTATAGATGAAGCGAACGCCGTAGAAAGCCTGTTCACCCAGCTTTACATCCTGTCGTACTTCGGTTGGGTTCAGGTCTGGATGTCTTGCAATAATCGTGTAATCTCCTGCTGCAAGATTGAAAAACATTGCGACTGCTTCTCTCAGTGTAACGGGCTGCTGGAATTGAACGAAGCCGTCACAAGTGAGTAGAACCATGACAGATTCTCCACTAATTGACGGCATGATCGTGCCTGACTGATTACGGATTACAACATAAATTTCGGACATTGATTGCTGATGGTGTCATTGAAAGCGGTAGGACAATCGCTTATCCTACCGCTGATAAAAGGTCTTTTGGGCTACTAACCGCTTACTCAATCCCTTCGATGCGGTCTTCGACTTCCTGGTAGAGTTGGCGGAGGCGATCGAGGTTCTCCTCGCTCGTTTCCCAGTAGCCGCGACCGTTGGCTTCAAGCAGCGTTGTCACCATCTTGCGGAAGGAATTGGGGTTGAGGTTGAGCAGTCGCTTCTGCATTTCCTCATCCTTGAAGAAAGTGTCGTTAGCGTCTTCGTAGACCCAGTTATCCACCGCACCAGCAGTCGCTGACCAGCCCATCGTGTTGACCAACCGCTTGGACAGTTCTCGCACACCTTCATAGCCGTGGTTGAGCATCCCTTCATACCACTTGGGGTTCAGCAATTTGGTACGAGCATCCAGACGGACGGTTTCGGAAAGGGTGCGAACCTGGGCGTTGGCGGTGGTGGTATCGGCGATAAAGGACGTGGGTGCTTTGCCATCGTTCCGCAGGCGAGACACAACCTTGGTGGGATCAGAGTCGTAGTAGTGGGAAACATCGGTCAGCGAAATCTCCGATGAGTCCAGGTTTTGGAACGTGACATCCGCTGTCTTGAGGGCAGCCTCAAAGATCTGGCGGTTTTGATCCATCGTGCCGGGGTTGTCCGACGAGAAGGCGAAGGATTTGCGCGCCAGGTACATATCCTGCAGTTCGGCTTCGCTTTCCCAGGTGCTATTTTCTACGGCCAGGTTGATGTTGGACGAGTAGGAACCCGAGGCGTTGGAGAAAACGCGCGTCGCCGCCTGCCGGAGGTTGATGCCCATTTCTTCGGATTGCTTCAGCGCGTGCTTGCGGACGAAGTTCATTTCCAGGGGCTCATCCGCTTCGGCAGCCATTTTCACGGCGCGATCGAGCAGGGCCATCTGGTTAATGAACAGATCACGGAACACACCGGAGCAGTTCACCACCACGTCAATGCGGGGACGACCGAGTTCTTCCAATGGAATCAGTTCCAGCTTGTTCATCCGTCCGAGCGAATCGGGCAAGGGAGCCACACCCACCATCCAGAGGATTTGCGCCAGCGATTCACCGTAGGTTTTGATGTTGTCGGTACCCCAAAGGACAGCAGCGATCGTCTCCGGGTATTGGCCGCCGTTCTCTGCACGCTGACGTGCCAGCAGGCGATCGACCACGACTTTGGCAGACTTCACCGCCGCTGACGTGGGAATGGCTTGTGGATCGAGCGCATGGATGTTTTTACCCGTGGGCAGCACATCGGGATTCCGAATGGGGTCACCACCGGGGCCGGGCATCACATATTCACCTTCCAGGGCTGTCAGCAATGCTCCAAGTTCGTTGTCAGCTACGACCTGCTTCAGGCAAAACTCCAGGTATTCAAACAGGGGCTTGATCTGCTCGACGTCTACTTTGGTATAGCCAGCGTTGTGCAGTGCTTCCACCCAGGGTTCTTTTTTACCCATATTGAAGAAGTTGAG
>JAJPKC010000568.1 GCA_021323955.1 Oscillatoriales cyanobacterium Centralia_MAG_596 | reverse complement strand
TTACGTGCAGTACAGCGTTGGGAAAGGTCGCGATTAAAGGTAAGAACGAATGCAGGAACCAGAAAGGTGCTCAGTCGTTTCGCTTTCAGCAACCGTCTGCTCAACCAAAGATCCTTTCACCCCCATCAGAACTGCTTCAGACCAATTTGTACCAGCATCCAAGGCAGTGAGTTCATGGCAAAGCAAAGAGTGGGATTGTTATTTGGTGGTTGTTCTGGCGAACACGAAGTGTCAATTGCCTCAGCCCGAGCGATCGCACGCGCATTCAGTGAAGCGGCCAATCAATCCATGTATGATCTGCTGCCGTTCTATATCCAAAAGGATGGTCAGTGGCATGACGGCGAGACGGCTCAGCAGGTGTTAACCTCAGGGCAACCACTGCTTCCCAACCCGGTTGCGGCGGATGCGCGGTTGCTTAATCGGTGGGTCTTTCCTTCGACGAGTGCCGATGTCGATGTTTGGTTTCCAATTCTGCACGGCCCGAATGGTGAGGATGGGACGATTCAAGGGCTGCTGAAATTAATGCAGGTGCCCTATGTGGGGTCAGGTGTGTTAGGTTCCGCGATCGGCATGGACAAACTTGCCATGAAAATGGCATTTGCGCAGGCGAACTTACCACAGGTTAAGTACTTAGGCATCAATCGATCGCAGGTCTGGTCTAATCCTTGTATCCACCCCAAACTGTGCGACACCATCGAAGCAACATTGGGCTATCCCTGCTTTGTCAAACCCGCTAATCTGGGGTCGTCGGTCGGTATTGCCAAAGTCAGAACTCGGGAACAGCTAGAAGCCGCGCTTGACAGCGCTGCCAGCTACGATCGTCGCCTCATCGTTGAAGCTGGCGTGGTGGCGCGGGAGGTGGAGTGCTCCGTTTTGGGCAACGAGCAACCCCAGGCCTCTGTGGTTGGCGAGATCACTTATCAAAGCGATTTCTACGATTATGAAACCAAGTACACCGAGGGCCGCGCTGATTTAATTATTCCTGCTTCACTACCAGAATCGGTTGCCGCCAAAATTCGGGCCATGGCCATTGATGCCTTCATTGCGATCGATGCGTCCGGTCTGGCACGCGTAGACTTCTTCTACGTCGAATCAACGGGCGACATCTTCATTAATGAAATCAACACCATGCCCGGGTTTACAGCCACCAGCATGTATCCCCAGCTCTGGGCCGCCAGTGGGATCACCTTTGCCGCTCTGGTCGATCGTCTGGTGCAGCTTGCACTCGAACGCCATTCTTAACAAGCAACGCCATACCCGGTAACGCTCCCTTCCCGTTACCGACAGCTCCTTCGATCTCCCAGGCCGCCACTTACAGGGGGAATCAATACAACCTCATCGCCGTCTTGCATCGGTGTGTCCGGCTCAACAAACTGTAGATTAATGCCGAAGCGGGTCAGGTCACGCCACGGCGCTAGTTGAGGATAGGTGGCGATCAGGCGATCGCGCACAGCGACAACAGGTGTTCCGGGGGCGAACGCTTGCTGCATTTCTGGCGTGCCGCAGGCTTCCTGGTAGGCTGCAAATAACTTTATAGTAACCGTAATTCTAGACTCTGACATCAGGACAATCCAGATTGGATAAGTGTATGCAAACGTGTCGAAGGCTCCCCAACGGCTTTCCTAACAGTGGTTTGGCATTCTATGTGGAGCAAGGCGGCACGCTACATGACGCCGCAGGCACTAGCATCGAGGGTTGCAGCGCTTGATCGCGATGCTTCACGGTGCTCACGCCGCAGTGCATTCGGTCAGCAGTGGACAGCCTGACCGCTTGGGGACGTTTCAAACATCCTCTCCGCGATCGGTGGAAAGATCGTCCCTTCTATCATTGAACCGCAGTGCTGGCATTTTAACCAATCGGGTGATCCGCAACGGCTCCAACGTCCTCATCACCTGACAAGACCACAAGCGGTCAATCGTAAGTCCGCAATCAATCATTGCCGGTAATTCGCCGCATACATGGGGTCGGCAGTGCTCCAACACGTTTGGAATGCAGAACTCAACTTGAAGGCATTTTCTGCATCGGAACATACCACCTTCGATGAGTGATGTGTCCTACATTACAGCTGTGTCCCGCTCAAATGCCGCTGCGTCGCATCCCATGACCCACACAAGTCGTTAATTCGTAGCGATTACGCGCAGCACAATTTTGATGAAACTTTTGTGAAGATAACAGGCAGAAGATAACACTAATTGATGTGGCCTTTACGATTAAACTTTTCAATCAAACCAAGTCTGGGATACTAAGTCTGGGATAGAGAGGATCTGAGACAGCGATGATCCTTTGCATCCGTATCCAGGAGGTGATTTAATTTACAATCGAAAAAATTTAAGGCTTAGTTTAACATTACCTGCACTCCAAGTGTTTTTTTTGTGAAGTAGCCCAGACATAATACCAGAGCTTATTTAGCCCACATTATATTGGATTTGTTGTCAGCTTTGGTTCGAAATGATTCTTGCTCCACTGGTATCGCGATCTTAATCAAATCGTCTTACGACGCATACGCGTATTTTGTATTACGTACTTGTAGTTCCCGAAATTGATTGTTCCAAGGTCGAGTCCGATAGTGTCAGTTCTAAAGTCATCTCTGAACACTAATTGGATTTCAGCAGCATCTATCTATAAGCGTAAAACTAAATTTAGCCCTGAGACTGAATTTAAGTTTGAAACTAAGGGTTTAGCTGGATCTTTGGAAATGAGCAAGTGAATTGTAAGAGCTAACGGCTTGGGTAAATTAACTCCGAAGAAAATGACTGGAAACTTTTTAGGCTCTATTCTTCTGAAAAAACGCTTGATTACTCAAGGCCAACTTGGGCGAGCACTGCGAAAGCAGCACCAACAGGCTGAACCAATTAACTGGCAGCTGTTAGGAGAAATTTTGGTTGAAGCTCAAGCAATTACCCAACAAGATTTTGATGAAGTGCTGGCTCGGCAAGGCCGCCTTAATAAGATCAAAAGTCGGCAGGTTGCCATTGAACACGATCGCGTTAACCTTCTCAACGTTTCAATTGATAACTTATCAATGCTTGAACTTTTGGAGCGGCTTGATAGTGGTGTTGTGCTTACGCCAAATGTCGACCATTTGATGAAGCTCCAGCATGATCTAGAGTTCTTCAAGGCTTATACGCTTGCTGACTACCGTGTGTGCGACAGCCAAGTTCTGATGTACGCAGCACGTTTGCTTGGTACGCCGTTTAAGGAGAAGATTTCTGGTTCTGACTTCTTCCCTACCTTTTGTGATTTTCATAGGCACAATGAAGACATCACGGTGTTCCTGCTTGGCGGCGCTGAAGGTGTTGCCGATAAAGCCAGAAAAAGAATCAATCAGAAAACCGGCAGAGAAATTGTTATTGGCGCACATTCGCCTTCCTTTGGGTTCGAGCGCAATGAGCAAGAATGTCTAGAAATCATTGAGATGATCAACCAGTCCGGAGCCAGCGTGCTAGCGATTGGTGTGGGTGCACCCAAGCAAGAAAAGTGGATTTACAAGTACAAGCACAAGCTTCCCAATGTCAAGATCTTTCTGGCGGTCGGTGCCACGATTGACTTTGAGGCTGGCGTAGTGAGACGGGCACCCAAATGGATGAGCAATTTGGGAATGGAATGGCTGTTCCGCATCTATTCCGATCCGAAACGTCTCTGGAAGCGCTACCTGGTTGAAGACCTACCGTTTTTCGGGTTGCTGCTCCAACAAAAGTTGGGCCTTTATAAGCTGCCACGTTTTGAAGCCGTTAATCAAACAGACAAACCAGCAAACGTGAAGGTCATCAGTCACCGGTCTATCCTCAAAAGGCGAGCGACCACTAAGGTCTAAGCGGCAATACGACAGACTGCTACGAACCGTCAATTTTTAGAAACTCCTCCACCCTTCTCGACTAGGGGTGATAGAATCGCAGCAAGCTAGGGGTGCCTGCCACGCAGGCTGAGATAGTCCCTTAGAACCTGAGTCTGGGTAATACCAGCGGAGGGAAGCTGTTTATTTGAGGAACCGAATATGCGGACAGAGTGGGTCGCTAAACGACGCGGGCAGCGTAACGTGTCTCAGATGCATTACGCCCGTCAAGGACTGATCACAGAGGAGATGCAGTATGTGGCGCAGCGGGAGCAGCTTCCGGTCGCCCTCATTCGAGAAGAGGTTGCGCGGGGACGGATGATCATTCCTGCGAATATTAACCACACTAATCTGGAACCAATGGCGATCGGCATTGCATCGAAATGTAAGGTCAATGCCAACATCGGAGCCTCACCGAATTCGTCTAACTTGCAGGAAGAGGTCGATAAGCTGCGGCTGGCGGTGAAATACGGTGCCGATACCGTCATGGATCTCTCAACCGGTGGCGGGAATCTAGATGAGATTCGGACGGCCATCATCAACGCTTCACCCGTTCCGATTGGCACTGTGCCAGTCTATCAAGCGTTGGAAAGTGTGCATGGAACGATCGAGCACTTAACTCCAGATGACTTCCTGCATGTGATTGAAAAGCACGCGCAGCAGGGTGTGGATTATATGACGATTCACGCCGGGATTTTGATTGAGCACTTGCCGCTAGTGCGCGATCGCATCACTGGCATTGTGTCTCGCGGGGGAGGGATCATTGCACGTTGGATGCTGCATCACCACAAGCAAAACCCGCTCTACACTCATTTTCAAGACATCATCGAAATTTTCAAGCGGTATGATGTGTCGTTTAGTTTGGGAGACTCGTTGCGTCCTGGCTGTACGCACGATGCGTCGGATGCAGCCCAATTGGCCGAACTCAAAACATTAGGACAACTGACGCGCAAAGCCTGGGAGCACGATGTTCAGGTGATGGTAGAAGGCCCAGGGCATGTGCCAATGGACCAAATTGAGTTCAATGTCCGTAAACAGATGGAAGAGTGCTCAGAAGCTCCCTTCTATGTTTTGGGTCCGTTGGTGACAGATATTGCACCGGGTTACGACCACATCACATCTGCGATCGGGGCAGCCATGGCGGGTTGGTATGGCACAGCCATGCTCTGTTACGTGACGCCGAAGGAGCACTTGGGCTTGCCCGATGCAGAAGATGTTCGCAATGGCTTGATTGCCTACAAGATAGCCGCCCATGCTGCCGATATTGCGCGGCATCGACCGGGCGCACGCGATCGCGACGATGAGCTATCCAAAGCTCGCTATAACTTTGACTGGAACCGTCAATTTGAGCTATCGCTGGATCCCGAACGAGCCAGGGAGTACCACGATGAAACGCTGCCCGCTGACATCTACAAAACGGCAGAATTTTGCTCGATGTGTGGGCCTAAATTCTGTCCAATGCAAACCAAGGTTGATGCTGATGCGTTAACGGAGCTTGAAAAGTTTCTGGCCAAAGAAGCGGTAGCTCAATCGTAGCAGCAGCGCCAATTGTAATAACTGTTCACAGGACCTCTAAAAGCAGGGATGGCACTAGCCCGATCCCTGCTTTCTGCTTTCCACCTGAGCTCTTTCCTGGATTACTTCAATGGCCATCCGCCAGTCACTACTCTGCCGATACAGCATTTACATCAACGGTCGTTGTGTCAGATTTGAGGTTTGTGGCTACCGGCTCTGGTGTTTCTACAGGGGTTTCACCTTTACGAGCTTTGAGTCGATCCAGCGCCCAAGTTGACAGTTCCGCAACCAAAAGGGTCGCAATCAAGCCATCATCAATCCAGCCCACGATCGGGATAAAGTCGGGTGAAATATCAATGGGGCTTAACAGGTAAAGCAGCGAACCACCGATAATCCACCAGCGATATTTAGGATTACGAATGATATTGCGATACCAGGTTACGATTGAATCTTTCATTGCAATTTCCCTTACAGCTACACTTAAATACTGGCAGATCGCCTGAAGCAGTTCCGGTGTGGATATCCTCCCTGGGTTTGGGAGAGCTTGAGTACGGTCTGGCGATCGACCTGTGGGGGATGCGTCAGTCAGCGTACTGATCGTGTTGACGGTCGTCTTCCACGCACAGGATAGGAGGCGTTGATCAGACGCTGTTGTGGAGGCTCATGGGTGTTGTAGCGACGCGCGGCAGCATTCTGCTTGATTTTGACGGCGATTAACCTAATTTTGACTGAAGTTCACCAGTTTGCTTGAATGAGGTTCTATGTCTCTAAAATTAAGTAGCCTCATAGCCACGGCTAACAAATCGGTTGTGGGGATGCGAACGTATGGAGGACGGTATAGGCTGTGAATTTTGCGGAAGTTTTTCAGAGAAGTTGGGCCGTTATCGTGCCTTTGCTTTTTCTCTCAGTCCTCTCGCTCAGTGTCATTATTGAGCGACTATGGTTTTGGTCTAGCGTGCTGACAAAAGAGCAAGAAATTGTGAATCGGGTGCTGGATTCTGCCCGTCGTGACTGGTCAACGGCAGCAGAAATTGCCAGACAGGCCTACGAACAGCCAATTGGACGGTTTCTCTACAGTCCATTGCAGCTCAAAGACCCGGATCCGGATTTATTTCGGTTGGCGCTTGAAGCGGCAGCAGATGATGAGTTAGCTTCGATGCGGCGTGGTGATAAGGTTCTGGAAGCGGTGATTGCGCTGGCTCCCTTACTGGGCCTGCTCGGTACGGTATTCGGGCTGATCGTGTCATTAGGATCAATTCGACTCGGTGATATTGGTACAGCCTCTACCGCTGGTGTGACGAACGGTATTGGCGAAGCACTGGTTGCGACGGCGATCGGTCTTGTCGTTGCCATTATTAGTTTGGCGTTCTACCGATTGTTTCAAGGGTTTTTGTTCAATCAAATTAAAGTATTTCGGAAAGCGGGAAATGAATTGGAATTGCTGTATCGTCAGCGCTGGTTGCACCACGGGAGTGACCTGTCAAAGACGGGTGCAAGCATGAATGCAGACGAAACCGAAGTCGCAAAGCCTTGATCACGAGCGCGATCGCCGGGGTGTCGGTCAGAAGACTGTCGGTTGGATAAGGCGAGCACAACCATTCGAGATCCATTGTGTGGCCAGCGGATGAATATTTGCTTGAAGCAAATTAGGACAGTGATTGATGTTAGGGACGATGGGACTGTGACTAATGAAAATTAATCTTGATTCTCCACCCGAAGAAGTACAAATTCAAATTATTCCGCTTATCGATGTGATTTTTTGTGTGCTGACATTCTTTATTCTGGCAGCGCTACAGTTGACTCGTCAGCAAGGCATCAGCATTGATTTACCGAAAGCGAGCACTGGTGTCCCACAAATGCGCCAGATGTTGGTTGTCACAGTAAACTCCACCGGGCAAACATTTGTTGACAAGCAATTTGTCGATCGCTCACAGCTTTATCAACAGCTACAAAACTATCGACAGAAGAATCCAGATGGATTACTGGTGTTAAACGCATCGCAGACCGCGTTCTATAACGATGTAGTGCAGGTGCTGGATTTGATGCGTCAGGTCGGTGGCGATCGTGTGGCGCTGGCGACGCAGCCCGCCGATGCCAATGCCACACCTGGACTCACGCCTGCACCAGTACCAAGCCCGACGACCGACCCATTCAATATCTTTGCCACGCCTTCGCCAACTCAGCCATCGAACGTAGGGCCGCTGAATCCCGGATCGACTCAGTCTCCTACCGTGGAAGGCCAACCGCCCGGTGCGGCACCCCTGGAGCCTTCGCCATCTAAACCCGTTATGCCTTAATCAATGTCAGGCGACGATCGCTAATTGCGCCACTGACGTGTAGATCCGAGATCTTCCAGGCTGGGGACAAGCGATAGCTCTGGTCATTAAGCAGCAGCGAGCGACGGCATTCAGTCGGAGTTAGCTTTCTGACTCGCGGCTGTTATGCACTGAATAGCAACCGCGATCCCAGCACAAAAAGCAGGTAGACCGTAACGGTCTACCTGCTTTTTCCAAAGCGAATCACGGCGCGATCGCTAATATGTTTCGACGTGCCAACGACCGGCTTTTTTCAACTCTCGCTGGTATTCCTTCCAGTCTTTGTTGACTTTACCTGCTTCGGCTGAAAGTGCAGCGTCAATGCCATCTTCCATGCCCTTCAGACCGCAGATGTAGACATGGGTCTTCTCTTCTTGAAGCAGCTTGAAGATTTCTGCCGCGTGCTCTGCGACTCGGTGCTGGATGTACATTCTGCCGCCTTCAGGATTTTTCTGCTCGCGGCTAATCGCATAGGTCAACCGGAAGTTGTCAGGATATTTTTCCTGAATTTCTTCCAGTTCTTCTTTGTACAACACATTAGGAGTGGTCGCCACCCCAAAGATAAGCCATGCTAACCCTTTGAACTGATAGTCAGGATTGGCTTTCCGTTCTTTGTCTTTGAACATACGCCACAGATAAGCGCGGAAAGGTGCAATTCCCGTTCCCGTTGCCATCATGATAATTTTGGCATCTGTGTCTTCTGGCAACAGCATTTCTTTACCTGTGGGGCCAGTGATTTTAATTTCATCACCTGGTTTCAGGTTGCAAATATACGTCGAGCAAACGCCGTAAACCGTCTCTTTGGTTTCGGGGTGCTGATACTCAAGCTGACGGACGCAAAGCGAAACCGTTTTGTCGTCTACATCATCACCATGTCGAGTGGACGCGATCGAATAAAGGCGTAACTTCTCAGGCTTGCCGTTCTTGTCAGTACCGGGGGGAATAATGCCAATGCTCTGACCTTCGAGATAGCGCAAATCACCCGCTGAAATATCGAACTTCACGTGCTGGCAGATGCCGATGCCACCATCTTTTACTAAAGGCTCGTTGGAAACAACCCGACCGATAAATGGTGCGTTCGGGCGATAGATATTCACGGGAATATCAGACTTAGCCTTTGCTTGAGTCATAGGCGTCTTTTTTGCTCCTGGTTGGTTACCCTTTCCAGTTTCTACTTGGATAGCAGTTTCATTCTGTTCGATAGTAACGTTCCCATTCATTTCAGCATCAGCATCGAGGGGTTGAATGCTGACGATTTTGCCGCCCAAACGTGTAACTCGCTGCATGACTTCGTTCATGCGGTCATAGGGCACATTGATAAATGTGCTACCGCTGCGACGAATTTGGTAGTTGAGCCGGTCTGTCTCGCCATTCTGACGCAAACCGACGACCTCATACCGAAACATGCGGCTCCCAGATGCTGTGTTGGCAGCACTGCTGGCTGCGCTAGAATTATTCATCTTACTCAATATCTCCGAACCAAACCTAACTTGTTACTGTGCCATGTTGGATGAGACACCTGCTCCTACTCACGCGATCGAACGTTGGCTAAGTCCGACATGTTTGATCGAGTTAGTTGCGCTAGCTTCTGTATCATTCTCGCTACAAGTTAGCGATAGACAAAAGCGATCGTCCATCTATAAGCTTACAGAACATCTTTGACTAAATCACTTGCTCGGGATCTAAAGATGACAAAGATTGAGCTGTGGACTGGCGTCGGTTGTCGATCGCTACAACGGCGCTGAACCCGACCAAAAACAATTCTCGTTAAGCCTTGTAGTGACGATCCCGTTTTTGGTAAGATAACCCTAGCGGTAGTACTAAATACTTACCAGTAGATTTAGAGTCTTCTATGAGCAAATGGTCGTGCATTTGCTCACTTGTTGATCTGACTCTGACTCTGCTTGCGTGGGAACTTAGGATGGTAAAAGCAGCCCACCGTGCTCGGTGTGGTTTGTCGCACTACGTAACGGGTGCGATCGCTTGCGAACCGTGGATGCAGCTTAACTCAAGACACAGTTAGTAGATATCTTTTCGCTTAGAGGAAACCTATGACCATTAAGCCAGACCGCGTGGTTCTGATCGGCGTTGCCGGAGATTCCGGGTGCGGTAAATCCACCTTTCTGCGCCGATTAACCGACTTGTTTGGGGAAGATTTCGTGACGGTAATCTGCCTGGACGACTACCACAGTCTGGACCGGAAGCAGCGCAAGGAAACCGGCATCACCGCTCTTGATCCACGCGCCAACAACTTTGATCTGATGTACGAGCAGATCAAAGCCCTGAAGCACGGTGAAACGATCAACAAGCCCATCTATAACCATGAGACTGGTCTAATTGATCCACCAGAACGTATTGAGCCTAATCACATCATCGTGATTGAAGGGTTGCATCCGCTCTACGATGAGCGTGTCCGTAGCCTTCTTGATTTCAGCGTTTACCTCGATATTAGCGATGAGGTAAAGATTGCCTGGAAGATTCAGCGCGATATGTCTGAGCGGGGACATACCTACGAGGACGTTTTGGCGGCGATTAATGCCCGTCGTCCAGACTTCAAAGCCTACATCGATCCCCAAAAAGAGTTTGCTGATGTGGTCATTCAGGTGCTGCCTACCCAGCTGATCAAAGATGACAAAGAGCGCAAGGTGCTTCGCGTCCAAATGATCCAGCGGGATGGGGTCGAAGGCTTTGAGCCCGCATATCTCTTTGATGAGGGATCGACGATCGATTGGATTCCCTGCGGACGCAAGCTCACCTGCTCCTACCCCGGTATTCGGATGCATTACGGCCCCGATGTTTACTACGGGCATAGCGTCTCTGTGCTGGAGGTCGATGGTCAGTTTGACAAGCTCGAGGAAGTCATTTACATCGAGCAGCATCTCAGCCAGACATCGGCGAAGTACAACGGTGAATTGACCGAACTGCTGCTCCACCATCGCGAATATCCTGGCTCAACTAATGGCACGGGGTTGTTCCAGGTGTTGACAGGGTTGAAAATGCGGGCAACCTACGAACGACTGACAGCAAAAGAAGCCAAAATCGCTGTCAGAGCGTAATAGAACGTAACTCTTCGCTGACGCATCGCCGCTAACCGACTGTGTGCAAGCGCCTCATTTGCTCTCGCCCTTTCTTGCCTGCTGCAGGCTTTAAGCCCGTTCCTGGCCGTGGGGTGAGGGCTTTGCGCTGTTCATGCGCCCTTCGCCCCAGGGAAAGCAGGGTTGGGGGATGAGAGCGATTGTGGAATTTGCAACGGCGGTGTCTTGAATCGGCTCTAGTCATCGGTATCGGACAAGCTGCTGATTAGGGACGTCTGGCCCAGTCGGTACTTTTCCATAAAATGAAGAATAGGCTACTGGCCAGCAACGCGCCAATGTTCCATTTAATTGAATTCTTAAACAGCGTTTGCTTTTGCGCTGTGCGGGTTTCATCAATTTTGGATTGAACCTGGGCGCGGAAGTTGCCAAGTCGCGACAGCAGATCAGACCGTAGTGCCTGGGGGTCTTTTGCTGGGGCGACTGGGATGCCTGCTTCAGTAGCAAGTGCCTGGATATCGCTGGTGCTCCCCTGGCGCAACTGGCTTTCGACTTTGCTGAGTTTCAGTAGCTGTTGCTCCGCCTGACGATTGATCTGCTGGTCATTTTGAAAGTCCAGGCGGGCGGTACCAAAGACAACCAGGGGAATACCGAGGAGAAACGCAATCGTCAGTCCCAGGCAAAGCCAGGACAGCACCTTGAGCAGAATCTTTTCGAGTCTGGTGCGATCGTAGAACTCACCGAAGAATACCAGCGCCATGCCCAGCAGCGGCACGACCACGCGTTCGACAAGGGTACCGATCGACTGCACCTCCCAGGCCGGGTTCATAAATTGGGGGGGATACAAGACCTGGATAACGTCCATCAGGGCATAGGCCAGCAGACCATAGCCAACCCAGCGAAACCTATATTTAGACCGATTGTCAGTTGTCGATTCAGCCATAACCCTGGCGGTTCCTTCGATACAATGGGGCAATTGAGAGTCAATTTCAACCCGAGCGGGGGCGATCGGGTCAAGGGGCGATCGCTTATTCTATTCCACCCTACATGCAGGCGTTGCCGTTAATTCACCCAGTTCTGTCTCAGACTGGTGGAAAATGTGGCTGCCACCAGTCATACCAGGCAAACCAGGCATTTTCTAACGATTCGTACGCTTCTGTAAGGGCGGCTGAGTCGGATGCAGTTGGGAGCGGCACCGACATGAGCGTCCACAAACAGCGCCGATCAAGGAGCGGCTGTTGCCCCAACAGCCAGGGCAAGACACGGGCCGCTTTGAGATCATAGGCGTGACGGTTTTGGGCAAACTGATGCTCTGTGACAGTACTTTCGCCGCGTGGATTAATGCAGGCGCTGAGATAGGCGCGTCCTCGATCAGGAAGTACGCCGTAAAATCCGACCCTGGACTGATGCTTAATGACGAGGCGCACGTTGCCCTGTCGAATGGGAGTGAAGATGAACAAAAAGCGATTCACATCCCCGTCACCTAGCATGTAGCGCATTTCGACATGGACAGATTTTGTGCCGTGCCGATATTCGTACTGGCGGCTGGCGATCGATTCTGGAATCGGCGGCAGCGGTGCGCTACTGACTGTCTGCCAGTCGGGTAACGACACGTTGGTTGGTAGAGCGTAGGGTGGCGGCGCGGCTTTCGTCCTGGGTGTCACGAGCGCCTTGCCCATCACAAAGAGTGCACTACCGCAGATCAGCATGAGCAGCACTAACCGGATGGATTGCCAAACGTTAGCGATTGGAAGGGGTTTCTGCATCCGAAATGGGGGATGGGGGACGAAGAAAGCAAAACCAGCCGATCGCGCCAAACAGACCCACCGCGATCGCCGCAAAAATTAACGAGCCATTACCAGTGTGCCAGTATTCAAAGGCGCTTTTTTGTGAGAATGCGACCAGTACGGCCATCAGGGCTACCCGTGCCGCATTGACGGTAAACCCAATCAGCACTGCTAACCCGACACAAAACACTTGCTGCAGCACCGATCGAAGTGGAAACATCATCACAAAAAGCACGGCAATGTAAAACATCTGGAGCATGTTGTGGACACCAGAACACGCGCCATAGACATCGACTCTACCGGTTGGCAACAGCAGCGACAACCCTTCCCGCTTGATATCAAACCCGGAGTACCAGAGCATAAAGGTTGCCGCCTGTGCCGTTAATTTCGGCAGGTTAATGAGTTCTAACCCCAATCGGAAGAGTGGATTGAGCGGCAGCAGACCAAAAATGACGAGTTCTTTCCAGTACTGCACCAGTCCTCGTAGACCGGAGGCCAACAGCCCCAACCCTAATACCGCTACAAATGGAAAACTTCTGAAGAAGGAACCGGATGCTGGCAGCGACGTACTGAGCAGCAGCAGCGCCAGCAGTAACCCACCACCAATCAGACTGGCGATCGCGCCACTTTGCAACCGCAGCGTTTGTCGCCGTTCCCAAACTAAAAAGCCGACTGCTACCCATAGCAGCAGGCTGGTCGCAAACAGCTCTTCCGATAGGTCGGGGTTGTCAACGCGGCCCAGCAAGGTGAGATGCACCGCCACCAACGCGGCCACGGTACTGCACAGCCAGAATTCTGCTTTTTGAAGACGAGTCAACGTGTCCGACATTGGTTTAACCTGGCAGATCGCTCCAAAGGGAATCGGCGACACCAAAATTAGCAACTTCTAAAGTGTTAACGAATGCAGCCAGCAACGCCATCCATTTACAAAGATTTCATACTATTCGCGAGACGGCGATGGGATCTGCGGGCGGATGTTTCGATAAACGGCGTCACAGCATAGCTTCAGCCAGCTACTGGTTGCTCACTATAACCGTTTTTGAGCCAGCCAGCGGCAACAGCACGTCAAAAAAGCTAGATATGCTATGTGGGTTGGCCTTGGCCGGTGTTCTCAACTTTCTGACTAGAGCTAACGTGAATCGCTCTCAGTGTATTATGTGTCGGTGGTATTATGTGTAGTTGCTTTACAAAATCCTTGAAGTTGGGCGATCTGTGGTACGACATTGAGATGCTCAGCGCCAAACGCAGCTGCAGCAGAGTTTTGAGAATCATTGCTCAAATCAGAAAATTGAATTGGATCGCGCTCAATTTTGCAAACCGGATATATGATGAATAGCGCGCAATCTGCGCTGAGGTAAGCCCTTCCTGGATTAGCCAACTTTTAGGATGACAGCCATGAGTGAAGCTGACAGCTCGAACAACGAATCTGGTCTACCCGCAGCGATGCAGCCAGTTGATGAACCGACTCCTTCTGCTGGCACTGATGCGGCCACAGCATCCGGTGGTCAAGCAGGGGATGACGGTTGGCAGACGATCGCGTTTCCAGGTGCAATCAGCATTGATGCGATCCCACAGGCTCAAGCTGCGCCGTCTGATTCAAATGAGCTGGAACCGTCCCGGCGTCCAGGGGTCATTCATTACAGTGACGCAAGTATCAGCCCTACGGCCGCCAACTTTGGCGCAAGCACGGCTGAACCTGCCGCCACGACAACGCTTATTGAGCAGCTACAGCAGGAAAACGCGCTCTTGCGCGATCGACTATCGCAACTCGAACATGACCTCATTCAACACCAGATTGAGTCGCAGTTGGAGGCAACCCGCACCCTCACGAACTCGGTCGCGTCGGTCGCTGCTGCTGAATTAGCCAGTCCGGCAGCGGATGCAGGGAGTGCTCAGGCCCGGTTGGAACAGCTTTTTCAGGAGCTAGAGCTGTCTCATCAGGCCACTCAACGGCAGCAGATTTTAGTCGAAACACTCACCGAACAGTTGTCCAGTAGTCAGGAGCGCATTGCTCATTTGGAGCGAGACTGTGCGCTTACCCAACAGCGGTACAACGAGCAAGTGCAACAAGTGCTCCAAGTCGAAAATACGTGTCGTGACTTACGGATGCGGTTGCACCGTCAACAGCAACAAACGCTGCAGTTTAAAGCAGCCCTTGAGAAATGTTTGGAGATGCCGTCGCCCTATAGCCATAGTCAGGTGCTGCTAGAATTTAACGCTGCGGACGAAGCGACCGATGAACTGCCAGCCACCAGCGATTTGCTGAAGCCCAAGAATCAGCCGGTAAAACCCTGGTCAGTGAGTACGACTCAATCAGCGATTGGCGGGGGGGCTGAGCGTCAGACCGAGTTCTTTAAATCGGCATTTATGCAGTCAGAACAGCCTGCCGCGCCAGAGCAGACGTCTCCTGTCAGCGACGCTGGGACGGCACCGTGGAGTGTCGTGGGATCAGCTGATGTGACAGCTGGTGAGCACTCGGCTTTAGACGCGATCGCGGCCGGTGGTAATGAACCAGGGCCTTTGAATCCTGATGATCCGCAGTTTGTGACGGATCTAATGCAGCTTATTTTTCCTGACGTTGCCCAACCGTCGATCGATGCCATGACGGCATCCCTTGAGGGCGGGGCAATTTTTGATCTCGGTCCATTTTTAGGCGCTGAGCGGGCTGCGGCTGATTCACTCAGTTCGCCAGATAACTTGGTGATAGATACAGCGGACGCGGCAGCGGATGGACGTGTCGCCGATCCACTCTGGGCTGACCTGGCTAACCTGATTGACCCACTACGGCACCTGGAAAAGGGGGAGTCGGCGCGTTCTGTCACGTCTGGTGAAGGAACCGTTGACTGTCCTGCAAGTGAGGAGCCTGCAAGTGAGGCGACAGCAATTGAGCCCGCATCCATTGCCGCTATGCCCTTGTCAACGGCACAGTCTTCATCTTCAGCGGTGGCTCGATCAACTCAGCCATCAGCCATTTTGCCGCTGTTTGCGACAGCAGCGAGTGTTGACCACAATGCAGACAGCGTTGATGCGACAGCAGCAGATTCGACCGTTACGAGCACCCGCTCTCAACCAGTCACCTGGACATGGCGCGATCGCCTGGTTCCGCTCAAGCAAACTGCACCAGCAGGCGAATCTGAGTCCGATCGTCCAGGTTCAGACCGAGTGCTTGAAATGGTGAGCGCGGGCAAACCCCTCGCGACGGAACCCGCGACCACACCATCGAGCGTGTCCTTTGCGACCAAAACACCCTCACCAATTGTGTATCCATTGCGATCTACGAAGAAATTGGCATCGCTAGCTGCCGTTGATTTACCAACCTTTCCCAAACGCTGAACCCAACAGCACTGAGCGCCCTACCCGGTCTGTACCTGGCCAGTGGATCTTGGTGCCCATCTATATCGGTGCGTGGGTTTGCTTCTCTAGAGCGGCAGCAGTTGCTCTCTGGGGTTGTGGTCGTCCAACGCCATCGGTAATGCTGTAGCTCTGCGCCAACAGCCATAGCCACAAGCGTGGAAACCGTGGTTCGATCCAGGGTTGGATCTGACGCAGCAGGGCGGGGAACCAGCTACTGATCAAACTGCTGATGAATGCGCTGATCGTAAAGTCAATGTAGCTGCCTAACCAGCGCCCCAGATCGACAGGCCCAGCCATATCCCAGATCCACAGCAGCAGTGCTGGATTCTTCCAGGCGGCCGTGAGTGCCATCCGATTGAATGTCAACCAGTCCACCCGATCTTTAATAAAGTCATCGGCGATCGCCGATGGTTGATCGGCCAGAATGCCAAAAAAGGTATTGAGCATGGCGTTGATTCGTTCCGGCGGCAAATTCCGGCCCGTTGGCACCATCATGCCTTTGGAGAACAGCCAGGTAACAGCGACATTACTCTGATAGGCGCGAATTTGGTTGAGATGCTCAGCGCGCAGTAAATCATGCTTAAGAGCAGTGTCCAGCAGGTGGGTGAGCCGTGGCAGGTTTCGCACCAGTGAACCAAACCCGGTAAAAATGAGCGGAGACTGCAGGGATGCGGCATCGCCAAGCGCAATTAACCGATCAAAGGCCACCTGGCGATCGCGTCGTCCAGTCGTGAAGTGCCCCGGAATGTAGCCAAACGTTGGCTTCTTCCAAACCAGTTTGTCCATGTCACACCGACGGTACTCTGGCAAGATCGTGAAAAAGTCTTCGTACATCTCCAGCAGTGAACCAGGATTGTCGGGGTGCACCTGATGGTAGTGGAACAGGTAGAAGGTCAATTCTTCACCTTCTGCCGGAAAGAGCTCCCAAATAAGCTGCCGTCCCCGTGAGATATCGCCGTGGCTGTTGAGCACATCGCCGTAGCGGGCATCCCAGACACCCGGCTCAAAGCCACTGGCAATCACCGCGCCGACCGTTGGGCAAACGCTGTCAAACGCCCGTCCACCATTCAACTGCCAGGCGATCGGTGACGCTGTACCCATGGCATCAACCAGCAGCCGTCCATGG
This sequence comes from Oscillatoriales cyanobacterium Centralia_MAG_596, assembly GCA_021323955.1. Classification (GTDB taxonomy): domain Bacteria; phylum Cyanobacteriota; class Cyanobacteriia; order Leptolyngbyales; family Leptolyngbyaceae; genus Stenomitos. The sequence goes on along the minus strand of JAJPKC010000568.1, from coordinate 16,193 downwards.
ACAGACCGCAAGTGTCCGGTTGGCAGATGGGTCAACGTCACAGTGACGCGATCGCGATCAATGTCGGCCCGCACAAACTCCGTTTCATCGCAGATTTCGCCACCAAAGGCCCTCAGTTTCGCGCCACAGAGCTGCAGGAGTTTTTCGGCATCCAGACCCACGTTCAGCACCGTCGGCGTATGCAGAACAGGTGCTTTGGCCTGAGGCGGATTGTTCGCGTCAAAGAACTTGTGAAAACCATCCTCATACTCTCTCGCAATGACGCTCTCAAACTCCGCTAGCGTGAACAACCCCAAATCAATCAAACTCTGGAACTCACTGCGTGAAATGTTCCACTCGCGGTTCATCCTGCCGAACGGCAACCGTTCCACCAGCAGCACTCGGTAGCCCAATTGCGCCATCATCGCGGCATGGATCACGCCCAGTGCGCCGCCAATGTAGATCAAATCGTACGGGACTGAGGCGTGCGGTGTGTGCGGTTGCTCTGCGGTGGGGTGGCTTTCAGTTCCCGCCGCCTGATCTTGTGCCGTTCTATCACCGGGGTAGCCTGCAAATATCACCTGCTTTGGCTGCTGCGGATTGCGAACCCCTTCCCGCCAGCGCTGCTCCCACCAGTACACGCGCGTTAGATCAGCTTCACCGTTCGGCATTTTCTGAAAATATTTGACGGTGAGCGGATACTGCGTCGCTAACGCATCAAAGATTGACTGCTGCGACAGGTCGATCGCGCCGGGTTCAGGGTAAACATTGGGGAATCGATCGCGCAATCCCTGCGTGAGCGCCGATAACAATCGTGTTTCCTGGGCGATCGGCGTTTCTGTCCAGCGAAATGCCTTAAGATAGGTCGTTCGCTGTAGCGACCAGACAAAAATTGCCACTTCACCGGCAGATTTTGCTGGAATGCCAGAAATGAGGGATTCCTGACGTGTAGGAGTGGAAAGGGTGAGGCGGATGCCACTGCGGGTGATAATTTTTGCCCCTAATTCAGGCTCAAACTCCTGCTGTAACCAGAGTTTGACGGATTCTACGTCCGGTGTGGGGACTTCGATGTAAAGAACTTCCTTCATTTAGGGGAGCCAAACTTCAATAAATTACTAAAAAAGGCGGGGGAGAATTGCAGCGAAAGTGCGCTAGACTACGCAGCACAGCACTTGCTTAATAAACTTTACAAGTCTCTCATAAATTGCCAGGGCTACCGCGTTTTTGTAGCGATTGAACTTACCATGAACTATCCTATTCCAGCGATACACCCAGAAGTTGATGCACCTCGATCGGAATTTGTCGATGAGGAACTGGTGGCCGCGGCGATCGTTGGTGTCGTTAAAGCGGCCCGTGCGAGTGGTCAATCGCTTGATGACTTGATTGCCGAGGTTCTCGCTGATGACGCGCTGCTGGACCAGAAACAACGGCGCTGGCTGAGCGAGATTGTCACAGAAGCATGGGAAAAGTTACCCTAGCGGCGGCGATAAGAGCTCAAGCATCAACCTCAAGCTAACCCTCCTGGGGCAATTAAGCGCACTCACCCTGGAAATTGTTTGCTCAATCCGCTGATTTCCAGACCTCTTGGCGTTTCCCCTGGTTAGACTAGTAGCAAGTCTCTGTCGCACCTTAAAGCTACGTTGAAGTCCCCCATGTATGAGCTAAGTCGAAGCATTCTGCAAATTTGGCGAGAGCGGGTTGGCCCACGAGTTCTTCCTTTAATCACAACGGTTCGGTTTATTGGGCTGTTGATTGCTGGCTTTGCGCTATGGGGCTTTTATGAAATTGCAGAAGAGGTTCTAGAGCAGGAAACTCAGTCGATCGATACGCATGTTTTGCTCACGCTTCGCCAGTGGCACACGCCCGTGCTCGATCGCATCATGCTGGTGATCACCGACATCGGTAGCCCATCGGTGCTGCTGGTGGCTAGTCTTGTGCTGGCTGTATTTCTACTGTGGCGACAGCGCCGAGCTGAAACGGCAACCCTGGCGATCGCGGCACTGGGAGCCTTGTGTTTGAATTCAATCCTGAAAGCGCTCTTTGCGCGTTCGCGTCCAGAACTGTGGCAGCGGACAGTGACCGTTGACTTTTACAGTTTTCCCAGTGGCCATGCGATGATGTCCGTTGTGGTTTTTGGCATCATTGGCTATCTGTTGGCCAGGCATTTTGAGCGCTGGCGCAGCGTTGTTGCGGCCGCAACGATCGTACTGGTCTGCGCGATCGGATTTAGTCGCCTCTACCTGGGCGTTCACTGGCCGACTGATATTGTCGCTGGCTATGCCGCGGGCGTTGCCTGGTTAGTGGCGTGCATTTTAAGCTTAGAAATCTGGCAGCGCCGCTATCGTGCTACCGCCAAACCGGGCCAGCGTGAATTGACCTCAGCTTCCACCCACCGAAAGTGATCTGGCAAAGGCTGAAAATGCTGGCTTGCTTCGGCGTTACTGTTGACACAGGTGAACTGCTGGATCATCAGTTGTGGTGACAGCCTTAAAATTGAGCTTTAATGCTCAAACCTCAAACCCCTTCACTCTCCTGGCGCTCTCATGACTGCTGTATCTCTCCAGAATGTCTACAAAGTTTTCGACAAAGCCCCCGTGGTTGATGACCTGTCATTTGAGCTGCAGCCGGGTGAGATGTTTGGGTTGTTAGGCCCGAATGGGGCTGGCAAATCGACCACTATTCGCATGTTGACGACCTTGACGAAGCCTTCCAATGGTCAAATTCGGGTCGCTGGGTACGATGTCGTCCGGCAACGATCGCAGGTCAAGCAGCGGATTGGCGTTGTGCTCCAGCAAATTAGCGTCGATAGTGATTTGACGGTCTGGGAAAACATGGAGTTTCACGGTCGGTTGCACCACATTCCCAATCCCCAGCGGCAGCACGATATCGATCGATGGTTAGAGTATGTGGAACTCAGCGATCGCCGGCACGATCTCGCCAAAACGCTCTCAGGCGGTATGAAACGCCGTCTCCAGATTGCACGGGCGCTACTGCACCAGCCAGATATTCTGTTTCTGGATGAACCGACTGTCGGACTCGATCCGCAAACGCGCCGCCGCCTCTGGGAGATCATTCGCGATTTGAACAAGCAAGGCATGACCATTCTGCTCACCACCCACTATATGGATGAAGTAGAGTACCTGTGTAACCGGATTGGTATTATGGACGCGGGCAAACTCATTGAACTAGGCACGCTGCAAGAGTTTCGCCAAAAGCACGGGGAAGGGTTAGTCATGCAACAAACGCAAGACCGATGGGATTACAAATTTTTCCCGACCATTGATGATGCCAACGCTTTCCTCGATCGCCAGCCCGATAAAACCGGCATGATGGTAAGACCGTCGAATTTAGAGGACATTTTTGTCGAATTGACGGGGCGCAATTTAGACTGACGCTAAGGATAAAGTGTGCAGGATCAAAAACAGACTATGCCCCTCACACAGAGTTCATTCGATCAGGCAACTCATCCAATTTTTAGCCTTCCTCCCTTAGCCTTCCTCCCTCATCCCTTAGCCTTCATCCTTTAGCCTTTAGCCTTTAGCCTTCATCCCTTAGCCCTCATCCCTCCCTTTCTCCTCTCCCATGTCTCGCCTTGCCAGTAAAATCGAAGCCATTCTGTACTTGAAAGCGCAGCCGTTGACGGTGGCCGAAATTGCTGAGTTTGCGGCGTGTGATCGCGAAACGGCTGAAGAAGGTCTAATTGAACTAATGGCAGATTACGCCCATCGCGATAGTGCGCTGGAAGTCGTAGAAACGCCCAATGGCTATACGCTACAGCTCCGAGAGATGTTTCACCACCTGGTTCAAACGCTGGTACCTGCTGATTTAGGGTTAGGCGCGTTACGGACGCTGGCGGCGATCGCGCTCAAAGGCCCGATCTCGCAGACGGAACTGGTCGAACTACGCGGATCTGGAGCATATCAGCACGTCCCGGAACTGGTCGAGCTTGGCTTTGTCCGCAAACGACGACAATCGGATGGGCGCTCCTACTGGTTACAAGTTACTGACAAATTTCATCAATACTTTCAAATGCATCAGCTACCGCAGGAGTTTGAGCAGCACATCAAATCAAAGCCCTGAGGCGTGGGATGTTTCAGCCCCAGCATTGATTCGCATTCTGTAATTATTCTGACGGACGATTGTCTGGCGCAGAGGATCACCTTAGAGATACGGGTTGCAGTTGGGCTGAGAAATGGCAGAATAGTTCGAAACGGATATCACCTAGCCCATGGTCTTTAACCCTAACAGCGCGAATTTTCTCGGAGCCGATGTTGAAGAACAGGAGTCGAATGAGCTGCTGCGGTATCTTCAGCATCAGTCGCCTGAAGTGCTTGCTCAGGTGGCGAGGCTGGTGACTCCTGATGTCAAGCAAATCATTTCGCATAACGTTCAAGGGCTGGTTGGGATGCTCCCATCGGAAGCCTTTAACGTCAAAATCACGACTGATCGCGATAATCTAGCGGGTCTGTTAGCATCAGCCATGATGACGGGGTATTTCCTCCGTCAAATGGAGCAGCGCATGGAGATGGAAGATTTGCTCTCAGGCTCCCTCTCAATTCAGCCAGAACGCCCGGATCACCAATAGCATCCGCTCTTCACCCTCTGTGCCCCTGTTCCAATCCGATCCAACTTTATATTGGCAAACTCCTCACAGTGGCTACCACTGGGACGGCAGCGATCGACGCTTTTTTGAGGGCTGGTACTATCGGGTCACGTTACCCGACTGTGGGCAGACCTTTGCCTTCATGTATTCGATTGAAGATCCGATTGGCGGACGCCCCTATAGCGGTGGGGCTGCCCAAATTCTGGGGCCTGACGATGAATACCTGTGTCGTACCTTTCCTGACGTGCAGACGTTTTGGGCCTGGAAGAATGCGCTCGGCCTGGGGCATTGGGGGCAGAGGCCCGCAGAGAGTCGATCGCGGCGAGCGGCGAGCAGCGTCAAACCGCGGACGCTGACAGCAGAGGCACTGGCGGCGGAAAGAATCGGGGAACACTCCAGGCTTCATGCTTCGCCGGTCTCCATACCCCCCACCCCCCACTATCTGCCACCAGCGCAATTCACCCATCTCGTTCAGGAAGGCTATCAGGCAACGGCAACCTGGCACCAGGGCAGTTTGCGCGACCCATCTGGCAACTCAGCCCAGTGGGAGTACGCCATCCAGCCAATTTACGGTTGGGGCGATGTCAACCGTTTGCAGCAATCGACCGCGGGCTGGTTATCCTCATTCCAAATCTTTGAACCGGGCTGGCAGATTTTGATGGCGCACGGATTAGCAACGGGGTGGATTGAGTGGAATGCTCGGCGCTATGCGTTTACAGATGCACCGGCTTACAGCGAGAAAAATTGGGGCGGCGCATTTCCGCAAAAATGGTTCTGGCTGAATTGCAACAGCTTTGACGCGGAGCCTGACCTGGCCCTCACTGCGGGCGGCGGGCGGCGGGGCGTACTCTGGTGGATGGAGTCGGTGGCCATGATTGGGGTACATCACAAAGGCAAATTCTATGAGTTTGTCCCCTGGAATGCACAGGTGCACTGGGAGATCCAGCCCTGGGGACACTGGCATATGTGGGCTGAAAGCGACCAGTACACGATCGAACTGACTGGTACTACTGATCTTCCCGGTACACCGTTACGCGCACCGACCACCAGGGGGTTAGCGTTTGCCTGTCGCGACACAATGCAGGGAAAAATTATGCTCCAGTTGCGCGATCGCGTCTCCCGTAAACTGTTGCTCCAGGCGTCCAGTGATTGTGGCGGACTGGAAACAGGGGGTGGCCCCTGGGATGACGTTTGGCGCAGCGATTGCTAAATCGATCGGGCTGGAACTCGATCGCGCCGGGCCGTAGGCGGAGGGCATGGCAAGTGGCTCCATATGCAGGCTGGGTCTGCTCACTGTTGGTAGCATCAGTAGACACACAGCAGTCTCCACTAATCGCTTTATCAACAGAAACCAGACCCAGCAAAAAGCGCTACTGATTGACGCTTAAATGGATGAATACAGCCTTTCTCGCGTCCAAAATTACCGTCTACGTGTTGGTACTTTGCTCAGGTAATCAAGGCTAGCCGTGTCAAGGCGTTGAGCATAGTTGCCTTTGGGCGCGATCGCTGCTGCAATTGCAACAAAGCGACGTGGATCACCTTCTGGCAAACGACGCGCTTTCGACTTGGCACTGTAGAAATTCTCCAGCGTGATGCGCCAGTCGGTCTTGGCCGTGCCAGCAATTTCGCGATAGTCTTCACCGTACCGGGGCAGGAATGTAAACGGTCGTTCCTGCATCCGCTTCCGCTGATACGGCACAATCGTATCGCCAAAGTTTTGAGTGTACTCTTCGCTATCCACGATCGCGTCGACAAAACCGTGGAACCCTAGCGTCCCGATCTTGATTGACCAGGCAATTTTTTCGTCCTGGTTGTAGGGTTCACGTCCCAACAGGCGCTTCAACACCACTTCAACCAATCGATAGTTATCATTAACTGAAACTACCAGCGTGTAGAAGCGTTCTGATTTGGCTAACTCCCGAATGAAATCACGGACAGTGATAGAGCCATTTGCCAGTCGTGTTTCAAGCGTCACTTGACGGTTAAATCGGAGCAGCAGCTGTTCATTAAAGACCTGGCGGTAGGCTTCCCGAACTAGCGCCTGCATCTCGCTGGGCGAACTCACGTCTTCTGTCCGGTAGATATAGGGGGTGTTTTCATTTAAATCAGCGACACCGAAGCTACGGACGCGCTGGTTTTGAGAACTCGGTTTATATTCAAGCAACGGCAATGCCATGCAGGGTCTCCCTATTTAATAAGTTACAAAGTGAACCAATGCTTTAAGGTTGAGTCCCAGTTACCTGGTTTTCAGACGGTTCAATAGTCAGCTATCTAAAAATTCAAGTGTCTAAAACTCAAACCCCTATCCGCTCATTATCTCGCGTCCTGTCGGCAATCCCACAAGATTTTTTGATCTTGATGACGTTGCCATGGCGATCGCAACGGTCAGAACCGTCTGTCTTTAAAGCAGTGGAAAACCAGCGGGTGTGTTGATCGAAACGGGAACGTTTTGAGGCGATCGCGTCTGGCTCGTATCCGGGATCTGAATATTGTCTGTTTGAACTCTGACCGACTGTACCGGCGTAATTTTCATAGAACGAGCCAGATCCAGGAAATTGCGAATATCGCCCCACTTGTAGCGTTCTGTTTCCAACTTATCGCGCCAGTAGTTGCCATAGCGAGGTGTAACCAGGTTGAATGGACGGTCTTTATACCGACGACGTTGATAGGGAACAATATTTTCGCCAAAGTTACGACGATATTCTTCACTATCAACTAAGGCATCAACAAAGCCATCGAATCCCTGCGTTGCAATTTTAATTGACCAGGCGATTTCTTCGTCCTTGTTGTAAGGTGCTCGTCCTAACAGACGCTTGAGGGTTAATTCGACCACACGGTAATTAGAATTTGTTTCTACAACCAACCGTTTAAAGACGGCTGATTTTGCCAGACCGCGCACAAAATCTCTCACCGTAATCGATCGATTTTTGAGCTGGGTTTCAAGCGTAGTCTGGCGATAGCTTTGCAGCGTTTCGTGCTCACTAAAAATTTGGCGGTAGGCAGCCCAGACTAAATTTTGGAATTCGCCATCGGACGTTGCATTTTCTAGCTGGTATAGCCGAGGCGTATCTTCATTGGGCACTTCAAAACCAGCCACACGTTGGTTTTGAGAAGAGGGTTTGTATTCAAGTAAAGGAATTGACATAGGAAAAACCTCTAGCGGAATGTTGGATGCTCAATCTCGTTTCCGAGTTCAATCCGAAAAACCTACACTTTGGGATTGGTAGGAATGTAACGGTAGGGCAGTGCAGCCTCAGTGGGTTTAACCGTCGGGCGCGGTACCGTAAAGTTGCGCGTGCTGTCAGGAACTTTAATCGCGCTGGAAGTAGCCCGCGCGACATGGCGCTGGGTTTCCTGCTGCGCTGGAATGAGGTTTTGAGCCATTGTCAAGAAGCTCATGGGAATGGCCTGACGGATGATCTTTCGATCTAACGAACCCGAGCTGTAGGTGCGAACCTGATAGTAAGAGCGACTGGCCAGGTCGAGCGTGACCAGGCGACCACGCCAATAATCGTCGTAACGAGGAGTTACCAGATTAAAGGGGCGGCCTTCTAGCCGACGGCGTTGGTAAGGAACCGTGTATTCGCCAAAGTTTTGACGATACTCATCACTATCAACAACAGCATCAATGAAGCCGTGCAGACCACGCGTTGCGATCACAATTGACCAGGCAATCTGTTCGTCTTTGCCGTAAGAGGCTCTTCCCAAAAACCGCTTAAAGGTAATGTCAACTAGCCGATAGTTGGAGTTTGTGTCTGCGACTAACTCCCGATAAACATCCGTTTTCCCTAACGCCCGCACAAACTCCTGTACAGAAATAACGCGATTTCTCAATTGCGATTCCAGGGCGGGTTGGCGGTAGCGCTCAAGAATTAAATGTTCACTAAAAATCTGACGATAGGCAGCCCAGATAATTTCAGCAACACCTGTATCAGATGTTGAGCTGGTTAACCGATAAATAGGGGCATCATCCTCGTCGGGAATATCGTATCCTTCAACCCGTTGATTTCGAGTTTTAGGCGTGATTTCAAGGAGTGGGATAGGCATAGGAAAAGTACCGTTTCTACGAATGAATGTAGGATCAAAACAGCCAGCTTCATGCTGGCAATCAGTTGGTCGCTAAGCGCTGCAACGCTTGTTGGGCCATCCAAACTCTTGCTCGGACGACTAAATCCGGATCGGTTCGATCCAGCTCAGCCAATCGTTCTGTGATGGCTGTTAACAGCTTGTTCGCCGTTAGAACCGTGGTGTCTGCGCTTGTTGTTGCCAACATCTGCAGTCCAACGATGGCCGCGTAACGAATTGCCCAATCAGGATCGTTGGAAAGGGAGAGTAAGATCTGGAGTGCCCGTTGCTGTGCCGGATATTGTGCCTCAGCCGTTAGATGGTTCCAGCGGAGATTACCTAACCCTTGAGCTGCTGCCCGCCGTACGCTGGGAGCAAAATCGTTTTCTGCCGCATGCAACAGAACATCAAGCGATCGCGGATCGCCGATCGCGGCCAATGCGCGAAAGGAATAGGCCCGCGCGCCGTAGTTGTATTCGTCTAGCTGTTGCAGTAGCGTCGGCACGGCTTTAGCGCCAAACCGAACTAATCCCGTAACGGCGACACCGGCTGCTTCGGGATTGTTGTATCCCAATACCGTGATCAGGGTTGGAATTCCCGCCTCGAGATTCGCATCCACCAGCGCCTGCACAGCCGCAACCAGGCGAACGGGCGAATCTGCCTGCTCAATTGCTTGAATGAGTTCTGAAGCACTAGCCGCGTTTGTCACAACCATTGATTTACACGTCGATCATAAAAGAGCGATCATAAAGACAGAGCCAGACACGCGATTGCAGGCGACAATCACAACAAGCCGTCCATAAGAGTCATTACTCCCGCTGCCGCTGGCGACAGTGAAACCACCTCTACCTGCTTAAAATGGCTTTCGAGCAAGCTTTTTAAGGCGATGATCTTAAAGCTATTTTCCACTGCGGCACTCGCGATCGCGGGTGCTCCCTCAAGGTAGCCACTCGCTCCCAGGTTCAGCAGCAGTTTTCGGCGCAAATTGAGATTGGCACCAGCGAGAGCCTGCACCAATCGCTCACCATAGGTCGGTGCCTGCGTCAAAACGAACAGCGATCGAGCTGCCGCATACTGTACCCGCGGCACAGGATGTTCCAGGAAGGGCTGAATCAGCGGGACAGCTTCCGTTGCTCTCAACGCTTCCAGCGCTTCCATGGCGGCTTCCACGGGCCGTGCCAGGTGGGGTCGTCCCGGAACTAATTGTGCGGCGTCTACTCCCCCCGACAGGATGGCAAGCATGGCTGGGATACAGTCTGGGTCGCCCAACATGCCCAAAGACTGAGCCGCTGCCGCCTGGACGTAAAAATCAGCGCAATCTAAGCACTGCAATAATGGTTGCACCGCCCGTCGATCGCCAAGCTTTCCCAGTGCGCGTGCGGCATTCCGCCGGAGTGGATAGCCGCCCAACTCCGTTCGATCGGCTTCGTCCTGGAGCGCTACGATCAGCGCATCCACAACGTCAGGGTTACCAGCAGCAAACTTACCCAACCACCAGGCGGCGTAGTAACGCAAACTCACGTCAGGATCGTTAAGATTCGCCAGCGCTTTCTCGATCGTCAACGGCTCACCATCCGCTGACGCGGGTGGTGATGGTTCGGCTTCATCAAAGTGGGACGAATGATTCAACTCCGACATGGACTTAGCGTTGAGAGAGCAAGGAACAATATGGCTCGGTGTCGGTGGGATGCCGTCAAAAAACAAGGATATGCCTCTGACGAATCAGAGCAGCCCCCTTACTCGCCTTGATGGTCTGCCGCTGCTTTGGCGTTATGATTCCCCCTTAAGTTGCCATCCAGGGGTGCAATGCTGACAATGGTGCCACCCAGACGGTTGATCCGCTGCATTTCTTCGTTCAAACGGCTATAGGGGACAGCAATTACCGCACTACCGCTGCGACGGATGGGATAGCTTAACTTGTCTGACTGATAGGTTTGATGTAACCCTTTGACTTCAAAGCGAAACATCCGCGTGGAGTTATCGGTAAAACTTGTGTTTCCCTGTGATGCTTGACCAAACATACCTAATCTAAACTCCCGTTCTAAGCTGTTAGAAAAACCTTGCATCAACAACACTCAGCTTTTGCAGAGCGATTCCTGCGACTTCTCTACCGCGAAACTGAGTGTTATTGAAGGGATAAATTCATCGGATTGATAAAGCACCTATGCTGGCGTAACGCTCGTAATCTTGCCGCCGACCCGATGGATTTGTTGCATTCTTGGCAGTAGCTGCTCAAACGGTACCAAAAACGCTGTATTGCTATAGCGTACGCTTGGATAACCTGGTTCAAGAATGTTGGTAACTTCGAGGCGATAAATCCGACCACTTTCAGTCCGGAGCCCACCCAAACATGCCGCTGGCGTCGCGTCTTTGGAAATCGAACTGAAACTAGCATTGCTAGACATTTTAAGATCGCTCCTGAATGATCTGATTACAAAACGGGTCACTCATCATTAAGCAAATAGCACGCGGGGTGAGGCGTTATTGCCGCCCAAACCAGTGTCTCAACGGCTACTGCCGCTGCCGCTAGGCTGGCGAGACGCTCACGATTTTGCCGCCCATCCGGTGGATCTGTTGCATTTTCGGTAGCATCTGTTCGACGGGGATCAGATAGGCCACGTTACTCCGGCGCACTTTCGGATAGCCAGGTTGGTTAATACCGGAGACTTCCAGGCGATAGATCCGTCCGCTTTCGCCATAGGAACCACCGAGCGCCTTGTCTGGTGTGACATCACTGGAGCCAGCACCGTGATAGCCGCCGCTATGACCGCTGGTGGTTGGCTTGATGATTGAAGAAGCCCGATTTTGAGCCAGTTCGCGGAAGACGTGCGGTGTTTTGCCGCTTGCCTGACCCCGATCGCTGCTGGCATAGCCGCGATACAATTTGAACATCCGCGTGAAGCCAGTTGTTCTCACGCCCGAGTCAACAGAGAACCCGGTGTAGTAAGGCACCACGTTGTTACCGAAGTTATTTTCGTACTCGGTGCTGTCGATGTAGGAATCAATCTCAGCGTCGTAGCCTTTGGTGTTGTAAAGGTTGAGGTGATAGTTCACTTCATCCTCAGTGTAGGGCGCGCGACCGAGCAAATGCTTGTAGTTCAGTTCGATAAAACGGGTGTTGGAGTTCGGGAAAAGAAACTTGTTTTTATATAAGTCGGATTTGGCGATCGCCCGGACAAAGTCCCGCACCGTTATATTGCCCTGGCGGAGCTGCGATTCTGCCGTGGTCAGGCGTTCGGAAGCCATGACATAGTCATTGCCCAACACCTGGCGATAGGCTACCTGAATGACCAGACGCACGCTTTCTTCGGTGCGATCGGGCCATAGCTCCACTCGGGAAGCATCAAATGCAGAAAGGCCCAATCTTCCTGCTGCTGCTAAATTAGACGCTACTAAACCGCTCATGCCTGTTCTCCTGAAGCAAAAACTTGAACAATTTGTTTGAAGATTTTTATCATCAAATGAGAAAAACAGTGCCCGAAAAAATGAACAACTGCTAGCATTTTCGCTAACACTCGCTTATTCTTCCGGGCAACACACTTAGAGACTAGCTCAGAGCGTTAATTACGTAGTCGATGTAAGCGTTCGCTTCAGTCGCAGGTTGACCAGTGACACCGTGGTTCGCTTTGATCCACTTGAGGGCTTCGACGTACCAGCTGTTGGAGAGGTCGAATGTCCGGTGCATTTCATCCAAGCCTGCAAGCAGGAACTCGTCGATGGGGCCGGTACCACCAGCAACGAGTGCGTAGCTGATGATGCGCACATAGTAACCGATGTCACGTGCACACTTGCCCTTACCACGAGAATCATGAGCGAAGTTAGCACCTTGCTGTTGCGTGGTGTAAGGGAACTTTTGATACACAGCGTTTGCGGCACCGTCAACAAGCTTTTGAGCATTGTTGGTCAGGGCACGAGCCGCTTCCAGAGCAGCCGCAGCACGCTCATAACGACCGTATACTTGGTGCAGTTCAGCGTTGCTGAGAAAACGACCTTGGGTATCCGCTGCAGCGATCGCCTCAGTGATGGGGGTTTTCATGTTCAGGTATCTCCCTAATTACTGTTGTGCAAATTTTGGTAAAAGTATCGTCCATTTCGTAGAGGCGCATTAAGCGACATCTACACGAAAACAATTGCGTTATGAAGCTTTAACCAACTGCTGCTGCAGCACGATCAAAGTAGCTAGCCAATTCAGACATCAAAGAGCTGCAATCGCCTTTGGGAACACTGGAAGTAGGAGTGTTAGCAACTTGGAGGGCAGCTTCTTTCATCTTTTGGACGCCAGCAGCAACGGAACCACCAGGTACACCCAGCGCTTGATAGGTTTCACGCAGACCGTTGAGGCAACGATCATCCAGAACGCTAGAATCACCAGCCAAAGCAGCGTAGGTAACGTAGCGCAAGATGATTTCCATATCGCGGAGGCAAGCAGCCATGCGACGGTTTGTGTAAGCGTTTCCACCGGGTTGAATCAGTTGGGGTTGCTCTTCGAACAAAGCACGAGCAGCGTTAGCAACGATAGCGGAAGCGTTACCAGTGATTGTATTAACAACGTCCAAACGCTTGTTGCCATCTTTGACCATGTTGGTCAAAGCATCGAGCTGAGAAGCGCTCAAAAATTCACCCTTGGCATCAGCCTGAGAAACAACCTTGGCGAATGCATCTAGCATGGATTTACTCTCCTAATTACTTGGTTGAGTTACTTGCGTTGAGTTTCGGTTTTGATATGGCCCAGAACCATTCAGTTGGGTCAACAAGCTGAACAGCCAGACCGAGCAAAGGAATGAGCAGGCAGCAGCAAAACACTAACTCAAGTCACTCATCATGTCGGTTTCCACACAAAGTGGAAAACAAACATTAAAGAAATCTGAGAAAATTTCACATTTGTATGAGAGACTCGAAAACTCGATAAATCAGTGCTTTAGTTATGTTTTGCCTGTCATTTAGCCCTTCAGGTTCTCTTTATACAATGCCATTGGGTACATTGTTTATTACAAGTTATTGCGATTCCTGAAGATACCCGAATGCGGGACACAAAAATAGTCAGGGCAGTCATTTCAGCAGATCTACGGAGCTAATTTCTGTAATATTCCGTTACATCCTGTTGAAGATGTTTATAATCTTCTGTTTGCAAAAATTCCTTCAGGTTTTTTTAAGAATCTAGCCAAAGGACGACGCACTCAGTACTTCTTGATTTTATATCGCCGAGGAAAAGGGCGATCGCGGCCCAATTTATATGTATCTATCTGTAACGCTGACAGTGGAGACATGGGTTAAATTTGCGAATAATTTCGTCGGCGCAGGATCTCCAGCAACGTTAAGAAAGCGGTTGGCAGGGGTGCGATCGCCTCGATTGGTGTTGCCAGCACAGGGTGCTGTAAATTCAGTCGCCATGCGTGTAATGCTTGCCCAGTGAGGTTTACACCGATCGAACGCCCCGATCCATAAACCGGATCGCCCACAATTGGATGTCCCATCTGCGCGCTATGGACGCGGATCTGGTGGGTGCGGCCTGTTTCTAACGTGAAGTGGATCAATGTGTAATTGCCCAGGCGCTCTTTGACCTGCCAGTGGGTCACGGCACGACGGCCCCCCTTTGCTTCCGGGACGATCGCCATTTTTTTGCGGTCTACGGGATGACGACCAATAGGCAGATCGATGGTGCCGCTGGCCATCGCCGGTGCGCCATAGACTACCGCTAAATATTCCCGGCGGGCCGTTTTTGCTTTTAGCTGTGCCTGCAAGTGCTGGTGCGCCTGATCGGTCTTGGCCACCACGATCGCGCCGCTGGTGTCTTTGTCCAACCGATGTACAATGCCCGGACGCTGCACACCGCCAATCCCAGCCAAATGATCGCAGTGTGCTAGTAGCGCATTGACGAGCGTGCCGCCCTCATGCCCTGGGGCTGGGTGTACCACCAGTCCGGCTGGCTTGTTAATAATCAGCAAATGATCGTCTTCATAAAGAATCTCCAGCGGGATAGCTTCTGCCTGGAGGTCAAGTGGTTGTGCGTCGGGAATGGTGATGTGGATGTGGTCGCCGACCTGTACCGCCGCCTTCTTTGAGGTGCAAACCTGTCCGTTGATCTGCACCTGTCCCTGCTCGATCAGCTTTTGCAATCGCGATCGCGAGATATCAGCCAGTTGGTCAGCCAGGTAACGATCCAGGCGATCGTCAATTTCCTGGACGTATAAATCAATTTGGGACAACAATCTATCAGTAACCTGTTTGAAACATCTCTAATAGTTCCATTCTCACCGCAATAACCGCCGGAATTCATAACTGAACGGAACAGACGGTACGCCATTTTAGATAGAATTTTAGCCTGAACGATTAACTCAACAATCGATTCATTCAGCGGTATGAGTTGGGATATTGCCTTGATGCGTCCAGTGCCAATGACGGAATCATTCGAAGCCGTTGCCAGGGACAAACAGATGCTGGGTTCACGAGCAGACGTGATCGCGGCGCTGGCGCGGATCGTCCATACCGTTCGCTTTCCTGATCCAGCAAAACCCAATTATGGAGTCCTTCAAGGGGAGCCTGAGCTCTCAGGGGACGATTATTTCATTGAGTTTGCGATCGAGGAAGACAATGATTTTGTAGCCTCAATCGCAATTAGCAATTGCTGCTGGTTTGGCGATGATGTCATCAGCATGATTCACAGGATTTGTCAGGAAACGGATTGGCGTGTCTTTGATTCAGTTTCTGGCATATTCATCAATATCCAAACAGGCGAACAAGAAGACGGTTGGCATATACCGCAATCGATCGCAACTTAAAATCGTGACTTAACGATGTTGCTGGGGATGACCCTGCCATCGCAGCGAATATTATCGCCGGGAGGAAAACAATGGGATTGGCATCTTAAAGATTTGCTGGACGACAGCCAGCCAGAATTTCGTGCAGATTTACGACAGCGCCAATCACGGCGATCGCGGGCGCTTGAAAGTTGACAGCTTCGACCTGCTGCACGATCGTCCCCAATGTGCCAATCAACGCTTCCTGTTCGGGTCGTGTGCCCCAGCGAACCAGCGCCACGGGAGTATCCCCACTCAACCCTGCTACTCGAAGCTGTTCGGTAATGTACGGCAGGTTGTGGATGCCCATATAGACGACGATTGTTTCTGAACCGTGGGCGATCGCCTGCCAATTCACTGCGGGACGATACTTTCCCGCACCTTCATGCCCCGTGACAAATGTGACTGACGAACTGTACGCCCGGTGGGTCAGCGGTATCCCCGCATAGGCGGTCGCCGCAATGCCTGATGTAATACCCGGCACCACTTCTACATCAATGCCCGCCTTCACCAGATCTTCCATCTCCTCGCCACCACGCCCAAACACAAACGGATCGCCGCCTTTGAGGCGGACGACGAAATTTCCCGCTCGGGCGCGCTCGATCATGACGGCGTTGATGGCGTCCTGAGCCATCGCCCGGCCGTACGGGATCTTGGCGGCGTCGATGACTTCGACGTGCGGGGGCAGCTCGGCGAGCAGCTCGGGCGGCGCCAGCCGGTCGGCGACGACGACGTCGGCGTGGGCCAGT
>JAJPKC010000435.1 GCA_021323955.1 Oscillatoriales cyanobacterium Centralia_MAG_596 | reverse complement strand
AAAGGTAAACTGCTGCGTTCGATCGCTCGCTCAAGGTGTGCGTGCTGCCCACATTATTGATGGGCGGATTCCCCATGCGCTCCTGCTTGAAATCTTTACCGATGCGGGGATTGGCTCGATGATTGTGGCATCAGAGTTTATGGGTTGAGACCAGGATGAGTTGGAAATCAAGAATGATTTGAAGGAAACAAAGACTGAACGCCAGAACGGGCCTCACGGGAACCGCTCTAACGCTGCACGGAGCACCCGTTGGGGTGGGTTGGACGATTCCACGCGTGGATTAAGATAGGGCAGCCCGTTTTCTAGTTTGGAGTCTGTTCTGCGTCCGGATGCGTTTGTTCTTTATCTTTCCTACCCATGCCCAGCTATTCTGACCTGACGACCACGATCGCAGCCCAGGCAAAAGCCCGCGAAGACGCGCTCCCCGTTCGGAATGATGCCTGTCGTTCCAAGTTTCTCTTTCATTCAGGCCCGACCCCAAAAGTCTGCCTGTTCCTTCATGGATTTACGGGCTATCCTGATCAGTTCTTGCCTCTGGGTAACGCCCTGTTCGAGCAGGGATACAACGTCCTGATTCCACTGCTGCCGGGACACGGGCAGGCGGGAACCTGGAATGCGGCTCATCCCGCTCCCCTGCCGACTGACCCAACCGTGTACGAGGACTTCGTGCTGCAATGGATTCAACAAGCGCAGGCTCTGGGGCAGCAGGTGGTCATTGGTGGACTGTCAGGGGGTGGCACCTTATCCGCCTGGGTTGCGCTGCACCATCGAGACTTAATCGATCGCGCCCTGCTGTTTGCCCCTTACTTGAGCGGAAACACCATCACGGGGAAGCTTTTCATCAAACTATCGGATTCATACCATTCCTGGCCCGGAAATCCTGATTTAGCGATCGGCTATATGGGGTTTCAGGTGCCAGCACTGCGGGTGTTTCTCGACATGGGGGCAGACCTGCTGAAGCAGGCTCGCACAACGCCAGCTGCACCCATGTTCATTGTGTCTACCGAAAACGACGACTCTGTAGACACCAACGATCACAAAGCGTTTTTTGCCGATGCGCTCCAGTTTCAGCCCAAATGCTGGTACTACTGCTTTAATCGCTCCTACAATGTCCCGCACACGATGATGACAGTCGCAGAAGGTAACCGCTACGCCGAACTCCTTTACTTGATGGCAAAAGCTTACGTGGAGAGTGACCTGACCTGGGCTGAATTTGAGGAAATTGGGTTTCGTCTGACCCAGGGCAAGACCTATCCCACCATTGTGGCCGAACTGGGTGTCAGCGATCGAGCGGGGCCTGATCTCCCGGCGATGATGACGATGGTGGACAAGGCGGCAATTGTCGCGTCGCGCAACCCGTCAATGTTTGGCGACGAGACATAGGGCGTAAAGGCTTACCCGTTGGTTGCGTTACAGGTTGGTTGAAATTGCCTGTACGGGACAGGTTGGAATGCACTGTTCACAAACGATGCAGCGCGATCGCGTAAAGGTTAGCTTAAACGACTCTGGATCGAGCTTCAGAGCTTCGGTGGGGCACACTCCCGTACACAGACCACAGTGGACGCAGATGTCTTCATCGATCAAAATTTCGCGGTTAGAGAACGAAATGCCAATATCCTGCGATCGCATCCAGTCGATCGCCGCATCCAATTCGTCAATGTCACCCGACAGTTCCACCACCAGTTTGCCAACCTGATTGGGTGCAACCTGGGCACGAATAATATTTGCGGCAACGTTGAAGTCTTTTGCCAGTCGGTAGGTGACAGGCATTTGCACCGATCGTTTTGGAAACGTAAGCGTGACCCGTTTTTTCACAGGGTTAAGGATTTTGAAGGTTCACTGCTTTCATCCTATACGCGCCCACCGACCAATGGCCCAGAAACCCTAGCGATCGACAAAACAATGGGGTGTAAAGCTACCGTGCAGACCATAGGGTACATGATGCTTGAGGTGAAGCCGCGCGATCGGCCCTTGCGTCAAATCGCGGGCATCCAGAATCACCACATCGGAGCGCTGATGGGTTGCATCATAGACCAGCGTGAGTAACCAGCCATCATCTTCAGCACCCTCCACAGCGGTAGATGACAGGCTATGGTCGGATGCATCACGGGTTGACGCTGCGCCACCAGCGAATCGGGGAACAAAGATCGGTTCGCTGACGTAACCAGACGGGGCGGCGCTCCAAAGCTCGCGTTGACCCGTTTTTAAGTCAACTTTTGTGATTGCCTGTAAGGGGGCGTTGCCATCCGCTGCATGAGCAGCCCCCATAAAGACATAGCGGTAGGGACGCCCGACGTTAGCCGGATTCACGTAGGGAAACTCACAGCAGCGGCTCTCCAGCAATTCGCGATGCACCGTTTGGGTTTTAAGATCCACCCGAAACCGCCAGAGTTGCCCAGGATCCAGCGCATCAAAGTCCGTTTGTCGAAAATCAGCATCGGACTCAACGGACGGTAGGGAGTTGTAGCAGATTGAATCAATGACGATCGCATCACCGTCTTCAAACGCATTG
The DNA here is from genome assembly GCA_021323955.1 of Oscillatoriales cyanobacterium Centralia_MAG_596. Lineage (GTDB taxonomy): Bacteria > Cyanobacteriota > Cyanobacteriia > Leptolyngbyales > Leptolyngbyaceae > Stenomitos. Next base: position 3,433 of record JAJPKC010000435.1, on the reverse strand, counting down.
GCATGATGGAAAACGAAACCAGCGTGAGTTTCAAAGGATAAAGACTGAAGGGTAAGGGCTGAACCGGGACGGCGATCCTTTACTGTTGAGCCTTTATCCTTCCCTAAACCTGCGCCCTCAGTATTTCTGGGAATAAGTACAATCCGGGTTGTTTTTTCAGGTTGAAAGGTAATGCATTCCGCTGCACCGCGTTTGCCCATCAGGTACGGTAGCGGGTTAAAGCTAACCGGGTTCTGGAAAAAGATGGCGTAGTTGGGCGTAATGGCAAAGTCGTGGATGAACGCAAATCCAGGTGTTGAGTGGGCATGCTTGCGCCGTAACGTCCCGTTGAGGTCGAACTCAAACAGCGTGATTGTTGAGGACAGACCAGGTTTGATGGAAAAGTTGACCAGACAGGGAGCACCCCCATCCTGGTAACAGGCAGGATCAATCCGGGGATGCGCGGCAAAGGCTTCACCCGCCTGTAAAACCCCCTCAAGGTGATCCAGGCCCAGCGTTTCTAACGTTGTTGGATCAAGGCGATGGGGTTCGGCAGCTTCCCAGAGCGCCAGCAGCTTGCCGCCCCAGTAGAGAACGTTTGTGTTAGCGATATTTTTGAGCCGAAAATCAAAGGCGTTTGCCAGCCAACCACCCGGTTTTTGTGTTCCAAAGACACCCCGGTAGAGAATGCGCCCGGCGGCTTGTTCAGCAACATAGCCCTCCGTGCGAACGAAGCGATTGTGGAAGTGCGCTCGACCGTTGGCAAAGGTAATGGCGCAGATCATGCCGTCGCCATCAAACGGATGATGAATAGGATGCCCATTCACATCTAGCATCCCAGGGCCATTGCGGAACAGAGTGCCCTGCAAATCGGCGGGAATCTCGCCCTCAATGTCATCAATCCAATAATCAAATTCTTGTTTTAAGGATCGATAGCCCTGTTGCCAGCCTTCGCGATCGTAGGAAAGCACTGGCGGTACTGTAGACGCACGTTCGTTGAGCTGGAAACTTTGCATGAAACCAGAAGTATCGTTAGTGGTTAGTGGTCAGAGAATTTAGCGGTTAGAGAATTTACCCGCTATAGGTTCAAAGCCAGCTTTCTATTGCCTTTTCCCTTTTGCCTTCGACTCTTTCCCTTCCCCATTAATCCTCACCGACGGGTTCCGGTCGTCTCGCTTTAGATACAAACTCGGTCATAAGGTCGGGTAAAAAGGGTTGCCCAAGATGCTTTGATGCTGAGGAATCGGCTTCAATCACCGGGACGGGATGCAGGGTCGAATCGGCAGCATGTTCAGGGGCCTCGTCTGCACGCGGCAACCAACCCAGGAAGGGGAGGGGCAACAGCGTTGAGAGGTTCGTGATGATAACAAGGAGTGCCAGGTTAGAGAAGTTGTTTTCGGTGATTCCTAACCAGTGCATTAGAAATGCGCCCGTTTCGTAAGATAGGAGTCCTGCCAGATTGACCACCGACATCAGCAGCGCAAACAGGGTTGCCTCCACACCAGGAGGACAGAGCCGTGCTGCCAGAACCAGGATCGGCATGTAAGCAATCTGACCCATCACCGTGAGCACCAGATTGTCGCCCAGACTAAACCAGCGATCGTCAATGCCGATCGCCCGATTCGCATGCGTCACCAGCAGCAGGGTAGACATGCCCAGCACGGCTGATATGACGGTTGACCAGCCAAAGATGACCCGAAAGGGCACTGTTTTTAAGAACCGCTGAAAGAGCCAGATTCCGGCCAGAGACGCCAGACTGGTGACGAGACGGACTCGCCCTAAAAACTCTGGTTCGAAGCCCAATTCGTTGGTAGTAAAAAAGAAGAAGGCCGATTCAGCCGTGGGTGTGGCCTGCCACAGAAAAAGAAATGCGGTCGGCATCCAGATCGATTTCTGGCTGACGGCCTGACGCAACTGCCCTAGCTGATCCGCAACAATAGACCAGTTCATGGTTTCAGTGACGCGCGATTCGCTAATCAACCAGGCGACCACAGAGACTATGAGTGGAAAGCTTGCGGTGATGGCAAAGACAGTGCGGGTGCTGAAGTGTTCCAGAAGCGAGCCGCTGAAGTAAGCAGTCAGAATTCCGCCGACAGCAGACGCCCCCCAACAAAGTGCCTGAAGTGAGCCAGATTTGGCGATCGACTCGCCGCGCGCCCGCTCGACGACCAGTGAATCCACGATGACATCGCTGAAAGCCACGGACAGGGAACCCAATGCGATCGCCGTAACGGCTGTCCAGGCAGAATCAACGATCGTGGCGAGAGCGGCCCAGGACAGGACACCTAATAACCCCGACAAAATCAAGTAGGGACGGCGGCGATAGCCCAGAATGGGTAAACCATCCGAAATAAAGCCAAATAGGGGCTTGATCATCCAGGGCAGAGCGGCTACCCCAACCAGGGCTGACACTTCTGCTGGACTCAATCCCAGCTCGTCTTTAAGAAAAAAGCTAATTGCCAGTCGTGCCAATCCGAGGATTCCCTGCACAAAATAAACCAGCAAGATTGCGATCAGTTCGGCAGACGGTTCATTGCCAAAAAAGACTTTCTCCGTCAATGCTGCCTTGATTCTATCCAGGCTCGGGGAAGAAACAATCATTGATAATTTGTTACAAACGTTTATCAACTCAGTCCTTATGATAGCGTCTCCGCTCAGGAGAGGCATCATTCACTCCCCTAGACTGCCCATCTTTTGTATCATAACTATACAAAGCCGATTTTTTTCTGACGAATTTCTGGTTCTAGCAGTCGGCGATCGCATTCAGACGATCGCCTGGAAGCCGATGGGACTGGCCCATGTCAGGGTTAGCGCTCAGTCAACGAATATTCACCTTTGGCGCATGATCAAATCATTAATCTGCTCTAGGATTGGCTAGTAAATCCGTCAAACGAGTTGCCCCGCGATGCCTTCCTCTCCTGAACCCCCATCGAACCGCAAGCGACTTACGGGTGATGAATTCATTGCCGTCATCGTGGCGTTGACCAGCATCGGCGCGATTTTTTTCTGGTCGATCAGCCAGAAGAGTGGCACCGACACACCCTTGCTGCAGCTTTTAACAGCACAGCCGACACCGTCGCCATCGCCCACCCCGCTCAACACGCCCTCTGCATCCAGCACTCCTGCCCAACCGCCCGCCCCAACGCCTGCCCCGGCTGCTCCCAGTCCCTCACTAACAGTTGCGCCCCAGTCGCCTACTCCCCTATCGCAGGCAGCTCCGTTGATTGCGGCGGCTCCACTGCTGGCACCGCGATCGCCCCAACCGTCTGCGGCACCTTCACCCGTGACACCTGCTCCAAGTGAGACTCCGGTTGGGAAACCGAAGCAGTTTGCTGATGTGCCGAGCGGTTACTGGGCAGGTGCCGCGATCGCAGCACTGAGCGCCAGAGGCATTTTGGGCGGGTTCCCCGATGGCAAGTTTTACCCCAACCAACCGATTACGCGCGTACAGTTT
>JAJPKC010000462.1 GCA_021323955.1 Oscillatoriales cyanobacterium Centralia_MAG_596 | reverse complement strand
TGGTTTGTGCCAAACCGCTGTCCCTTTTGAGCAAACCGAGCGACACAGGAAAGAAATTTCTGCGCTTCTAGCGTCCAATCTTCAATCGGCTTGGGATGGCAGCAGTTATCACAGGTGCCGCAGTTACCGGCAAAATCTTCACCAAAATAACCTAACTGAATGGTGCGACGGCATTCTGTGGCTTCGGCGTAGTTGATCACCCGTCGCAATTGCTGGGTCGCAATCCGCTGTTCGTCCTCCAGGGGGTCACCTGTGACTGGATCAACCTTTTGTGCAATCAAAAATTCAACAGTCTTGATATCACCTGGGCCGTAGAAGAGCGTGCAGCGAGACAGTTCGCCATCCCGTCCGGCTCGGCCCGATTCCTGATAGTACCCTTCAATGTTGCGGGGTAGATCGTAATGGATGACGAAGCGCACATCCGGTTTGTTGATGCCCATGCCAAAGGCGATCGTCGCGACCATCACCCGGGCATCATCCCGAATGAATTTCTCCTGGTTTGCTTTGCGCACGGCATCACTCAAACCCGCATGGTAGGACAGGGCCGCAATGCCGTCGTGTTGCAGCTTGGCCGTAATTTCGTCTACCCGCTTGCGGCTCAAACAGTAGATAATCCCCGCGCCGTGGGTGCGCTGTACCTGCTGCACAAGCTCTGCATACGCCTGTCGCTGACTGCTCTTGGGTCGCACTTCGTAGTACAAATTGGGGCGGTTGAAACTGGCGACATGAATGTGTGGGTCTTTAAGCTCCAGTTGATCGAGGATATCGTGCCGCACTCGCTCTGTTGCCGTCGCAGTCAGCGCCAGAATGGGAATCACCCGATCGTCGTTTTGATAGCGATGCCGCAGTCGTCGTAATTGACGATATTCCGGTCGAAAGTCGTGCCCCCACTCAGACACACAGTGGGCTTCATCGATCGCGATCGCCGAAATGCCGACACGCGCTTTGACCTGATCCAGAAACCCCAGAAACGATTCACTCAATAAGCGTTCGGGCGCAACATAGACAAGCTTAATTTTGCGATCAAGAATGGCTGCCTGCCGGGATTGCGACTCGATCGAACTGATGCTGCTATTGAGGAGAGTTGCCGGGATGCCGTTATTTTGTAGCGCCTGTACCTGGTCTTGCATCAATGCAATCAGCGGGGACACGACGATCATCACGCCTTCTTTTAGCAGCGCGGGCAGTTGGAAGCAGAGCGACTTACCGCCCCCGGTTGGCATGATCACCAGCAGGTCGCGATCGTGCAGCGTATGCTCAATGATCTGACGCTGCCCTGGACGAAAACTCTCGTAGCCAAAGTAGTGCTTCAGCGCTTGTTCTAGAGATGCGAACTGGGTGGTAGCGTAGGGGATGCTGGCTGTCATTAAGAATTCTGGATGCACGTGGAAACCAGGGTTCCCATGCAGTTTAAACCACTAACCGAGGCATTGGAGCGAAATTGGCGATGATTTGAGGTTAGAACTGGCTCGTTGACCCTGGTTGAGAAAGGGCGATCGCGCCTGTCAGGGCGCGCTTTATACCAAATCCGTTTGTAGAGTGGCGGTATCGGTAGGGGCGTAGCCTGTGGCCACAAACGCTAAAACTCGACCTCAATCTTTCTGCCGCAGGCTACGCCCGTACACAAGAGGAGGGCTTCTGCATGAAACGGATTCCGTATTAGCCCCTTCCAGGCATTGCATCGACTGATGGTGATCACCCTCAATCCCCTTAAAAAGGGGGACTTTGAATGCTTTGTTTCAACCGCGTTCGTTCCTCTTAATTCAACGTTTCGACCAGTTCCTTAATTTTGCCACCCTGGCGATCGCGGAGATTTTCGGGGAATCTGAGTTCGATCGCGATTTTGCTGCCCGCGGCGTCGGTAAACGTTTCGACAGACTGTACCTGCGCCAGCAGGCGTTTGGGCAACGCATCGTTGCCAGTCTGACTGAGCAGTAACCCCACGAGAGCATTCGTCTGATGCATGGCCTCCAGATTCGGAATCACCTCACGTTCCAACTCCAGCCTGAGGCTACGAGCGCCAATTTCGGTGGCGACAGCCGTGTAGAAATGCCCTTCCCAGTAGATCTGAGCCAGCGCCCGAATCTGTTTTCGGATTAACGGCGCGTTGGGGGCGGGTTGAGGTTCCCGGAACGATCGCGAAACACTGGTGGCAATAAATTTAAATGACTCCATTGGGTCATCCATGGCATTCCGCGTTTGGGAATACCACTCCCGCACGTCGGAGTAAATGACCAGACTGAGTGCATCCAGTTGAGCGCGACTGGGGGTTAGAAAATCGATCGCCATCACCACCTGGGTTTCATTAATCAGCGTGACGCGGATAATGCGCCCATTCACAAACGCGCGCGTGCCATAGTCGCCAATTAGTTCCAGTTCCACCTCGTCCGGGAGATTCGTCCAGCTATCCAGCACCAGTTGGCAGCCGGTTTCGCTGACATTCAGCGTCTGCCCTCGCCATTCCTGCCCCTGGCTGTAAATTACGGCACCCAGTTTGCGATCGAGGCGGTGTGCCCGCCGCAGTTGGGGCTGCTCGAACGCCACCAGCAATGCGGAAATGAGCAGCACGAGATTGAAGAAACACCAGAACATGTTGGTCAGAACAGCCTCTGTATCCTCAGGGCGCAGGATCAACCACAGTGGCACCGTCAGCACCGAGAGCGCCACCAGAATCGTGACAATGACCAACCCCCGCGCAGACTGCCAGTCAAACCGGCGCTTGGTCACCGATACCCCTTTGTCAGTGACGTTAAAGCTGCCCAGTTTGGGGTTAATCAACGCCAACAGAGTCACGATACCGGCCTGAAACGACATGGCAAACTCATAGATCTCGTTCCAGAACGTAAAGCGGACGTTTTTATAGGTGATGTGGTTGGCGTAGGTAGACAGAAAAATATGCGGCATCGCGTAGGCCAGCGTTTCGAGGCCCAGACCGCGAATGGGGTTGATGCCAAAGAGGAGAAACAGCGTGGGTGCGATCGCATACATCAACCGGGGAAACCCATAGAAGAAGTGCGAGGTCGCGCTGAAGTAGCACAGCCGTTGGGGAAGCGTGAGATTCAGCCGGGGGTTGAGCAACGGATTTTCAAGCCGGAGAATTTGCGCCATCCCCCGTGCCCAGCGTACCTGCTGACCCACATACGCTGAAAATTTCTCCGGAGCCAGTCCCGCCACCATGATCTTGTCGTAGTAGACCGACTCATAGCCCAGAGCGTGCAGCCGAAACGACGTATGGCAGTCTTCAGTCACCGTTTCGGTCGCAATTCCACCGATCTGGAGCACGTAGTCTTTACGAATGACCGCCGCCGAACCACAGAAAAAGGCCGCATTCCAGAAGTCGTTGCCTTTTTGCAGCACTTTGTAAAACAGTTCGTTGCCCACGGGCACCTTACCAGCGGTGAGCAGATTGCGCTCAAAGGGGTCAGGGTTATAGAACCAGTGGGGCGTTTGCACCAGTGCGACGTTGGCGTTTTGAAAAAAGCCGACCGTGTTTTGGAGAAAGTCGCGCGTGGGAATATGGTCGCAGTCCAGGATCAAGATCAAGTCGCCATCGGTCTTCCGCATGGCTGTGTTGATATTGCCGGCTTTGGCGTGGTCGTTGTTGTCCCGCGTCATCAGTGTGCAGCCGAGGTCTTCGCACATCTGACGCAGTTCTGCTCGCCGTGCCCGGTATTTTTCAGCGCGACCATCATCCAGAATGTAGACCCGCTTTTTATCGGCTGGGTAGTCGATCGCCAGTGCGCCCAGGGCTGTTTTGCGGACAATTTCCACATCCTCGTTGTAAGTCGGAATGTAGACATCGACCTTCGGCAAATACGCCTCTGGCACCCGCGATAGATCGGGTGGCTGGCGATCCTTGAGTTTGAGCGTCTGAAAAAACGCCAGCATCAGCGTCATGATGGCGTACAGTTCCGCTGCAAACAGCAGAATGCTAAACAGACCGTTTAACCAGCCATCGAGATTGAGCGTATAGCTCACGCGGTAGTAAAGGTACCGAAACGTAGTAATCAGACTCAACCACACCATAAAGAGGTGGAGCAGTTCGCTGGTATGACGATCGCCGTAGCGCTTTTCAATCTGCACAACGACCCAACCCAGAAGCACCAGCATGATCGCCGCTATAGTCTGCTGCCATGTTTCCAGGGGCGTCATGATCAACGGGACAGACAGCAGCAGCAGCAACACGCCCAGCCCAAAGAGCTGCACATTGTGGACAGAGCGAAAAACGCGATCGAAGCGACTGGGAAACCACTCAGTCAGCCAAAATGTCAACTGTTCTGCTTTACCGCGACGCCGTCCCGACCGAACTTCAGATACTGGACTCGTCATTTCGTTTCTCCCGCGATGCGCTTAATGTAGAGTTGAGCAATGCCGTACAGCAGCAAACAAATGGTGATAATGCCCGTTGGCAGTAGGAACCAGTTGTCCTGGAGAAATCGGGAAATCGCGGTGAGTGGATCGGTTTTGGCGATCCGATGGAGCGATTCTTGCTGTAAAAAACCAAGCTGATAGGCATCGGAATCAAAGTCCGAGTTCGATTCAGGGTTTGCACTGATGAGCACGGTGTCCCCTTTTACCTGGAAAAACCAGGGGTCTTTGTCCAGGACATCTCTAACGGTTGTGAGGCCGCTGGCCTGCTGCCCACTGAGCGCCAGCAAGACACGATCGCCATTCCAGGGCGACAGCACTTCCTTAATTACGCCGCCTTTATCAGGCACCGTTTGAATTTTTTGCTGATTCCAGATCCGGGAAAACAAGCTGTCCAGCGCAAATCCTTGTTTGGGATCAAAGGCTTCATTAAACGGGAATTTGTCGCGTGTACCGATACCCACGAGATTATGGTCTTTCCGCACGTCATCGGGCAGGGTGCCTGCGGTGTAAACACCCAGCTTGACCGAATCCGCCTGGCTTAGCCGTCCCAACCGTTCGCTAAATGCCAGCATAGTCAGCAGTTCCGTTTCGGAGGGAGTGTCGGGAACGATGATCGCCGTACTGGACAAATCCTGCGGGGCCGTAAAGGGGTAGCCAACCTGAAGCAGTTTCAGGTTCGGCAACTGCACGGAATTGTCCCGGTTCAGCTTAAAGTTCGTGTCCTCGGCGTGTACGGTGCCCCAAAGCTGCTGATCGGTAATGATGCCACACTGCCCCGATTCGCGTGGGTTGAGCCGAAAGGCGATCGCGATCTTGGAGGTCGGCGTAATGAGGTTTTCCGGCAGATTCACATTGAACGATTCTCGTGTCGCCCCGTTTTCTGAGGTCAATCGCTTCCCGCCAATCACGACATTGTCCAGCAACACTTCCACCGCTGAAGTCCGGGGGTTGAGCTGCGGCCCATAGCTGTAGACCAGATTCATAGCGCTACCGCGGGTGAAGTGGTCATCCGGCAGCGCCCGAAAGTCAAACTCGATCGGTGGTGCCGACGTTCCCCGCACGGTCGTGTCTTTGAAAGGCTCTTTGTCAGCACCTTTCAGGTCGCTCAGCTTAAAGGCGTTGTTGTCTGGTAAAGCGCGTTCCCACTGGCGGGCGGGCGGTGTGGGCACATCGTCCAGCGAATCAACCAGGATGGCCTGACCGGAACCGATGCGACGATTTTTGGGCTGGACGAGAAACTGCGCGGCTTTGGTCACGCCTTCCGGCCCATTGCCGGTGATCACCAGGATGGAATTGCCGCCCTTCGGCGTTGCCGCCAGCATCACTACGCCGACATCACCCGGAAGCACATTTTTTGACCCATCCACGATCTGTGCATCGGCGATCGCAAACGGCAGCTTGAGTGATTTGAGAATGGGCTGCTCGGCAGGTGTCCCCAATATAATCAGGCGATCGTCCCACTGCAGGTCATCGACCCCTTTCACAAAGCGTGTATTCAACGGGCGAAAGTCCGCCAACCGTCCCATTGCAGCCTGAAAGCGGCCCGTTGCCGTCAGCCAGGTTTCACTCATGGTTGCCGGACGGATGTAAGCCAATCGACTGGCATCAAGCGCCAGCGTGTCAAAAAATGGGTAGGGGAATCGGCTCAGATCCAGGGGGATTGATCGCGCCTGATAGTTGAACAAGAGTTTGGAGTCCGGCAGCACTTCTGACCAAAGCATTGGATCCGCGGGGTTAGAGCACTTTGGGTCAGTGTTTTGCTGCGCCACGATCGCAATCTCGTTGGCATCCTGAAGGAGAGCGGGCGGAATGTCTACCAGGAATTGACCGATTTGAGACTGCTTGCGATTGAGGGGGGTACTGCCCACACTCGTACCATTGACCCGGACGGTCAGATTCGATCGATTGGCCAACAGCGCTGGCGAGTGCTGAAACCGAATCAATGCCTTCGCAGACTGTAGGTTCCAATCGCGGGGACGCGTAAAGGCCAGTCGAGTTTCGGCATACACGCCCTGAAGTCGCAGTCGATTGCCCACGATCGGACTGCGGTTAAACTCCAGAATGTACTGGCTCGTGGCCACCGAGTCAGTCGTCGGTTTCGTCGGTTTCGTTGGTTTCGTCTCGGCTTTTGCCGGTTCTGCAGGGGGCTGACCGGACTCTGGCGCAGCCTGCGGTGGGGCTTCTTCCACCGGGGCAGGCGCTGGCGGTGGAGCCGGACGATAGACGGGTGCTTCGCTGGGCGCTTTGGGCAATGTAAAGTTCCGAATGACCTGGTCTTCCTGCTTCTGCACGTTAGACGATTGAGCCACGGCAGGTTCATCCCATTGCCCACTCAGCGAGGGGCCAATCAACCCAGTGATTAAAACGCTACAGCAGAGTAGCAACCACCAGCCCAAAGGCCATGACTTGGGGCGTTGGCTGGGCGATCGCGACGAGTGCACTCGGAACCAATGAGGAAAGCGTTTCATAGGTAGAGTTATTGGGTAACGTTAGCAGGTTGCAGGAGTTTGGCAGAGACGGTCGATGGGGGGAACAGCCCCAGCCAGACCAAATTTTGGCTGTAATAGGCCGAGTCGTTATCCCAGATACCGTTGCGATACTGGGTCAGCAATTTCCTTTGATAAAGTTCTTCAGCCGTATTTGGATCAATCAGGCGAAACGCGGCATATAGCGTGCCGTACTGAGCCGTGGCTTCGTAGCTGGCCGCCTTGTTGCCCCGCAAATCGATCTGGGCGGGAATCGCTTGTTGCGATCGCCACTGCTGCTGCAAATTACCGAGATGCCGCTGGAGGTAATCCCGCGCTCTCGGCTCACCAAACCAGGCTCCATCCAGGGCAATTCGCCACCATACCCGGTAGGCATCAAACCCGTAGCGACTGACGAGCGGCCCCGGCTCAGTCAGTTCAATGAACTGCCCCGTCTTCCCATCGAGTGCCACCCAATCACTTGGCAGGCTGACTGCCGAGAGGGCAGCCGATTTTTCGAGTGCCTGGTAGCTACTGTCGATTAAACGGAGCCAGTCGTGGGCGCGATCGACCTGGGCAAACAGCCGAAACGCGGCGGGTGAAAAATAGGACGGATTTAGCACGAGTCGATCGGGCTGCTGAAACGCCTCACTCGGCCCCGGCAAAAGATAGCGCTGATCCCCGATCGGCACCGTTGCGAGCAGCCAGAGGTCGCGCAGCTTCGTTTGGGCCAAACGCAGGTAGTCTGGCCGTTGCCAGCGGCGACTGGCCAAGATTAGCGCCGTGATCGCGTCCACATCCGCATCGCTGGCAAAATTGCGATCCAGAATGCCCCAGTTCTTTTTGGCATCAGGCCCCCATTGCCACGCCCAGAGAGTATCCGATGGCTTACCGTTCACCGTCCGCCGCAAATTTTTCTCGGCCCAGTCCAGCGTGCGGCCAAAGGTCTGAGGGTCGTCAATCAAGACCGATCGCAGCATGGCGTACGCCTGACCTTCCGAGGTCGATCGCCCGTTGGCTTCCCAATCAATCACCCGTCCATCGGGCTGGATGAAACGCTGGCGATAGGCATTCCAGCTTTGCTGCAACAGTTCAGACGCAACGCCAGGAGGCATCGGAGCAGTCACAGCAGCGATCGATGTCCCCTGCGGAACGGGGACATTCTGCGCCTGGGAAGACGCATGATCACGGCACCCCCCGATCGCACACGACAGGAGGATTAGCCCAACCACAATTCGTAGAACAGGAAAAGTCAGCCGCATTACTCAATAGACCTCATGCAAAATGCGATTTCTGCGCTGCAAAAATCGTTGCGATCGCCGCCATCACTGGTTGAATGTCAAGGAGAGTTAATAGCGCTCCCAGTAGGGTTGAAACCCCCGCTGCTGGAGAAAGCCTTCCTGAATTTTCTGCACCCGTTGCGATAGAGCCGGATCAACACTGCCTGTTGCGCTTTGTTGAAGTTGGATCTGTTCAAACTGCTGAATGGCCTCCAGCGAATTGCCCTGAGCCGCTGATAACTCGGCTAGAGATTTCCGGGCATCCACATCGTCAGGTCTGTAGGTGAGTACCTGCGCGTACAGATCATTGGCAGAGTCAAACCGGCGCTGCTGAAAGCGAATACCACCCAATGCCGCCAGAGCATCAGCATTATCCGGCTGCCGCGCCAAAATTGACTGGTAGGCGGCCCCAGCTTGATCCAGGTTGCCTAATGCCTGCGCTAGCTGTCCCTGCAGGAAGTAAAGCCCCACGTTGTCGCGATCGGGCGCGGCTGCTCGCACACGGGCAAGGAGCTGATTCACTTGGGCCTGCGCCCGATACGGGTCACGCTGCGCCAGCACCTGTACCAGACGCACCTGCACCTGGACATTGGTGGGATCGGCCTCAATCAGTCGTGAATACAGCGCTTCTCGCTGCGGCGAAGCGGGCAGTGCGCCAACCAGGCTATACAGTTCGGGCGGGGTATCGTTCGGCGATCGCACTTGCAGCCAGTTATTCAGCACCGCTTCAGCGTCTGTTGCCGATAGCCGTCCGGCTTGATAGGCCACACTGGCTCGTCCTAACTGCACCTGTAGATCCTGCGGATTTTTGGCCAAAAGTTGGTCATACAGGGCGAGCGCATCGCCCGAACGCCCCTGAGCGAGCCGAATACCCGCCAACCCACGCAGCGCAGCCGCTTGTACATCCAGATCGGCGGTACTGGCAGTGGTGAGAGCCTGGTAGCGCTGGGCGGCTGCGTCCAGATTTCCCTGGCGGCGCTCGATCTCAGCCAGCAAGAGCTGCGGAGCCTGATCAGCCGCACCAACGGACGTTGCCTGATAAGCCGCAATCGCCGCTTTTGCACCGGCCAGGTCATTACGCTCAATCAGCAGTTGCGCCAGCCGGAAATTGAGAAATGGCTCGTTTACATTTGCCTGCAGCAGACTTTGATAAATCGGCAGCAGTTCGGGGTCGGGGTCAATGCGCGTAAGCACCCGCGCGAGTGCCTGCTGTTCCACCGGGTTGGTTGGCAGCGGTTGCAGCAGCGATCGCAACTGTCGGCGCAGATCCGCCCTGGACAGCAGACCGAGCTGGTTTTCCAGTGCCATCGTCTGGAGCACCAGGACGCGATCGTTGGGTTGCTGCTGCACGAGCTGTTTATAAATCTGCAGGGCAGTTTGACGCTGCGACGGAATGCCACTCAACACATCTGCCGCTTCCCGCAGCAAGACGGGTGACGGATTGGGAGTACTGCTGAGCGCCTGTTGGTACAGCCCAGCCGCGTCATTGAGCAAGGTTGGAAGATTTTGGCGCTGCCCGATTTCGTTCAGTGCCCGTGCCAGCGCCAGACGCGCATCGGAGCGCCCACGCAGGGGATCCAGCACGGCCAGTGCTTCGGTTGGCTGGTGATTGTCCAGATAGGCCTGGGACAGTTCCGATCGCATTTGAATCGCGGTGGCGTTCAGCTGGCGAGGAAGCTGGGCCTGCAGGATTTGAATCGCCTGCGCGGCATTGCCCGTTCCACGCAGCGCGCGCGCGTAGGCAATGGCCGCCGTGCCACTCACGGATCGTCCCGTGGACTGATAGCGATTAAAAAGATCCAACCCCTGCGCGTAATTACCGCTGTAGGTGTAGACCTGCGCTGCGCCCAGAAGTGCTTCTGGAGTGGGGTTTCGCTGCAATACAATCTGGTAATCAGCCAGCGCTGCCGCAAATTGTCCCTGATAGCCGTACAGCAACGCTCGCTGCGATCGCGCCTCCCCATCATTGGGGTTAAGCGTGAGCAACGTGGTCAGAGCTTCAACGCCCTTTTGCTGCCACTCAGGGCGAAACCCACCCAGGACACCAACTGTTTTCAGCGCCAGTTGATTATTGGGGTCTTGCGCCAACACCTGCTGATAGGTCTGCCAGGCGTCAGCATCCCGTCCTGCCCGCCGATAGGCGATCGCCAGCCCCAGCTTGGCCTCAATCACATCGGGATACTGGCGAATGGCACTCTGAAACGTGGCGATCGCATCGTTTACCAGTCCCTGCGCCAGTTGAGTAAAGCCCTGGCGGACAATCGCGGGTACAGCCATCTGGGCTTGAGCCACGGGCACCCCAAGCGGCTGCACCAGTGGGATCCCGGCTAATAGTCCGGTCAGGCAAATGGCACTGAGCTGTTGTTTTGTTCGCTTACCCTGAAACATGAGTTACACCAGTCTCACTGCAATAGTTGTGGTCGAATTCGGATCAGGTTTACTGGACGAGCTTGCCCTTCGGCGTCACGTCAAACTCGGTTTTGAGCCGCACCCCCGCAACAATTTCAGAAAACTCATTGCGTTCCTGAATGGAGAAACCAAGCCGCAAGTTCGGCAGAAATCGGAAGTCGTAAAACAACTCCAGAACATCAGGCAGCTTGTCGCCAATCTGCCGCCGTAGCGTGTCGTTGGACAGCCCACGACCGTAGGCCAGACCGAGGCGATCGTCCGGGGCAAAGATGTCCAGAAAGTTCATGCCCAGGCTATAGGTTTCGGCACTACGATTGAGCGCATCGTTGTTGTAGCGCCCGTAGCGAACGAAAAGTCCCATCTTCCACTGCGGTACAAATAGCTCACCGTTGATGCCGTAGGCTTCTTCGCGATCGCCCTTTAAGGTTCCTGTAATGCCATTGCCACGGTCAATCTGAAAGATTTCCCGAAAGCCATCCCGCGACCCGGCATCCCGATCGGTTGCATAGGTACCGCGAATAATGGCGTTGCCGTAGCGGATACCGACTTCACCCGCAAAGCCATCCAGGGAAAAATCACCCAGATTGCGCGACGACGAAAACACGGCGGCTCTGGCATCAATGTTGTCAGTCAGCGTCCAGTTCACCAGCGCGCCGGGACGAGACGCGATGCCGGTTGCACTTAACGCCGGATTGGTCTGGAAGACTGTGTTGAAGAAATGGGTCGCACCGTCTTTGGCAAAACTGTTGCGATCGAAATAGGAGGTCAGGTCTAGCTGCCCAACCACAAATCTGAGATTCGGCAGTTCCGGCAACGACGCCGCTAAATATAGCTCGTTAACGTTAAACCCTTGCGTCTGGGAGTCAGCAAACGCATTACCGTCTGTCAGGTCAAAGGTTGCACCAAACAGCAAATGCGGTGTCAACGGATAGGAAATTGACAGACGCGCACGGGCAGAGGATGCATCCCCCTGATACAGATAAACCCCTTGCAGCTTAATTGACGGATCGGTAAGCGCTGTTGTCCGTAAGAGCGTGCGTCGAGGCGTCAGCAATGGGGTAGGTGAGGCAGTGCGGAATGCGGGCGGCTGAATGCTGGAAGGGCTACTGTTGATCGGCATCAACGTCGGGTCAGTAGCGGTCGCATCAGTCGGCAGGGCTTCACCCGGTAGTCCCGTAGTGGGCAGGGTCGAATAGGGCGGTGGCGGCGTTAACTGAGCCATCGCCGGGAACTGGACACGGTAGGGCGGTAAGGAGGGAACTGGCAACTGCCCATCGTCGCAAATAGACGCGCCACAGCCCCCTGGGGTCGGCGGGGCAAAGAGCTTCAGATCTAAATCAGAATTGGTTCCTGCTGTGATCAAAAACGGCGTCTTCTGGGGTGCTGTTGCCGTCGCGGCTGGCCCAGTTCGTTTGTCGGTCGCTGTCCCAGAGGATGGCGGCAGAAACGCCGGTGTTTTTGTCCGTACGGGTTTTGCTGGCGCTACAGTCGCCCTGCCAGTAACCCGCTGAATCAAATCATCCTCACTGGCATAACCACGGGTTGATTCGATCGCCGGGATTAGCTGCGGTGGAGCAATCGACCGTGCTGCAATGGCCGTATCTGACGGCTGCAAAGAGGCCTGACGACCCGCGCTGGCATCAGCCAGGCGATTGGGTGACTGGGCCAACACCTGGGGCAGCGATCGCGGCGCGCGATCGTGCGGTGCATCTGGTATTGGTTTTGCTTGCGCCACACCGACCGCTAAAAAGGTAGATAACGACAGCGATCCAGCTAGACCCACTTTCCACGGTGGCGCAGCAGTGGGCGGATTAGACTGCGAAAACTCAGAGGTCATGCGATTCACACCACGATTAGTAAGCCTTGAAATTCTTGCTCTAGTCAATTAATCGCGATGCACCCGAAAATAGCGATTCACGCCCAATTAGTAGATCAATTCCAGTAGACCAATTTCAGTAAACTAACTCCAGTAGACCAATTTCAGTAGACTGATCTCACCAAGAATTGGACTCTTTTTTGAATGCTTTATTACTCGTCCCCAGCTTAAGCGCTTAGTTCAAAAACTGCCCAGGTCTGGCGGTGGTATCAGTAAAAGTAGTTAATCTTTTCATCAAATCTTTATAAAACGACTGCCAATCACTTAGTTGCAAAAAACTATCGTCACGTTCAATCTTTACGGACTATTTTGAATATGCTCCGGAGCAATCGTAAAAGAATTGTTTTTTGTAATAGAATCCAGCAAACCAACACTTGAGGCGAAAATGGCTGCTCTAACACCACGGCAGTACGCGCTTAATCGTTCTGTGCGACATTGCTTTGCATCCATCGGGGCACTGGCCCTGGTGCTATCAATCGTTGGCTGCACACAAGAGCGGTCGTCCAAAGTCGAACTGAGTCTAAACGTAGAGCCGACCAATCGTCCCGGAACCTATATTGTCTCTGGCCACACCAACCTGCCCGATCGCAGCCAAATTATTGTCCAGGGAATCCGTCCCCTCAACGCGCCCACTCAATTGGTGAGCGCTAATACGTCCTCCGATTACGCCATTCTCGATCGCCAGATCGTCAGTTCATCGCAGGGTCAATGGCAAGCCACCCTAAAGCTCTGGCAGGTTGCACCCGATGGCCAGTATCAAGAAGCCTGGCAACTCAGCCACAATCAAATTAATCGACTTCAGCCCAGTTCTGATGTCGTATTCGTTGCGGTCATCGACCCGGGCAATCAGGCTAAATCTTTGACACAAACCCTGGAAAAAGAGGGCAAAAAGCTGGAGGGTGGCAGCGTTCGCTTTGCCGCCGATGGTCAGTGGTATTTACAGGCAAAACAATCCCTGGCCATCAGCCTGCCGACTGGAAAGACCGTGGCTCCGGGCGTGAGCATCAGTGAGATGGGCAGCGGCTGGGGAAATCGAGCGGATTTGGCCAGCGTAGCCACCAACTCGGCCCCAATCAATCTACCCCCCATAAAAGAAAAGATGACCAACATACCACTGTCTCCTGAGCAACAGCTCCGTTAACCCAATCATTCTTCGAGTGGTTATGCGGGATGATGGAGGGTTGATGTCGAGCAAGGACACTAACTGTAACAGTCAGTCCAGCGGATCGATATGGGCAGGAAGTTGATCGCGATCGCGGTTTGATCAAAAACTAAATGTTCGCTGTGCAGAGGTGATGTCATCTCTACACAGCGAACATAGGGCAGTTATAACCGTTGCTATCCAGCGTAGGGAGCAGATACCAATTCTCTCCATTCCGGTTACAGCTCCTCGTAGGGGCTTACGGCCGTAAGCCCTTACAGACGGCCATCTGGAGCGCTATTTTTTGGAGTTGGTATGAGTCAGTAACCCAACCCAGACTGCACGAGGCTGGCGCTGGCCTAATTTTCTGACCAAAGCTGTACTTTTGATGCCTCAAGAGGCCAACGGTTGGGCAATCCACTGCGGTCTGGCTACGGGTCTGTAATGCAGAGGGTCTGAAGTGTTAACCGTATAATCTGGTTCATACGCTTGAGCTACCGCAGGCTTGGATTCAGATTCTAAAGAACTACGCAGGGTCTCGACTTGAGACATGATCTGCTTGAGTTGGTCTTGCAGTTCTTGAAGCGTAATATTTGCCTTCATGGATGGCTCTTTTGCATTCGACTGACCATCAGTTGCACCATTCACGGCGACGTTAGGCCGGGTAAAGCTCAAAAAAGCTTGAGCAGCAGCCAGAGTGGAAACGACCGATTGCACCGTTGCTGGCCCTGCGTCAGGCGCACCTGCTGGAGCCGCTGGAGCAGAACTGACGCGAGACTCAACAACAGGTTGGTTAGACTGGCCAACGACTGGCTCTAACTCAGCTTGAGCCACAGGCGTTGACTGGCCCGCCTGGGTTTCGTCTTGGAGAAAGAAGTCAAGCCCCAGCGCTTGCAGACGATTATCCGACAGCATCACGGCTTCTAGCTGACGCTCTTTTCCCTTTAGCTCCTGCTGCAGATCGGACAGCTTTGCTTCCAAGCTTCCAGACTTGCGAGAAGATTGTTGCCAACCAGCGATCGCCACGCCAGCAACCCCTGTTCCCAGGCTTAGAATACCAACCACGCCAACATAAGGTGCGGCAAAATCTTTGAATTTTCCAGAAAAAATTGGCTCCTGGTTGAGTTGAACATCAACCGGGCTTGAACCAAATACTGCTAGAGGCACCGTGAGCGAAGAAAACATTGTGCCAGCAAGCACAGTGGCGGGTAACACAAGCTTTTTCAGTGAAGGTACTGACATTATATGTGACCTCTAGTGTTTGATATAACGGTTATTCTCGCGGGTGAAGCACTGGAGTTCTTATCATTTCAGACCGCTTCATAAATTTAAGTTAGCGCTTGAAATAAGGAGTGTCCTGGATTTAGAGACAGCTTCTTCATCACTTGAAGAAATAGATGCATGAATAAAGTTCAGGTAAATCACCCCCGTACCACGCAACACCTGGTTGCTTTCGTTACGGATTATCGGCTGCTTTTACCAATTACTGATCTCAGTAGTACTGACCGGATTCAGGTGAGATGAAGTAATGCAAGAACGCGCTCGTTCCATCGTCCACGTTAATTGCACCCGACGCCGGTTTAGCGCTTAATTGAGCGAAAATTTGTTCGCGAAATTAAATTTGTTGCGGGTTGGAATGCTGCGATCGCGCGCTTCTCAAACGATTCTTCCGGGCGTTTTTCACTCACAATCAATACGGGTTGGAGCCATCTTTTAAATTATCGGCGTGCTGCTGAGAGGCTTCCCCACTAGTCTTATGAGCGGTCGGTAGCGCTTAAATTGTGTGCCTACGAACCGCATCTTTCCCAACACAATCAGGCTAAACCACAAAGCGTTGCACTCCACCTTTAGAGGGATATTGCAAATACGAAGGGTCGCAACAGCACAGCAACCATTGCATCTGTTTTCCGCACCTGATTCAAATCGTGTGAACGCCCTTTTCAATTGTTATTTATGCTACAGAATTCAGGGGTCGGAGCATTCATCAAGTGGGGACAGACAAACTTGATTGCTACCGATTGCAGCTGCATTTAGGCTGGAGTATGGCGTTGCTAAAAGTGCCCGATGTCAATGTGAGCTGATGGACGATCGCAGCAGCGCCAAGCAAACCGAGCGGATACAAATTGGCTGCGTTGAAAGCAAATTCCGGATAAAATCGAAGGTCAAGTTATGGATCGGATAGTTAAGCGATTTGTAACTCTTGTGTCGTCTTATGTGATCCCCATATCAGTTCCGGTCGGTTCGCTATGGTATGCGTAGAAAGGAGTAATCAAACCGTAGACCACTCAACCAACACGGAATTGTAACCTGCTCTTCTCAATTGCCCTTCACCCCTCCCTGGAAAAGTTGCATGTCTCCAACAACGCTGCGTCAACTTTGGTCCATTGTGGAAGCGAGTCAGTCTCAAACGCTGCTTAATCTGGACGACAATAGCCTAGTGCAATGGTTGCTCAAGCAGCTCAAGACCCAGCGATCGCTCGACCACGATGAAACCACTGCATTTCATCACTACATTCATTCCCGGCTCCCCTTGATTCGTGATCTTGCCAGTAGCCGGACCATGATCCACTCGTAAACCACTTACAGCAAGGGTTCAGGCCAATGCTGAAGAACCAAAATCAGGCGGGATATCCTGCCACCGCCCTTGCCCTACCGCCCGTAGCGCCTCTTTGAGCACCACGTCGCCGGTGTAAAGCGCTCGCCCCACGATCGCGCCGGTTACACCCAGTGGTTCCAGTGCCAACAAGCTTAATAGGTCTGTCACCGAGCTGATGCCGCCCGACGCAATGATTGGAACTGTCGCATTAGTCGCTAGCTCCCTGAGGGCCGTCAAGTTTGGCCCCTGCAGCGTCCCGTCCCGGTGAATGTCGGTATAAATAATCGCGGCAATCCCAACTTCAGCCATCTGCCGAGACAGATCCGTTGCCAAAACGGTCGAAGTTTCAACCCATCCCCGCGTTGCTACCAACCCATTGCGGGCATCGATTCCAACAACGATCTGGTTCGGAAATGCCTGACACAACTCTCGCACCAAGTCGGGCTGTTCCACAGCCACCGTGCCGAGAATGACCCGCTCGACCCCCACTTGCAGCAGGCTGGCTGTACTGGCGCGATCGCGGATGCCACCGCCTACCTGAATCGGCACATCCACGGCACGCGCAATCGCCTCGATCGTCGGCAAATTTACCGGATGTCCGGCTTTGGCACCATCTAGATCCACAACATGCAACCGGGTCGCGCCCTGGTCGGCCCACTGCCGCGCTACCGATACTGGATTTTCATCGAATGTCTGCGCCTGCTCGTAATCGCCTTGATACAGCCGCACACAGCGACCCTCCAACAGATCGATCGCTGGGATGACCTCCATCGTCCTCACCTCGTAAGTCCCATAAACCAGTTCACAGTAGCGTATGACTTAATGAAGATCAATCAACGACTGCTTAAATTGGTGTGATCCAGGAAGAGGATTCAGCCATTAGCGGCTAAAATCCAGGGTGTCTCTTTGAAGCTCCCATCCTGCATGGTATTGGCGATCGAATTCAGGTTGTGGAAGGGCGTTCCCAGCAGGGAAACGTTATGCAAGGCCCCTTCTTAACAAAGGCTGAGGACAGCCATCGCAGGTTTAGAGCGCCCAATCCAGGCAGTAGCGATGGGCTTTCCCAAGCGCTACAGGCTTCGCCGTTATGAACTAAGGGTAGCAACATGGATGTTTTAGTCGATGATTTTTGGAAGGGCCAGATTATTAACAATCAGCCCCAAAAAGTCCCCAGCTTTTTTATCCGCAGTACGGCACCAATTAATATTGAAGACGATGAACAATTAACGGATGAAACACTGCCCACGATGGGTGATGTGATTGAGGCGCTTTATCAAAACAGCCAGGCAAACACAAGCTACACCGGGCTTGTGATTCAAATTCATGGATACAACACGGGTGTTCAATCGGCTGTTTTGGATGACGGAAAACCAGGCGGGCAGAACTATGACTACGTTAATGTTCAAAAAGGGAAACGGGTTGGGATTGTAGACTATATCTACAAGGATTGGAAAAACGTCTCCTATTTCCTCAATCAATCTGATCCAGCAATTTTTGAAAAGTCGAATAGCTTTGTCTATTTAGGATACCGTTGGCCGTCCGAAAGTGTCCCGTCGGATTTATACACAGCGGCCACCGCGCTGCCCATTATTCTCAAGCTGCTGTTCCGCAGTGGGCTGATCCTGGGGCTGATTGGTCTGGTGCTGCTCATTCTGCTGCCATCCGCGATCGCCGATGCCTTGAACGCCATTTTGACCATTGCTGGTGTCGCGCTGGCGGCGATCGTGGGTAGCTTATTTATACTCCGCATCATTGTTTATTTTAGAGACTCGTATCGCGCGACGAACTTCGGTGTGCCTGACCTCGTTGAATTTATTCGCCAGCTCGATCTGGGCTTAGTCAAGCGCAAGATTAACGATCCGTTATTTGAAGCGGTCAAACAAACGGCAGGCCAGGGCATAGAGATAGCGCCTGCGATCCTCGACAAAGCCGTTCGAAAAACCTGGGAAGTCATTGAAAACCAGTCAGACCTGTTGGCAAACCGTCAGGACGATACGTTTGGCGCATTACTTCCCCAGCTCAAGCAAGGAACGCTGGCTCAGCTCGATGATGCGATTTTCTTCAAGATCTACGCCAGCTTTGTGGCTGCCCCAAAGCCCAGCTATACGACGCAGGAGTTTGACGAGGCGGCTAGTTACTGGAACCAGGAAAAGACCCGTATCCGATTAACATTTATCGGTCACAGCATGGGGGGCTTTGTGACCACCCAGGTGATTCGTATCCTCTCCGATGCCTTTGACCCTAAAGCGATCGGCGATCGCACCAGCCTAGAAAAATTACCGGCGTCTGTGATTGGTCGCGTCTTCTGTCTGGGACGACTGGTACTGGTATCGCCAGACATTCAGCTCAAGACCATTATTTCGGGACGCACAAACTTTTTGCGCTCATCCTTGCGGCGGTTTGAAGAGGCCTATCTTTTCAGCAATGAAGGCGATCTGGCATTGCGGTTGGCGTCTACAGCCGCCAATTATTTTTCGTTTCCAGCCAGCACGCGATCGCAGGGTTTCCGGCTGGGGAATGTTTCCGTCAATTTACCCGACCAAAACGTTTACGGCATTGTCAATTTAGAGCAGTTGGCCAGCGGTAAAGTAGACCACCTGTTGCAATATATCGGTGTGCAAACGTTAGAGCGAGAAGACCGGAGCCTGCGCGTAGCGGCTCATCGCAAGCAAGAGGGACAGGAAGACAACGAATCGCTGGCGACTGCCAAACCGGATCCGGAGTCCATTGCAGACTTATTTACCTATTTTGACTGCACTGAGTACCGCGACCTGACGACCTATTACAAGCGCGACAATCAAGAGATGAATGTCTTGATTTGCAATGGGCAGCGATCGCCACTCAAGTTTTGGAGCTACGTTAAGCTCTTGAAAGCCTACGTTGACTTTTCTAAAAATCCTGCCGTTGGCGTAGATGTCCACGGTGGCTACTTTTACGGGCATTTCAGCAAGTTGCTGATTTACCGCCTGGCGTTTTTGGGCTTCCAGGGCTTACTGGACTCAATCATTACCCAGAGTCCGGAGGAATTTGATCTGAAAGCCCCATCCAATGAGTTTCAGGATCGGCTGAATCAGGCCCGGCAGTTACCGCTACAAGACCGTCGCCAGGCAGCACTGAAGTATCTTTCCTGGATCTGCGAACAAAAGCGCATCCAGGTGGCAGCCTCACCGGAGCGCTATTACGTTGATATTTTAGGCTCCAAGCGGAGTAAGGTGCGAGCGGGAATGCTGACCCGCGCGGCAACCGGCACAGCGCAGCCGTCTTCCGATTGAGTGTTTAGAGGATGTTTTGGTTGCAGTGATCGTTCGCGACGCATATAGCACTTGTCCCGCGTCGCCTGGGTGATTAAACGCGACGCCCAACGCTGGCTAAATAAAATGCGCCACTGGGAAATCAGCAAACGCTGCTCCAATGGCGCACTACTGTACAAACCAAATCTAAATCAGAGGGCCAGCGCTACACTTCAACGGGCGATCGGCGATCGACGGGTATGGCAAATCCACCGTTTTTATCCACATCGATGGGCATCCGCCCTTCGTCGCCCGTAATGATCCGTGCCCCACGATTGCGGGTGAAGTAGTTCCACCCCCATTGCAACAGCACAATCAGCTTGTTATCAAACTCAATCAGGTAATAGATGTGAGCAAAGATCCAGACAAACCAGGCGAGCGGGCCATCAAATTTCACAAACCCAAGATCAACCACAGCCTCATTCTGGCCAATAACCGCCAGGCTACCAATATCTCTGTAGACAAAGGGTGCCACGGTATTTCCTTGCAGTCGCTGTTTAATCAGATCCGCAACGTATTCCCCTTCCTGCATCGCAACTGGAGCCACACCCGGGAGCGGTCTTTCGCCCTGGTGGGGGAAGTTGGCCAGGTCACCAATCACGAAGATGTTGGAGTGCCCCGCAATGCTCAGATCTGGCTCAACCATCACCCGGCCTGCTCGATCGAGCGTTGCACCAGCCCGGTCAGCCAATACTTGTCCCATCGCTGACGCTTTGACACCCGCAGCCCAGAGAACGGTTCGAGAAGGAATGTACTCTTCCTGACCATTCCGCTTGACGGTGACCACATTATCCTGAATGTTCGTGACGAGAACCTTCGTTTCAACCGTAACGCCAAGCCTGGTAAGTGCGACTTCTGCCTTCGCCGAAAGGGATGGATCGTAGGGCGGCAAGACCCGATCCAGTCCTTCCAGGAGGAGCACCTGCGCTTCGGTCGTGTCGATATTACGAAAATCGCTCTTGAGTGTATTAAAGGCGAGTTCAGCGATCGCGCCCGCTAGCTCTACGCCCGTTGGGCCACCACCAACAACCACGAACGTTAACCAGGCACGCCGCTTTTCTGGATCAGGCTCTTTTTCAGCCGCCTCAAACGCCATAAAGATCCGGCGACGCATTTCCAATGCATCTTCAACCGTCTTTAATCCCGGCGCTGTCGTCTTCCATTGATCATTGCCAAAGTAGTGATGACTTACACCCGTCGCCACAATCAGCGTATCGTAACTCAGTTCCTTACCCTTAAGGATGACTTTCTGCTGTTCTGGATCCAGATCGACGACCTCATCCATCAACACCTGCGTATTTTTGTTACCGCTGAGAATGGCACGCAGCGGCGAAGAGATATCAGCTGGAGAAAGTGTTCCCGTTGCCACCTGGTAGAGCAGCGGCTGGAACAGATGAAAGTTTCGCTTGTCGATCAACGTTACATCTGCCGCAGCGCGTTTGAGCGCCTTGGCCGCGTACAGCCCCCCAAATCCGCCACCAATAATCACAACCCGGTGTGAGGATTGCTTTTCAGTCACATCCACCATTCCTTATCGCCCCCTCATTGAGATATGGAAGTATGCCGATTCCAATCTACTTCACGTTTTGTAAAAATGGTTAACATCACTGCTCTCTATGAAGTTGCGGTTTAGTTACATCGTGACACCCTTTCTACGTAGGATTTCGGAGATTTCGGAATTTTCTGTCGCTTCACAAAACATTGATATTAGTAGCGTAAGTCAAATTCAATGCGGCCTGCGTAGCAATGGTTACGGAGTGTGAAATTTTGAAAACGCCCTGGAGTTGGGTCGATGGAAAGCCCCTATTCAGACTCGTGCGATCGACGGTCATTCTTGATCGTCAGGGTTGAAGCAAACTGGTAGCGGTTCTTGCCCAACTCCTTCGCACAGTACATGGCACTGTCTGAGTTTTTAATCAGGACATCTGCTGTCGTGCCGTCTTGCGGATACAGCCCAACGCCAATGCTGGCGGTAACCCAAATCATGTGGCCTTCGATCATGAATGGTTTGGCTAACGTTGCGAGGATTTTCTCTGCTACACGAGCGGCATCCTGGATGTTTGGGATAGCCGGCAAGATCACGGTGAACTCATCCCCCCCCAATCGGGAAACGGTATCGCTCCCGCGCAAGCAGCCCGTCAAACGTTTAGCGACGGCCTTCAGCAGTAAATCGCCAACATCATGCCCATGTGTATCGTTGATGAGCTTGAATCCATCCAGGTCAAAAAACATCAGCCCCACCAGCTGACCATTTTCATTCGCCCACTCGATCGACTGGCTGAGGCGCTCATAGAATAGCTTGCGGTTAGGCAAACTGGTAAGCACATCGTGATTGGCCAGGTGTCGCAGTTGGTGTGCCGATTGCTCGAGTTCGGCGTTAGAACGAACCAGCTCCGCGGCAGTCCGTTTCAACTCCTCCTCCATGCGTTTGCGCTCGGTAATGTCGCGAATCACACCAACAAGAAACAGGTTGCCAGCCGCATCTTTATGGAGCGATCGCTTCGTCGAAATGTAGTAAGTCACCCCCTGCTGATTAGTGAAATCGTTTTCGTTCTCCTGGGGTTGCTCGGTGTCAAAAACCTGTTGATCTTGCTGTCGCAACCGATCGGCTTCGTGCGGCGGGAATACATCATCGTCTGATTTTTCGAGCAGGTCCTCCAGGGGACGCCCCAGCAGGGAGGCATACGCCTGGTTCAGCACAATCCAGCGGTGCTGCCTGTCCTTGACAAAAACTGGATCGGGAATTGCATTGATAATCTTGCTGAGAAATTCTTTCGATCGCTTCAGCTCATCTTGCAAATGTGCGATATGGGCAATGATGACGATCGACGAGCCAACCAGACTCACCAGTGGGGGCACGAACGGGATCCACCACCCCCCCAAAAAAAACAGGTAGCAAATTCCTGCGAGGCCAGCACCGGCCAGGAAAATGGCGAGAGCTGATTTACGGGGCGAGCTGAGCATCCAACTGAGCCGAGTCCCGATCCAGGCCCAGATCAATATCCAGAGGTATTCCTGGGTTTTTTCCCAAACCTTAATAGCAGTTCGCCCCTGGAGGGCGGCGTTGACGATCTGGCTCACAAAATTGGCCTGAAGTTCAACACCTGCCACGGGCTGAGGCGTTGAACCCAGAAGACCACTGCTGTACGCGGTGTAGAAAAAGTCTTTGAGGCTAACGGCGGTAGAACCGATGATTACAATGCGATCGCGCAGCATTTCGGGCGATACCCGTCCTGCCAGCACATCTGTCATTGATATGGTGGCGAAGGTCCCCGTCGGGCCACGGAGATTGGCAAGAAATTGATAGCCCCCATTGTCAGTATGGCTATAGGCCCCATCATCGGGTTCAAAGCGGCGAAAGACAGCGCGGCCAAGCTGCAGATACTGCGGATCGGTGGTAGCCGCTTGTGGCGTAACCCCTTCACGCGCGAGGTAGGCCAGAGCGAGCGTGAGGGCAAAGCTCTGATGGGCAACCCCATCCACATTCCAATAAAGAAGTCCCCGACGGACTTTTCCATCGACATCAAAAACAAGGTTGTTAAAGCCAACCTGATCACGGAGTGCGAGGATCGCGGGTGCAGGAATACCGACGTTCGCTTTATCTTTAATCTGCTCAATCCCAACGAGATTGGGCAATGTACGGTAGGTTTGAATCAATTCGGCATGACCAGGATCCACCGGCAGATCCCGATAAATATCTAAACCCATCACGCGCGGCTGATAGGACTGGAGCTTGTTTAGTAGCTGCACCATCACCCGGTCAGGAATTGGCCAGCGACCCACACGGCGGAGATCCGCTTCGTCAATGCTGACGATAACGACCCGTTCATCTTTAGGCTCTAATGGACGCAGGCTGAAGAGTGCATCAAAGGCGTTCAATTCTGAGGGTTGCCAAAAGCCGACAAGGCGAAGACCAATTACGCATCCCGCGACGCCTGACGCTGTGAAGAGGACTCTTCTTGCTTTAAGAATTTTGTGCTTTAGCACTGTCCATCTGCTGATTTGGCATTTTTTCTGCATGATGGTTAATGATTGAGTCGATCGGTCACCGTGGTCGATCGCAACGGTCACAGGTTAGATTGCCCGATAACCAGCGAAGTTTAACGTTAACAGTTGGGTCGCTAAGGAGTTGGTCATAGGGCTTGCGATCGCGATGGCAAACGGTTTACCCACTCCGGCCAGGCTTGTTGACTGATCACTCAATAGAAATCGCGTGAAGATAGAACCACATTGGTCTCAGCCAACTATTTTATGGCCACAGGTGATTGGGTTGGCCGTGGTGCAAGGCGCGATCGCCTTAACCTGGCTAATTTACAACCTTTATCTACCGAAGCTTTTGAATCAGTGCGGGATCCCAGCCGGAGTAGCTGTTGGCTTGCTCGTCATTGAGGGTCTGCTGGCGGTCATACTGGAGCCTTTGATGGGGAGCGTGTCCGATCGCATGCGGCAATGGATGAGTCAGCAGTTTCCCCTCATTGCGCTGGGAACCGTATTGGCATCGGGGCTGTTTATTGGCATTCCTGCCACAGTCACGTTTGGCGGCACAACCGCACTGTCGCGCTGGATCGTGCCGGTGGTCATTGTGGGCTGGGCGATCGCGATGAGTCTTTTTCGCAGCCCAACTCTGGCAATGCTAGGGAACTATACGATTGCCAGTCAATTGCCTCAAGCTGCAAGCCTGTTGACGTTAACTGGAGCATTGGTAGGCGCTATTGGCAGTTTTGCCAGCCAATTTGTGCTGAATTTAGGCCCCGCGATCGCGTTTGCCATCGGATCATTTGCCCTCTTAGGCGCGACCGCACTGCTGCGTTACCTCAACCCCAGACTGCAGCTGCCAGACCAGATTGTCTCTGGTGCGTCTCAACGACCCAACCTGCCAATATTGGGATTAATTTTAGGCACCGGCATGGGCATTGGACTTGGCACCATTCTGATGCGGCGGGCATTGAGTTCATTTGCCCCAGCGTTCAATGCTGACCTGCTAGCCAGCATGTTTGCGATTGCCCATGTGTTGACGGTTGTACCAGCTGGACAACTGGCCGTGCGCTTTGGCAACCGTCGCAGTATGATTGGGGGCCTCGGTGCCATGGCCGGTCTGCTGTGCCTGATGGTGGGGCTGCCGGGTGCCGCGATCGCGATCACGCTGATTCTTGGCGCAGCCTTTAGTCTGGTGGTTAATGGAACAGTGCCGCTTGCCCTATCTTTAGTCCCCAACGCTCAAGCTGGATTGGGAACAGGGCTTTATTTTGCGGGGACAGCACTCGCATCGAGTCTGTTTGGGCTGGTAGCCAGTCCGCTTAGCGCCCTGATAACGACTACTGCTGGACTGCTGGCGGCGACGGTCTTGCTGGGTGCGGGTGGGTGCATCGTTTTAAGCGATCGCCTGCAAAAGGCATCGAAAAGTTAAATTTGACTTTTGGTTTCAATTTCCGAAATCCTCCTGCCAATTCGTGTAGAGAGGGGCTAGGCTAGCGGGTAACTTTCTGAGGATCTGGCATTTAGCACTCAAGCGCTGGCCAGCCTCCCTGGTGGCTCGGTTGCCGTGGTTAATGCGCTGCCCAGCATTTCATCCAAAGCAGCCACCCGTCACGGATGGCGATCGTCAACCGCTTATATGCAGCCGAACGGCCGTTCGCCCCGACAACAGCGGACTCTACCCACGGATTTCGGATCGCTGGTGCATGTCACGGTAAATCCATTGCCCTTTCACGGGTTGCGGTCTACCACCCACAACGCATTGCTCAAATCGCCTCCCTACCCTTCATTCATCCCTTTCTATGCCACAAGCACTTGCTATCTCCACCCGTGGATTGACCAAGCAGTTTGAACGCCAGATTGCTGTCAACGATGTTGACTTACAGGTACAGGTCGGTGAGGTATATGGGTTAATTGGCCCGAATGGTGCCGGTAAAACAACGCTGATTCGTATGCTGGCGACAGCAGAAGAGCCCACGATCGGCGAAATTCATCTGAATGGTGAGCCGCTACAGCGCGATCGCGACAATGCCCACCTCAAGCGACAGCTTGGCTACCTGCCCGATGACTTTCCGCTGTACGATGACCTGACCGTTTGGGACTACCTCGATTATTTCGCGCGGCTGTACCAACTGAAGGACCCCCATCGCAGCCGTCGGTTGAAAGATGTGTTGGAGTTGGTGCAACTCACCCACAAACGCACCAGCTTAATTGCAACACTCTCGCGGGGGATGAAGCAGCGTCTCAGTCTGGCACGCACCATTATTCACGACCCGCTGCTGCTCTTGCTGGATGAACCTGTGTCCGGTCTGGATCCGATCGCCCGCGTCCAGTTTCGCGAAATCATCAAAGTGCTGCAAGACCTGGGGATGACGATTCTCATTTCGTCTCACGTGTTGAGTGATTTAGAAGAACTCTGTACCTCGGTTGGCATTATGGAGCTGGGCTATCTGGTAGAAAGCGCCTCCCTACAAAACCTTTACCAGCGCTTAAGCCGTCAGCAGATTGTGATTTCTACCCTGGGCGAGCTGGATGCGCTGCGTTCGGAATTGAATCACTGCCCGCAGGTAGAAGGGCTAGAGGTTTTACCAGAACGGAGTATTCGCGTCCATTTTTCGGGTGGGGTGCAGGAGTCGGCAGCACTACTGCGATCGCTCATTGCCGCTGGGATTCCATTGACCGAATTTCACCGCACGCAAGAAGACCTGGAAACCATCTTTCTCAAAATGGGACATCAGCAAACATCGTAGTTGTTCATTGTCCAGACTTTCTTTGGGCACGCTGCGAACAATTTCACCGCACCATTTTTGAATTTAAACCTTGCCCACTATTGCTTCAGTCATCGTCTGTGTTCAAGCTCACCCATTCTCACTGCCTTCTAGCCTGGAGTACTAACCGCTATGACGCTCAACTGGCTCGAACGATTTAGCGACTGGAATCCGCAAATCTTTCGTGAATTAAAAGGCCGCCTCAAACGGCGCAACCTAATTCTGACAATCACTGCCACGCTGACAGCACAGCTCTTGGTGCTGATGTATTTTTGGAACCTGATTCCACCGCCGCGATCAACCGATAAGCCATACCTGTATCCCAGCCATAGCGCTTACTGTACAGGGAAGGGGAGCTATGGCTACTTCGAATGCCTGTACGATGCACTGGGGCATCCACTTCTAGACTGGCAGCACTGGTGGTTTGATATATTCCAGGCATTAAGCTGGACGCTGCCGTTTGTGTTGCTGATTGCAGGCGTGTACATGCTCATTAGCGATCTCGGCAAGGAAGAACGACGCGGAACGCTGAATTTTATTCGTCTCAGTCCGCAAACCAGCCACAACATTCTTTTAGGCAAAGTGCTGGGAGTGCCAGCAATTCCCTACCTGGCCGCAGCCTTAACAGTGCCACTGCATCTGTTGGCCGCGATCGGGGCACAGGTATCGATCGCTGAAGTGTTTAGCATTTATCTGGTGACCGCCGCTGTCTGCACTTTCTTTTACAGCAGCGCATTACTGTATGCCTTTCTAGGTGGCGTTCAAGGATGGATTGGAGCTGTTGTCATCTGGTTTGGCTACTCAATCTTTTTTCAGCTTTGGCAGACCTACAGCAGCTTCAACCACAGTTCTGAGCAGCGCTATCTCGGGTTGGGAGAATGGTTTCATCTGTGGATTGGGACTAATCTTGGCTTCGCCGTGGCATTTGCCTTGTTGACCCTGGGCACAGGCTCTTACTGGATCTGGCAGGCGGTCAATC
The DNA here is from genome assembly GCA_021323955.1 of Oscillatoriales cyanobacterium Centralia_MAG_596. Classification (GTDB taxonomy): domain Bacteria; phylum Cyanobacteriota; class Cyanobacteriia; order Leptolyngbyales; family Leptolyngbyaceae; genus Stenomitos. The sequence continues at coordinate 20,064 of JAJPKC010000462.1, read as the reverse complement.
GCCGCTTTCGTAATCCAAACGTCACCTTATTAAACAAGCGCCAGAGCTACCAAATGACGCTTTGCTTTGAAGTGTGGCTGATCGGATTCTTCGTTCGGGATATCCCGGAATACTACCGACCGTTTAATGAGCTAATTGTACTGGGCTTTTGCAATCTCCTGTGGTTTATCGTGCTGATTGCGACGATTACCCCACAGCGCCAAATGCTCCTCGATTGGGCACGGTACCGCCGGGAACGTGTGACTCGAACGCAGCCGTTTTGGCGTCGATCCATGATGCCGGACTTGCTTTGGGGTGAGAAAAGCCCAGCGCTAGTAGCGATCGCGCTGAACCTGCTGATTGCGATGGTCGTGGTTACGCCCTGGATCCTGGGGTGGGGCGAGGCTGGCGATTCAATTAGCGGACTGGCCACGATCGCCCTTGGCAGCACGTTTATACTCATCTGCGCCGTGATTGCCCAACTCATGATGTTTATGAAGTCGCCCAGACGGGTGGCCTGGGCTGTTGGGCTGCTGGCGATCGTGATCATTCTGCCACCGGTGGTGCTCTGCATTCTACAGCTCTACCCGGACAAAGCACCGTTAGCGTGGCTGTTTTCGATTGGTGCGTTTGCCGCTTTGCAATCGGGCCTCTCGACAACCGCCGTATTGACTGCTTTCCTGGGGCATCTTGGCATTCTCAGTCTGCTGTCGCTACGCCTGACCCAGCAACTGCGCCGTGCTGGTGAATCGGAGCTGAAAGCGCTCATGGCAGCAGGCAGGGGATAGGCTAGAAGGCTCAAGGATGAGGAATAAAGGCTAAGCGTTTTAGCCCTCATCCTTGAGCCTTTCCCCACTTCATCCTTTTCTTGTGGGTAGCTTCAGTGCTTTTTTCACGAGATCAGGAATTTGCCACGGGCGATCGGCCACAGGGATCTTGGCCCGTCTAAAGGCGTTAATTTTACTGTCCGCTGTGCCAACTTCACTACCCAATTCGGCAATTTGCGAATTGATAATAGCTCCCGCATGCCCCATGCGCCGACCTTTGGGTGCGGTACGCCCAGCAACGTAAGCAATTACCGGCTTGTCGATCGCTTCGGCAATATAGTGGGCCGCCGCTTCTTCACTGTCGCCACCGATTTCGCCCACCAGCACAATCACTTCCGTATTTTCATCCTCGTCCAAAATCTGGAGCCATTGGGGAAAGGATGACCCCACAATCGCGTCCCCACCAATACAAACGCCAATCGACTGGCCCAGTCCAGCCTGGGTCAGCTCCAGGGCGATCTCGTAGGTTAGCGTACCGCTCCGACTAATTAGACCCACAGCACCGGGCGTGTAAAATTCTTCGGGGTGAATGCCCAGCAGCACTTGACCAGGGACAATGATGCCGGGGCTATTGGGACCCACCACCAATGTTTCGGTCGCTTCGGCTTTGCGCAACAGACTCACCATGTCCAGCGGCGGAATGCCTTCCGTCACCAGCACAATCTGACGGATACCTGCCGCGATCGCCTCTAAGGCAGCGTCCAGTGCCGCGTAGGGGGGCACGAAGATAACCGTTGTATCCACAGCGCCCACGACGGGTAACGCCTGTTCAATCAAATCGAATATGGGAATTCCATGTTGAGTTTTGCCGCCATGCCCCGGACTAACGCCAGCAACGACATTCGTACCATAGGCCTGCATGAGCGGCGCATAGGTCGCACCCAGGGGTTCCGCTACACCTTGGATCAGGACTTTGCTATCGGGCGTGAAGTTCATAACCAATGATGAGGGGGTCGATCGCACAACGAAAACCCTAATAATATCTAGAATGCAGAAGAAAAGCGAATCCTACTGCTATTCAAGTCACAGTAGCGCGACTTTGGCGAGGGCAAAATCACCCAACTGGATGGGACTGTTAGGAATTTCGGACAGTGGCTCTGGCGAGCATTACAGTCTGTGTCACAGCATCTTCAAGGCTGTCAATGAGCGGCACCTGAACGGTTTCGAGCCGCGAGCGGGCGGCTTCGCGATCGCGACCCACCAGCCGCACCACCAGTTGGGGGAAGCGGAGGGTGTGGGCAATGAGGCTTTCAGGGCTGATCTCGTTGATACTGCGGGGTTTACGGATACGGTTGGTCAAGTACGCCGTAATGACAGCCGCAATCTCATCGCAGGGGACCAGACCACTCACCAGATTGATCAACAGCACGCGCACCTGCTTGGTTTGAATCATTTGCTCCAGACCGTGCTCTAGCCGATCGCGCAGCGCTGTAGGCGAAGCATCCCACTGCATCTCACCGCCAATATTGAGAAAAACAGCGGGTTTACCACCGGCCTGGGCGATCGCATCCATCGTGGCCATGGTCAGACCCGCACCATTACACAAAATACCGATCTGACCGTCTGACTCAATCGCAACTGGCGCATCTGCCAAATGTCCCGGTTGACCTGGATCTGACCTGGCAACTAGCGCCGTCAGCGTGGGATGACGCGCCAAAGCATCATCATTCACCGTAATCTTGCCGTCCAGCGCCATGACTTCACCGCTGGCGCTGATACCCAACGGATTGATTTCAACCAGATCCAAATCCTTCTGCACAAACAATTGGTACATCTTTTCAAGGATGGTACTGACCGACTCGATGAGTGATCCCTGTAGCCCCATTTTTAGCGCCAGTCGCCGCGCGTAAAATGGCGAAAAATCTTGATCGACGACAACGTGCTGCATCTGCTCGAGGGCCGTCTGCACATCGATCCCACCGTGCTGCGACCCCAGCAACACCGGTCGGCAAATAGAGCGGTTGAGCACAACTGCCAGGTAAAACTCGCGATCGGCGTTGTATTTGGCCTCAGCCAGCAGCACTTTGGGGTATTCCCCCATGATGGACAAATTGAAAATGGTTTGCGCTGCCGCGACGGCATCGATCGTGTTCTCAACAAAGCGAACGCCGCCCACACGCCCACGCCCGCCGATATAAACCTGCGATTTCAGCACTACAGGATACGGGATTGTCAGCCCTTTCAGGTCTTTGGGGCGATCGATCCGCTGGGACGGCAGCACCGGGATGCCCATCTCGCGAAACAATTCTTTTGCCTGATACTCCAGCAAGTCCATACTGCGCCTAACCTTCTCATCATCAGTCTCTTATCCAAAGATAGACTGTTGCCCCGAGTTCTCTCTATCATGCTGCCGATTTATTCACTCAGGCCAATTCCTTAAAGTGTGTGGATGCATGTTTAGAAAGCACTTAGAGAGCCAGTTTTATGCCAGATTTAGGTGAAAAAGCCATTAGTAAAGTTGCGGAAGTTGGGTTGTCTAGCCAATTAGACGCTGTCGAGACCCTGGACGTTGCAATTGCCACTGACCCCGGAAAACTTGTTTCGGGAACGGTAGACTCGGTTTCTGTTCATGGCAAAGGTATGGTCATGCAGAAGGATCTTCGCGTTGAAGAGATGCAGGTCAATACCAATCAAATTACGATTAATCCTCTGAGTGCCGCTTTCGGGAAGATTGAACTCACCCATCCCACCGATGCAGAAACGCATGTTGTCCTGACGGAAGCCGACATCAATCGCGCGTTCAATTCCGAGTTTGTACGTGCGAAGATGCAAAACCTTCAAGTGCATGTCAACGGAAAGCCCGTTACTGTAGACACGCAGCAGATGGCGTTTGGGTTGCCTGGGGATCAAAAAGTGCAGCTCAGTACCAGCATTCGCGATGAAACGGGTCAGACGCAGCAGGTAGCGTTTACGGCGATTCCTCACGTTAGCCCGGATGGGCAGGCGATCGCGCTGGATGACATTGCCTACATTGACGGCAAAGATTTAGCGCCCGAACTGACAGACGCCATGCTGAAGCAAGCCACTGAATTGCTTGATCTACGCAATTTCGAGTTGGGTGGAATGTCTTTGCGGCTCAAGACGCTGGATGTCCAGGCGGGCAAGCTGATCCTCCAGGCGATCGCGCACGTTGAACAGTTTCCAGCCTCGTGATGCCCTGCACCTTGAGCCACCCATCACCAAACCCGTCCATTCTTTGTTAATCGTGGCGGGCCGTAAGCGACTGAGAGCAACTGGTTGCTCTCAGTTTTTCTGATTGGGGATCGTTACCACGATTGCGGCACCGTGCGCTTAGCCAATCGCTCGCTGCGGTTCCCTCCTTTGAGATAGACCGTGTCTCGCCATTAGAAAGAGGAGATTCAGTGGCCTAACTTCTAAGCTGTAGCCAGATAGTGAATGAGGGCCGATGCTATGACCAACGATGCCGACATGAACAAAGACGCTGCCGCAAACGATAACGAGTCTGGAATTAACCAGCCGATGACTCCTGAGGAAGTTGATCCCGCTCAGAAGCAGGTGCAAAAGGCTGAAATCAAACACAAGTCGCTAACGGCCAACCCGGGCGATCGCATTGACGAGTCAAAGTCTTTGGAAGAAAAAGCTCAGCAAGTTGCTGTGGATGCACCCGACATCACAGGTGACCACATTGTAGTGCCAACCTACTTTGTAGTCGATGAACCAGATGGCACTCAAAAGGCGCTGCACCACGTGAAGGACGCTGAAGAAATTTCCGATGTAGTGCGTCAAGCGGGTTACGGCGGTTAACCTGTACTCCTGGGGCCTTCGCCCAGGGCGATCGCGTTGGCCAAAAGTTGGCGACTGGTTAAACCGATCTCCAGTAACTGGCGGTAGCCTGCTGTTCAGGTCTGCCGCCTGACTCACCGTTGTCACACAATATAGGCGACAGTCATACTACGTAATGTTCGGTGACAGCCATAACACGCCGTAGAGAACGCGCGGTATGGCCAAAACGCCCGCGTCTCTACTGCGGTTGGTTTTACAACGGCTCAACGACTGTCCATCCGCATGAAGGGTTTATTAAGTAGGTGGGTCTAATTAAATGTAGAACCTGCGTAGGTTGGGTTGAGGCACGAAGCCCAACGCCCGCATGGGTTACGCTGCCGCTAACCCATCCTACATTTGATTCCACCTCCCTACTTAGCGGCGATCGCCAGCGCTCATTTCGGGAGTAGCGCCATGTCCTACCAACAGCTTCGCGAACTGCCGGATGCCGTCAAGCATCATCTGCCTGAACATGCTCAAGCCATTTTTCGTGCTGCCTTTAACAGTGCCGAAGCCGAATATCACGATGAGGAACGTGCTTTTCGGGTTGCCTGGGCCGCAGTCAAGCGAGACTATGTTAAAGGAGACGATGGGAACTGGCACCCCAGAGGGTAGCGGTTGGCCATCATCAATCCGGTTCAAATTATTTCCCCTGTGCGCTATCTGGATACAGATATACCGAGGGATTGTGTTTATGATTGGGAGACTGACGCGCATTAACAACGCGATCAACAATGGCCCTGGCAGTCTCTCCCTCTGTGCCCCTAGCAGTACTGGAGGATTAGACAATTTCCAGCAAGCCCCACGGTATGACCAAACACCCTGCAACTATGCAAACCAGCCACGTACAGCCGACCGTTCAGTTCTCCACTGCAACAATCCCAACCCCTCTTTCTCGCCAGGAGTCCTGGTCACGCACTGTTCGGCCATTGGGAACCTATGCCATTCAGGGGCTCGCGATTCTAGACGATTCACTGATGGCGTTGGACTCAATCCGGGGCTACCTGCTACGCATTGACCCGGCCACTGACAATGCCACGATCATCAATTCCTGTCAGGTAGACGACTTTGTGGGCGCAACGGGGCTGGCCGTCTGGCAAAACAGCATTTGGTTTGCCCGCGAAGCAAATGTTTATGTGTGCAATCTGGATGACTTGACCCCGCAGCTCTTCGTCACGATGCCCTACGAAGTCGATGGCGTTGCTGTTTGGGAGTCTACAGTTTACGTTTCCAGCCAGAAAGAAGGCTATATTTCCATCTTTGAACGGCAGTCGCGCCGATTGATCACCCGCTTGCAAATGCCGGGGGTTGGCGTTGAAAATCTGGCTGTACGCGGTGAAGAACTGTGGGTCTGCGATCGCCTGGAACAGACCGTTTACTGTCTCGATCGCGCCACTGGCGAACAGCAGTTTTGTGTTCTGACCCCGTTTGAGTTTCCTACGGGTCTGGCATTCTACCGGCACCCTGAGAGCAACCGCGATATTCTCTATGTCTCCTACGCCGGTGAAGAGCCGTATATTCGCGATAACCCTAACAATCAGGATGAGCCACTGGAGTTGACGTTTCACGATCGCACCTTTATTCATCCCCTCTACATTCAGCACAACCCGCAAGACCGCTACACCCTCTCCAACGGCTACCTGATTGAGATGTCCTATGCGGAGGAGTTGCTGCCCCTGGAAGAAGTTGAGTTGCATAACCTGGAGTGGCGCATTGCGCTACCGACCGAAACTCACCGCCAAAAGATTCTGCGTGTCGAGGCCATTGGTCTACCCTTTACAGAAGAAATCCAGGATGGACAGCGCGTGGCCGTGTTTAAATTTCACACGCTCAAGTCTCACGAACGCCAGGTTTTTGGCTGGAAAGCACTCCTGGCCGTCCACGGAATTAAGTATTCGCTAACACCCGACGATGTGGATCGGTTACCATCGCTGCCAGCCGAGTTTCGGCAACGTTATCTGGTGGATGATGACGAACTGGCGATGGACACGCCGATCATTCAGCAAGCGGCTCAAGCAGCGATCGGCACCGAGACGAATTTGCTGCGAAAAATCTTGAAGATTCGTAACTATGTGTACGATCGTTTGTCTTACAGCCTGACCCCCCACATCGACACACCGGATGTCGTTTTAGAACGGGGCATCGGCTCCTGCGGTGAATACGTCGGCTTACTGCTGGCGCTGGCCCGTCTGAATGGCATTGCGTGTCGCACCGTTGGCCGCTACAAATGCCCTGCCAAAGGAGAGCAACACTATGTACCGCTAGAGCCGGACTACAATCACGTCTGGATCGAGTTCTATGTCCCCGGTTATGGCTGGCTGCCAATGGAGTCCAACCCGGATGATGTGATTGAGCGGGGCCCCTACCCAACCCGATTTTTTATGGGGCTACCCTGGTATCATGCCGAGATTGGCAAAGGCATTCCCTTTGAAACGATGACGACTCAAGACGATGGTGTTGATGTGTCGATCGGAGAACTCGCCATCAACCACGTTCGCTTCACGATTTTAGGTGAGTTGTCCCCCACTGACAGCATCAGCACCCGTTCGTAAGGCTCTGCTAAAAGCACCCATCCACCACAGCAGCGAGCACGGCTTTTAACCACGCTCGCTGCTAAAGCGATAAACATTATTCATCGAGTACCCAATTAAGCGTTCGTTATCGCACTAATTCTTCAACGACAACGACTCTGCCAGCGCTGCCTTGAGGACAGGCACCTTGTCAAGTTGCTCCCACGGTAGATCCAGATCGTTGCGTCCCATGTGACCATAGGCGGCAACATCCTGGTAAAATCGCCCGTTGCGCTCTCTCGGTAGATTACGGAGATTGAAGGCTTTAATGATGCCAGCCGGACGCAGCTCAAAGTGCTCCTTCACCAGTTCCAGCAGCCGATCGTCACTCACCGTTCCCGTACCAAATGTTTCGATCATGATGCTGACTGGGCGTGCCACCCCGATCGCGTAGCTCAGTTGAACTTCACAACGCTCGGCCAAACCTGCCGCCACAATATTCTTGGCGACATAGCGGCAAGCATAGGCCGCACTGCGATCGACCTTTGTAGGATCTTTACCCGAAAAGGCACCACCACCATGACGGGAATAGCCACCGTAGGTATCAACAATAATCTTGCGCCCAGTGAGGCCAGAATCCCCCTGCGGTCCACCAATGACAAACTTTCCAGTCGGATTCACCAAAAAGCGGGTGCTGGCATCGGGCTTGATGTCGATATCTAGAAAGACGGGCTGTACCACCAGTGACCACAGATCGTCCTTAATTTTTGCCTGCACAGCCGCATCATCGGTAATGTCACCGATCGTTTCGGTATGCTGCGTTGAGACCAAGATGGTGTCAATCCCGATCGGACGATCATTCTCGTAGAGAACCGTCACTTGAGTTTTGCCATCAGGGCGCAGGTAAGGCAATTGACCTGTCTTTCGTACCGTTGCCAATCGGCGCGAAATCCGGTGTGCTAGCGAAATGGGCAGCGGCATCAGCTCCGGCGTTTCATTGCACGCAAACCCAAACATGATGCCCTGGTCACCCGCACCGATCCGGTCGAGTTCCTCATCGCTGTCTTCTTCACGCGCTTCATGGGCCGCGTCCACCCCTTGAGCGATGTCTGGCGACTGCGCATCAAGAGCTACCAGCACTGCACAGCTATTGGTTGAGAAACCACTATCTGCGCCAGTGTAGCCAATTTCAGCAATTTTTCGTCGTGCCAAGTCAATGTAGTTCACCTGGGCCTTCGACGAAATCTCACCTGTAATTAAAACAAGCCCGGTGTTAACAACCACCTCTGCTGCAACACGACTTGTGGGGTCGAGCGCCAGCAGTGTATCCAAAATTGTGTCGGAAATCTGGTCACAGATTTTGTCGGGGTGACCTTCAGTAACAGATTCAGAAGTAAAGAGATAGCGGCGGACCAAGCGTCAATCCTCTCTGGCAAACGACGGTGGACAATTAGCGGCGTACAATTAGCTGCGTAGCGTTGCATTCAGTCTGCAGATTATAGCATCTGAACCTGACACCAAAAAAGTCACATCGCCAGCGAGGAATTACCGAATCAGCTACGCTTTAAAATCTGAATCTCAGCCAATCGTGCGATCACGGCATCAGCCCGACTGAGCTGATCGGGTGACGTCCATCCCCATGTGACGGCAACACAGCCCGCGGCCCTGGCCGCTTTTGCCATCTCAATATCGGCAGTCGTGTCACCGACCACCAGCACCGTCTCCGGCGGCACACCGAACTCAGCACACGCCTGATACAAAACGGTTGGGTCTGGCTTACCAGGCCCCTGATCGATACCCCGTCCAACCTGAATCCAATCGCCCAGATCGTAGCGATCGACGAAGTCCCGCACATTCTCAGTAGTGTCGGCAGAGACAATCCCCACCTTAATCCCAGCCGTTGCCAGCATTTGTACCGTTTCACGCACCCCTTCAAACAAGGGCGTGCTGTCGGCTTTACGCTGTAACACCTTGTCGGCTTCCACAAAAGCCGATCGCACAAGATGGAGCGACTCAACCCAGTCACGGCCCGTTTCAGCGACGTAGGCTGCCGCGGCCACTTCATTTTCCAGGCGGGTTCCGATCGCCAGCAGTCCTGCCGGATTTAGTTCTGGCCCAGTAAACCCAAAGGCCATGAGCAGAGGCTCCTGCACCCCTGGGATCTGAGCATCAATCAGACGTGCCCGCTTTTGCCCCACGTTACGCAGGAAAGCTTGAGAATCGGCCAGCGTCCCATCCTTATCAAACAGTACAGCTTGAATGGAATGAAACTGAACCCCGCTACATTGAATGGTTGCCAAAGAATTGCTCCCATAAGACACAACAGCTCATACGATGAATCGCAAAAAAAAAGAAGGGATAATCCCTCCTTTTTCCGAACATTAAACCAACTGGCCTTACCGTCAATAACAAAATCAATCAAGCAGACTACTCAGCCGCCGAGGGCAATTCTTCCATTTCTGTCTCTGGAATCGTCACCGGAATAGCTGGCGATTGGGGCTGCTGGGCTGCCAGTACCTGTTCACGATACTTAGCCGCCATTTCTTCCGCTTTGTCATACACGACCTGAGGATTCTTCACCATGTCGCCCGGTTCTGGCTCCAACTGCTTAGTCGAGAGCGAAATCCGACCCCGTTCGGCATCCAAATCGATGATCATCACCTTGACTTCATCATTAACGTTGAAGACGCTGTGAGGCGTATCGATATGGTCGTGCGAAATTTCAGAGATATGAAGCAACCCGCTGACACCGCCGATGTCGATAAACGCACCGTAGGGTTTGATCCCGCGTACAGTACCAATCACCACTTCGCCCACTTCTAGACGGTTCATCTTGCGCTCAACCAGCGCTCGACGATGGCTCAGCACGAGACGGTTACGCTCCTCATCTACCTCCAAAAATTTCAGCGGTAGCTCTTCGCCCACTAAATCTTCTTTCGGCTTGCGCGTGCTGATGTGCGATCCAGGAATAAACCCTCGCAGACCTTCAATTCGCACCAGAGCACCACCCCGGTTGGTGGCAAAAACACTGGAACGTACAGTTGCATCTTCTGCCTGCAGCTGACGTACGCGCTCCCAGGCCCGCATGTACTCGATACGACGAATGGAAAGAGTCAACTGTCCATCTTCGTTTTCGTCGGCAAGAATGAAAAACTCACGTGTTTCATTCGACTGCAGCACCTCTTCAGGGCCATCAATTCGGTTGATTGACATTTCCTGAATCGGGATATATGCGGCCGTTTTCGCGCCAATGTCAATCAGTGCGCCCCTTGGCTCAAGACTAAACACGGTTCCAGCGACCACATCCCCTGGACTGAAGTGGTAATCGTACTTGTCAAGTAGGGCAGCAAAATCCTCGTGGGTAAAGCCAACATCTATTTCTGTCGTTTCCTGATTGACCATGCGAATCGTTTCCTGGTAGTTATCTCCGTAAAAGTTTGCCTCCTGCCGATGTATACGCACTGTCATTGTGCTGCCTACACCTACACCTCCCCGAGCGCTAAACTAGGAGAGTTAAATTGGGACAAGATTGGGCTCAGAAGAACCATCATAACCTAATCAAGTTCACTCGACACACCTTTCGCGATCGTCTTAATACGTTTTCAGATCAAGCTAGCGATAGCAGTCCTCAATCAGAGAGCGAACTCGTGCACGAATGACCGTGCTTATACAGCATAGCGAATCTTTGTCAGTCACGCCCACTTAAGACTGACCGAACCACATCATGCCCACCTGCGGCCACATGCGCCGCCAGTCGTTGATCGCGCCGCCAGCGCCCGCCATAGAAAACTGGCTAATGTCTCGAAGAGGGGGACTGTGACGGCGAAAGGATTGCCTCGTTTGTCGTACCGTTGAGCTGATCACTATCGATTAATGTCAGACCTAATTCTGCCTGGTCAGGGGTACCGTCACTGCGCAGATGGTGCAGCGTATTGACAAAATCATTAATACCCTGAAATTTGCGGTAGACCGAGGCAAATCGGATGTAAGCAACTTCGCTGAGGTGGCGTAGACTTTGCAGCACTAATTCGCCGATTTCGTAACTATGAACTTCGCGAACGGCTCGCTGCTGTAATTCGGTTTCGATTTCGTCAACCAGGTTTTCGAGCTGCACCGAGGAAACCCCAGTTTTTTCGCAGGCGCGAACAATACCGCGTAAAAGCTTGAACCGATCGAAGGACTCGCGATCGCCATCGCGTTTAATGACAGTAATTGGTACAAATTCAATGCGTTCGTAGGTCGTGAAACGGCGTTCGCACCGCAAACATTCCCGTCGTCGCCGCACACTCTGGCCTGCTTCCGCGGAGCGCGATTCGAGAACACGGTTGTCAGTATATTGGCAGAAGGGACACCGCATGATCAGGGAAAACTCCAGGCGGAAGGGACAAAGGATTGATAAAAGCTAAATGAAATGTCGAATATTGTTATAGACCCCAATCGCAGAAATGACACAAATTAAACAGAATTAAACCGATAAATTATGTCAACAAAGCAATCAGGTGGTTTTGGCTTATCAATCATCCTGCATTTTTACATTATGCCTGATCTGTTTGGCTAATTTCGCCATTCAGCGGTTGGGCCAAGAGTCACAGGCATGACGGCCTGTGTGGACTACAGGCATAGGTGTCTAGCATTCAAATCTGTGCGGATCGCCATTTGTCGCATCGTAGATATCAGAACAGGTAGAAAAATTGTGCTAGAAAAACTAGCATGATACAGAGGTGCATCGTCGTTGAGCTTAAAGAATGCTGTACGGATGGAGCCGTACGCTTAGGATTGAGGCGAGGTGCTCCCATTAGGGCTGATAACGAGCACCGCTGGTGTCGCACAAGCGCTGTCACATGGTCATTGATTTTACATCGTGGAGCAAGGCTCCCAGTGTTATAGTCTCTGACCAGCCTCACAGCATGATCGTGCTCTACGGGCGGTGAGAGAAGGACTGTTCCCGTAGCACCTGCTGATCAAACGTTTCAGTCAGTTAATGTATCCCGATAAAGGCTGTGCGATCGCGTTCGTCAGCGATCGCTTCTAACATAAGGATCAGCAGCGAATGATCAGCAGCGAACAATCGCGCTCCACTTTCAGTCGTTACCGCAGGCTCAAGACCGCAGGCTCAAGGTAGACGTTAAACCGCAAATCTCGGGTGCAGACCGCGTACGGTTAAGCAGCAGTATCGCTTGATCACACGGATGGTGGCCAATCCACGGATGGCAGCCAATCGACCGGGCTGAGCGCTACTAGCTCAGCGTGGAGTGACACCGCTCGATCGACAGGTCAGGATTGACAACGTTTCGGTTCATTGCAGTTTCGGTTCATTGCAGTAACGTTATCGGGGAAGGTTAAGAGTGGGAGTTAGACAATGTGTGACTGGGGGCAACCTTAGTGAAGGTTAATCAATGGGTTGAACAGGGCTTACGTTTGAGTATGACAACAGCTCCAATCGCTTTGATGCGCTGCCCTGTTGGACCGTGCCTAGCACTTCGTCCAGCGCTAAGCCATATTGATGTTCAGACCCGCGGACTTCAGACCGGGACTGCGGTAAGACCAGGACTGAGGTAACCAACATGAACAGCAATATTGATTGATGTGATCCCTTTGAATTTAGTAGTGGCATGCAGGAACCAATTAGCAGTAGACGACATACAGTGCTACACGAGCATCAACTTAGTCAGCAGGGGGCTTCAAGACTAGCGCTGCCACGCTTCTATGCATCTCAACAATTGCTTATTCAACTGCCTTCACAGCCGGAGAGCGGTGCATGAAAGTTCAACCGCACAACAAGCCAAAACTGCTGGTCGTCGATGATGAACCAGACAATTTAGACTTGCTGTACCGCACGTTTCATCGTGAGTTTAAGGTCTTAAAGGCCGAAAATGGACCGATCGCCCTTGACATCCTGGCGAAGGAAGGCGATATCGCGGTCATTATTTCCGATCAGCGGATGCCGTTGATGAGCGGGACGGAGTTTTTGAGCTTAACCGCGACCCAGTACCCCGACACGATCCGCATTATCCTCACCGGGTACACCGACGTTGAAGACTTGGTTGAAGCCATCAACGCGGGTAAAGTCTTTAAGTACGTCACAAAGCCCTGGGATGACAATGAGCTGAAAGGAGTCGTCCGGCAGGCAGTCGATACCCACAATTTGCTAAAGGCCAGAACCCGCGAACTGCGCCGATCGCTCCGTCAGGAATCGCTGCTCAATGCCGTTACCAGCACGATTCGGAGTGACCTCAGCTATCGTCAGATCCTGCACACAATTGGTGAAACCGTCGGTCAGGTTCTGGAAGTGAGCAGCTGCGTCGTCCGCCCATTCCAGGATGGGCGTATGGATGACGATTGGTTTGTGTATGTGAACGAACAGGCGACCGTCCCAGAGGGGCAGGAACTCGGCAAACTGAAATCCACGCTGGCCCAAACCGTTTGGCAGACCCACAAAGTCGCTGTGATTCAGGACGTAGAGACGGACGATCGACTCCAGGGGAGCGATCGCGACGTGCAGCAGCGACGGCAGATGTACATCGACACGGGCATCCGCTCCAGCCTGATCGTGCCTCTGGTCTGTCAGCAAGAGCTAATGGCCGTATTGGCGCTCCACCAGTGCGGTGAACTTCGCACCTGGCAGGAGGATGAAGTTCAGCTACTCACCATGGTGGCAGACCAGGCCGCCCTCGCGCTGTTTCAGGCGCGCACTTACGAGCAGGTGCGGGCACTGGCAAAGCGTGAGGCATTGATCAACACGATTACCACTGCCATTCGTTCCAGTCTTGATCCCCAGGAGATTTTTGCCGCTATTACGCAACAGCTTGGGCAAGCGCTCCATGCCGATGGGTGCGCCCTATCGCTGTGGACGCGGGAGGATGAGTTTGTTCAGTTGGTTGGACTGCACGATGCCGCCCATGCCGGCTGGGCGACCACTTCTGTACCTGGTGTCCACGCGCCGACGCATCCCGCCGCCGTAAACAACCCTGTGTACAGTCCCTCTTCACGTCCGCTGACGGGAGAGACGATCGCGCGCCCATTGCCCCAGTCCACCGTGCCGATCGAGGGCAATCCGGTGCTGAAGCAACTGCTCCTCACCCAGCAACCGGTGGTGCTCAATGATTTGACCCAGGACACAGAGATGACGGTGTCTGAACAACCGTTTCGCAATCCGGCTCGGGCCTTGCTGGTCGTGCCGCTGATTTTGGATGGGCAGATTATTGGCAGCATCTCGCTCCGACAAAACCGCCAGCCCCGCCGCTGGCTGTCATCGGAGATTGAGCTGGCGCAGGCCGTGGCCGTACAGGCGGCGATCGCGGTGCACCAGTCTCGTCTCTACCAGAAAACTCGCCAACAGGCAGAGCAACTGCTGGAACTAGACCAGCAGAAAACGGAGTTCTTCCAAAACATCTCCCACGAATTTCGCACGCCGCTAACGCTCATGATTGGGCCACTGGAGTCGGCGATCGCCCAGAATCAGGGATTAACCTATGAGCAGTCGGCGATCGCGTTGCGCAACTCACGTCGATTGCTGCGGCTGGTCAACCAACTGCTCGACCTCCAGCGGCTGGATGCTGGACGGATGCAGCCAAGCTTTCGCCCGTGCGATTTGGTGGACTTCGTCAGTCAAACGGTCGATTCGTTTCGTCCCTACTGTGAGAAGAAGGGGATCACCCTCACAACGCATCTGGCCACCTGTCCCCAGGTTTACTTAGACCTGGAGAAATTCGACAAGGTGTTGTACAACCTGCTGTCGAATGCCATGAAGTTCACACCTGAGCATGGCAACATCACAGCGACGCTGGAACCAGCGGGTGATCACTGCTTACTGAAAGTCAGTGACACGGGTATTGGCATTCGTCCCGATCAGATGCCGCACCTGTTTGAGCGTTTCCGGCAGGCAGAGGGATCCGCCAATCGCAGCTATGAGGGTAGCGGACTGGGACTCGCACTGGTCAAGGAACTGGTAGAACTGCACGGCGGACAAATCTCGGTGGAGTCCACCTATGGCACGGGCACGACCTTTACGGTCTGGCTGCAAACTGGGGTGGCGCATCTCCCCCCTCAGCAGTTGATTGAAATTCAAGCCGAAGTGCAGCCCAGTCGAGCCCTGGTAGAACTCGCTGATGTCGAGATGGAGCTACAGGACGAACCCAGCGTAGGGGACAGCATGATCGCTCCACCACTCGTAAAATCGGATGCGGCTCGAATTCTCATTGTGGACGACAACCCAGACCTACGGACCTATGTTTCGGGCATTTTGCGCGAACAAGGGTACCACGTGTGGACGGCGCGCAACGGCTCGGAAGGATTTCAAACGGCCCAAGTCCATCGTCCACAGCTGATCGTGAGTGACTTGATGATGCCCATGGTGTCGGGTCTGGACATGATCCGCATGATTCGAGAGAACGAAGACCTGAAGGGAATTCCGATCATTCTCCTGACGGCAAAAGCGGATGAAGATACCCGCATTGAAGGCGTGGAGCAGGGCGCGGATGCTTATTTGTCCAAACCGTTTAGCGATCGCGAACTGCTGGCCGAAGTGCGTAACCTGCTGGCACTCAAGGCCAACGAACAGCGGGTTGCCGAACTCAACACGTACCTGACGGAATCAGTGTTGAAACGATTTTTGCCGCCATCGCTGGTGCAGCGAGCCGCTCGGGGCGATCTGGTGCTGGATCTGCGTCCTGAACCGCGTATGGTGACGGTGTTGTTTAGCGATATCATTGGCTTTACGCAACTGTCCAACACGCTGCGATCGCGCCGGGTCGCCGAACTGCTGAATGAATATCTGGCAGAAATGACCCGTGCCGTGTTTGACAACGGCGGCACCGTAGACAAATTTATGGGCGACGCGATTCTGGCGCTGTTTGGCTCGCCGGAGGAAATGACGCCCAATGAGCAGGTACGCCGTGCCATTGCAGCAGCCCGTCAAATGCAGCGATCGCTGCACAGACTCAACGAGCGCTGGCAGAAGCAAGGCATCAGTCAGGTGCAGTTCCGCTGCGGCATTCATCAGGGAACCGCAGTCGTGGGCATGTTTGGCGGTGCCGAGCGATCGGACTACACCGCGATCGGTCCCAGTGTGAACATTGCCTCTCGGATTCAGGAGGCAGCGGAACCTGACTGTATTTTGGTGTCGGCAGCCGTTGCCGACTATCTGGAGCAAGACGAGATCACCAAATTCAGCCCTTTAAAGCTAAAAGGAGTGGATGAAACGGTTCTCACCTTTGCCGTGACACCCGAACCGAGCTCCCACACTCATCCCTGATTCGTGGCCGGTGGTTGGATGGGCAGCCAGATCTGAAAGCAGGTTTCACCGGGTTTGGATGTCACGCGGATGTCACCGTGATGACGGTTGACAATTATACGGCGCACGATATCCAGCCCAAGGCCAGAGCCTTCACCAACCCCCTTGGTCGTAAAGAACGGTTCGAAGATGCGGGACTGGATGTCTGGTGGAATGCCCGTGCCGGTGTCAGCGATCGCAACCAGAACCTGGTCATGGTCGATCGTCGTGCGCACCGTTAAGTCCCCCTTACCGCCCATCGCATAGACCGCATTATCGATCAGGTTTGTCCACACCTGGTTGAGTTCACTGCCGTAGGCACAAATGCGTGGCACAGCGGGGTCATACTCACGATGAACCGTGATGCCGTATTTCAGCTTGTGGTTGAGGATCGTCAGCGTATTCTCCAGCCCTTCGTGTAGATCAATGTCCTTCAGGGCAGCCTGATCCATGTAGGAGTAGGATTTGATCGCTTTGACTAATTGCGCAATGCGACTGGTGCTTTGCTCAACCTCGTTCACCAGCCCTGCCAGGGTCAGCGTTTCCGCCAACCAGGAAAGGCCTTCAGCCAGAGCATCGGGCGTTAGCTGCGGCGCGAGTTTATCCAGTTGAGTGGCGTTGATACCACCAGAGACCAGGGTGGGAGCGAGCTTCCACCCATCGGCGATCGCATGATCATCCAGCCAGTCAGTCAGGGCATCCTCGCGATCGCTCTGATCCAATGGCGCAAGACGGGGTGCCGCCGCAAGATAGCCCAGGGCATCCTGCTGCAGTGTCACGAGCGCCTGACGCTGACTGGCGGGGAAGAGATCTTCGCAGAGTTTCAGCAGGCGGGTCTGGATTGCCGCGATCGCGTCACGCAACTGCTGAGCCGCCCGGTTGCCCGCTGCTGCCGGGTTGTTTAACTCGTGGGCAAGGCCCGCCGACAGTCTGCCCAGCGCCGCCAGCTTCTCCTGCTGCTGCATCTGAAACTCGACTTCGCGTGCCCGCCCCGCCATTGCCGCCAGGATGACCGATGCCCCCTGGGAACACTCCGCGAGAATCTGCTTGAAGGTGTCAGGATCGATTGCCAGCACCCGACTGGCACCGCACGATCGCGCTGTTGCCAGTGCCGGAGCACCCGTCAGCATCGATAGTTCGCCCGTAAACTGCCCACGCTCGTGAATGGCGAGAATCTGGACATCCCCATTCACCACTTTGGTCACGCGTACCTCGCCTTCAAGTACCACGTAGAACTGGTAGGTCGGGTCACCTTCGTGAAAAATTGCCTCACCATCCGTGAGCGACAACTCCTGTCCGTGGGCCTGTAAGCGCTCAAGCTCTTCCTCCGAGAGGGTTGGGAAGAGCAATTCCTCTTTAGGGTTATGAAGCATGATTACACCTTGCTGAGATAGCGGTGGATAAACTGAACGGCGATCGACCCCTCACCCACGCCAGATGCCACACGTTTGACCGACCCAAAGCGCACATCACCCGCCGCAAAGATACCGGGCACGCTGGTTTCCAGCAGGAATGGATCGCGCTCCAGTGTCCAGCCACGGGGGCGATCGCGATCGCGCAGCAGGTCGGTGCCGGTCAGAATAAAGCCCTGTTTGTCGCGCTCAACCACACCGTCCAACCAGTCGGTACAGGGACTGGCACCAATGAAAATAAACAGCGATTTTGCGGGTACGGTTTCCTTCGTGCCGGTCGTCGCATTGGCAATGACGATCGACTCCAGGTGTTCGGTGCCCTTGACCTCAACCACGCTACAGCCTGTACAGACCTGAATGTTGTCAACTGAGGCGATCTGGTCAATGAGGTACTGCGACATGCTGGCCGTGAGCGATGGCCCCCGCACCAGCATCACCACGCGACGGGCGTATTTCGAGAAGTACATCGCCGCCTGTCCCGCCGAATTAGCCCCACCCACAATGTAGATATCTTCGCCACCGCAGGCGATCGCTTCGGTCATGGCGGCCCCGTAATAGACCCCCGCGCCTGTTAATGCGTCCATTCCCGGCACATCCAGCTTTCGGTAGGAGACACCCGTAGCAATCAGCAGGACATGGCAGCTCAACTCGCTGCCGTCGCACAGTTCGACAATGCGGTAAGAGTCTTGGATTCTCACCCCACAGACCTCCTGCGGCGTGAGAATTTCTACCCCAAAGCGCCGCGCCTGAGTCACCGCCCGCCGTGCCAGATCGGCACCACTCAGCCCCACGGGAAAGCCCAAATAGTTTTCGATGCGAGAACTCGACCCGGCCTGTCCACCAGGGGCTTCGCGCTCAATCATGACCGTGGTAAGGCCTTCTGAGGCCCCATAGACAGCCGCTGCGAGTCCGGCTGGCCCGCCCCCAACAATCACCAGATCGTAAAATGGGCGCTCTGCCTGCGTTTGCAGGCCAATTCTGGCCGCGATATCCAGATTCGAGGGCTGCACCAGGCGAGTGCCATCGGGAAAGAGCACCAGGGGGAGCGATCGCGTCCCGTCTGCTTCGGCGTAGGCAACCAGTTCCTGCGCTTCGGGTGCCAGTTCGATATCAAGCCACTGGTATGGCACCTGATTGCGCGCCAGGAAGTCTTTGACCTGGTGGGACTGGGGCGACCAGCGATTGCCGACCACGCGAATGCCCTCAAAGGGCGGGCTGGTCGTTGCCTGCCAGTCATCGAGTAAATCATCCAGAACTGGGTACAGTCGTTCTTCGGGTGGATCCCACGGTTTCAGCAAATAGTAGTCAATGCGGGCGCTGTTAATGGCACGGATCGCCGCATCGGTGTCTGCGTAAGCCGTTAGCAGTGCCCGTTTGGCATCGGGAAAAATGGCGATCGCCTGTTCCAAGAACTCGACACCGCTCATGTGAGGCATCCGCTGATCCACGATAAAGAGCGACACGGGTTCGTTCCGCAGTTTCAACTGCTGTACCGTATCCAACGCCGTCGCACCCGAATCGGCCCGGATGATGCGAAAGCGATCGCCATACTGTCGCCGCAGGTCACGGGCGACCGCTTGTAAAACCTCCGGGTCGTCATCAACGCTCAGGATTACAGGTTTTGCCATAGGAGTTGTTCAACGCAATGCCACCAATCTCCCACAAAGAACCTCGGTTGTCCTCCTGCTGTTGAACCACTTATGACCGCGATCGCATCACGGATCACGCCGTTCTGACGGCGTCAATTTTCTTTTTAAACGTGAGATAGGCCTCTTCTGGCGTCAGCGGCTCACTATTATGAAAGTCAGGAATGTAAAACTGCCAGCTATCCGGAAAGTGATGAACCGCAAAACTAGGAATTAGCCCCAACTTCATCGCCTGTTTTCCCAGCAGCTCTGCCTGCTCTGCCAGAGTAATCTCGTCATTAAACGGAGAATGGTTCACCACTGTGTCGGCCCTCGCTACAATGCCTGGTTTTCAATAAGAATATCCCAGCCCGCTCCCTGCCGCACATCGGGTTGCAGACAGAAAGCCGTGGCAACGCAAATCAAACGACGGTGCCACTCATAGCCTAAGAGCCTGTGGCAGGACGAATGATCGTTCACCCCAACCCAGGCTCCACCCGTCATGCATCACTCATCCATAGTCGCTACACGCTGACTCCCGGCGGCAGCAAGACCGTATCGATCACATGAATGATCCCATTGTCAGCTTCAACATTAGCCCTGACCACTGTAGCGTCATTCACCTTCACGCCACTGGTCGCATTGATTTTAAGATCC
>JAJPKC010000250.1 GCA_021323955.1 Oscillatoriales cyanobacterium Centralia_MAG_596 | reverse complement strand
TTGACACCACACGCGGAGTGTTACAGTATCAGCCGTACCGAAGCAACCACTTGCGATCAAGTGAGCGTCCCCTTAATCAGCACTGGTGAGAACCCTGGTGATAGATTGACCAGTGTAGTCAAAAATCTGCAAAAAAACACGGATTTGGCCGTATAACGCGATTAGTCCAGTTAGCCATGCGATGTCGTAATCCTAATTAAAAGCGTGAGCAGTATACTGGCATTTGCAGGTCACTGAGCGCTGGCTGGACAGGCTTCAGTGCATCCTGGTTTTCCCGTCGTGCGCTCTCGATGTTTCGTTGCAATGCCTCAAGTTTCATTCCCTGATCTGGTTACAAAAGTTCGTTCTGGTGAACATCTGGTCAGCTTTCCGACCGATACGGTACCGGCGCTGGGCGCGCGTCCGGATCGCGCTGGTCTAATATTCACGGCAAAACAGCGCCAGTTGGACAAGCCCTTAATTCTGATGGCGGCCAACCTCGGTGATTTGTGGGCGTATGTGAACGGTAGCCCTGCTGAGCGACAGATCTGGCAGCACGTGATCGATCGCTATTTGCCCGGTGCACTCACGCTCGTACTGCCTGCCAGCGATCTCGTCCCACCCGCGATGAACCCGACCCAGCCAACATCGATTGGGGTGCGTGTCCCCAACCATGCGATCGCTCGCGCCATCTTAAACGAAACCGGGCCGCTCGCAACGACCAGTGCCAATCGGTCGGGTCAGCCACCGCTGCAAACCATGGCGGCCATTGCCGCTGCGTTTCCCGCTGTCGTGACCCTGACGCCAGCAGCGGAAGCCACACTCCAGCGATCGGCCCCTTTAGCCCCCTCAGGTATTCCATCAACGGTGATTCGCTGGACGGGGACGTGCTGGGAGATTTTGAGGCAGGGGGCCGTGCACTTAGATGAGGAGGCGTTGAAGGGCCAGTAAGGTGACAGTGCGAGTCATGCTGTTTGAGGTGGACGCTGAGTCCGCAGAGCGCCGATTTGCCAGCGTGCGTAATTTCGGTTTTGATGGGCAAGATGGTTGAGTGTAGCTGGAACGCATGATTTGGACTGATTTAGTGTGGTTAGGACTGGGACTGGGACTGGGATTGGGACTGGGATCTGGCCTTCGCCGACGATCGCAGTCAACGGCGGCTGTAGCTGCCGCAGCAGACACGAGCGTGATGGTGGCACGGTCAGACACGGTTCAACCGGACGATCGCGATCGCCAGGCCGAGATCCAGGCGTTGCAGTTGGCGTATCAGATGGCCACAGAGATGAGTCAATTTAAGGGTGGTTTTCTGGTTCGCACATCCCACGAATTGCGATCGCCCCTCAACGGCATGATTGGGCTGCACCAACTGATCCTGAACGATCTGTGCGATAGTCCCGAGGAAGAGCGTGAATTCGTCGCTCAGGCCCATCAATCGGCGCTCAAAATGGTCAAAGTGCTGGATCAGATTTTGGATGTGGCACGGCTCCAGCACGGTACGCTGCAAATGGAAACCCAGCCTATGCAGTTGGCCAGTCTCCTCCAGGAAGTGCATCAGCTGACACACCTGCAGGCAAAAGATCGAAATTTGCCGCTGCAAGTCACGCTGCCTGATCCCGAGATTTACGTCAGTGCCGATCCGCGTCGCCTGAAGCAAGTGCTGCTATACCTCGTTGAACGACCGATCGTGCAGCTGCAGGAAGGGAGCATTCAGGTGTGGGTCGATGTCGCGATTGATCCAGGCTATGCCCACATCTGGGTAGACAGTGATGACTTTGCCGTCGCGCCCAGTGAACCGATCGATCAGATCCAAACCCCTCTGCCTGAGACGGCTCCCATTCCGTCCAGGGGCTTCAGCCTGCTGGCAGCACAACTTTTGATCGCGCTAATGCAGGGTCAACTGACCGTCGTTAGCCCTGACGATGAGGCGCAGCCGCTACCCGCCCCAGAGACCCCTTCCAGGCGGCGATTGAAATGCTCTGTGCCACTGGTTGTGCCGTCCTAGTCAGACTCTCCACACGCGTTTCCGCACGGTTCCGCCAGCGTGGAGTAGCGTCATGCGCTGTCACCTCCGGGCTGCCGCTGCACATCTCTCAATTGCAATCTATCCTATTCCTTGATAGACGGCCTCAGCGACCCGCTTCAAACGCCGTAGCTGAGCCTGCATGTCGTCGCGAGTCCAGGCTGCTGCAAAGGTATTGAACCCAAAGCGCACGATCGGATTGGGAATCGCAAACTCAAATCGGTTGACCAGCCGTGTGCCGTGCAGTTCAGGGTTGCACTCCCAGCGATCGCGCCCCTTAAAAAAGCCGGTGAACTCCCAGACAATCAGCCCTGGCTCCCGTTCAACGACCACGCTATTGAGTGCGGGCTTGAGTACAGGTGTTTGAATCACAAAGCGACTGCGACTGCCGAGGTCGGTAGACCATTCGTCGATCGGGTCACAGCGCAAGGCGGGGTTGAGCCAGCGATGCATCAACGCGCGATCGGTAATACAGCGCTCAACCGTTGTCGCACTGGCGTTGATCTGGATCGATTGCTCGAATATCTGCGATTCGGACATGGCAAGGCAGTTGTAAATTTTCTCTAAAAAGATAGATGTTGCGATCAGAGATGACGGATTATGATCAGCGCACCTTAGCCGACGCTTTTACATTCTTGTAGGACAAAGTGACGTGAGATACACCGGGAAGAGAAATCTTTTTCGCCATTTATCTCGTATTCCCTACATCGTTTTGACAACATGCGTCAACTGCTGCTCAGACCTTAACGATTATGCGATAGATCTCTAATCAGTTACCTTTAACCGTGATTGGATTTGTACGTTTTCTAGCAAGCTTGAGGTTAATTTAATCAATCATGAATGCAATCTTTCAGCATCTGGGACATCTCCAGGGGATCGCCGTCTCTACGGGGGCCGATTCTCTGCTAGCTCAAGCGCCGCCGGGCGATAGCGGCAATATCGCTGTCTCACCCCTGACACAATTTCTAACCGCCCTGGGATTGGGAGCGCTGGGGCCGACCGTGCTGAATCTGGTCGGGGCAATTCTCATCCTCGTGATCGGTTTGATTGTCGCGTTGGTCATCAGCCGGATTGTGGGTGGGTTACTTGAGCGGACTGAGCTAGACAATCGCCTTGCCAGTTCAGTAATGCCGCAACGGCCGGGTACAGAACCGCTCAAAGTTGAGAAGCTCATATCCAGCATTGTCTTCTGGATTATTGCGGTTGTGGCAGCCGTGGCGTTTTTGGATGCGCTGAAGCTCACAACGGTATCTCAGCCGCTCAATAATTTTCTCAATCAGATTTTCTCCTACCTGCCGAAACTCGGTGCGGCGGGGATTCTGGTTGCGATCGCCTGGCTCCTGGCAACATTGGCAAAAACGGTTGTGATCCGTATTGCTCAGAGCTTCTCGCTGGACGAGCGCTTTTCGCAAACGACCAGTGCTGATCCCGCCACGGGTGCGCCTGCTGAAACGCCATTTCTGCTGAGTGAGACGCTGGGAAATGCGCTGTACTGGCTGATCTTTCTCTTTTTCCTGCCGCTGGTGCTGGGTGTGCTGGATCTCCAGGGGCCGCTCCAGCCGGTACAAAATTTGCTGAATGACATTCTGGCGGCACTGCCCAAAATTCTGAAAGCGGTGCTGATTGGCGTGGTGGGCTGGCTGATCGCCCGTGTTGTCCGGGGCATCGTTACCAATCTTTTGACCGCCGCAGGAGCCGATCGCGTGGGTGCCCGCTTTGGGTTGAGCCAGACCGGTGGACAGTCACTCTCCTGGCTGGTGGGCACGATCGTGTATGTGTTGATCTTGATCCCAACCGCTACGGCCGCTCTGGATGCGCTGGAGATCCCGTCAATCTCAGGGCCAGCAACGGCAACGCTCAATCAAATTCTCAATGCGCTGCCGCTCATCTTCACCGCCGCACTCATTCTAGTTGCCGCATACGTCATCGGCAAATTTGTCGCTGATCTAGTTACCAATATCTTGACCAGTATTGGCTTCAACAACATTTTTTACTGGTTGGGAATCCAATCCACCCCCTATCGTGCGGTGACGCCGCCGCCCGTAGCCAATATTCCACCGCCCCCTCCAGCATCTGGTCAGTCCACCGCCCTGCAATCGGATTGGGTAACGCCGACAACCCGGACACCCGCCGAAATTGTCGGCGTGATCACGCTGGTGGGGATCATGCTGTTTGCGGCTGTCGCGGCGATCGACGTCCTGAATTTTCCGGGCTTGAAATTGGTGGTGGTGGGGCTACTCGCGATCTTTGGGCGCGTCCTGGCCGGTCTGGTTGTGTTTGCCGTTGGGCTTTACCTGGCAAACCTGGCCTACAGCCTGATCAGCAGTTCCAATACGTCTCAGTCCAGGATTCTTGCGCAAACGGCTCGCATTGCCATTATTGTGCTCGTCTCGGCGATTTCGCTGGAGCAGATTGGGATTGCCCCCAATATCGTCAATCTGGCGTTTGGTTTACTGCTCGGCGCGATCGCGGTGGCAATTGCGATCGCCTTTGGGCTGGGTGGTCGCGATGCGGCTGGCGAACAGTTGCGAGAGTGGCTGGCAACGTTTAAGCAGAACAAACCGCCCTACTAGAGTGCTCAGCCGTCACGGTCAGCCGTCACAAATATTGCCTCACCATTCAACCAATGGCAACGACGAATAGAAGACCGGTCAGGTGGGGTGATTGATCAGCCTGTTCCAGGATTGCGCGTCAAAGCAACACAAGCACCTCTGACTGCCGAATTTTGAACCTGACCAGTCTCCAATCCTAATTCAAAGCCATTCACTCAAAGCCATGACTCAAAGCGCCCCATGGAATCCACGGGGCGCTTTGTTCATGCTCAAGTTGATGTGGGGAATTGCAACGATTTTGGAGGAATCCTGCTAACATCATCTATAGTACTTGTGTACTAACCTTTGATATAGAATCATCCTATTCCCAATTGCGCTTGCAGGGCCAGACCTGCCGATATTCTTTCTCCGGCTGCAACACGATCGTGGTCAGCTCCATGACTACTCTACCGTCAGTGACGGCGGATTGTTGCTCGTCCGGTTGGGTTCGCCTGCAGCGGATTGAGCAGTCTACTGCATTTGTTTGCCTAACGCTAGTGACCTTCAAGGACAGGAACGATGCACCATCGCAAATCGCGTACCACAAATGTGAAATACATGTTGGCGGGTGGGTCTGTCGTGGCCGCACTCGGCTTGTTAGCAGACCCCAGTGGCTTGTTACCAGCCCCCCCGCCTGCCAAAGCTGTGTGTCAGGAGGTTGTGCAGCCCAGAGCGGTCTTGTCTCGCGACCAGCTATCCAAACTGCTGACAATCCCGGAGCGTGCAGCGAAAACGCAGGTGCGCCAGGTTGTGAAGGAGCCTTACTGCCAGTTATCGGACGTGGAGCTGCGATCGAACGTGTCGTCCCGTAGGGAGGCGTATCCGCTGGAATTTGATCCCCAAACCTGGTTGGTTGTTATGTACGAAGGAGACGAGTATGCCGGATATTCGTTTAGCTTCCGCCACTAAAATGCGCCAAACACCACTTCTCATCAGGGTACTGATCGGTATTGGCTGCCTGCTGCCGTTCGGCTGCACATCTCCCCCCAAGGGCGATCCTCCCCTAAGCATCAAGCTTTACCAGACCTGGCAACTCCAACCGGGCGATACCATTGGCGATCGCAGCGTAGTGGGCGGATTGGGCGACATCTCGGTAGCGCTGGATGGGCATAACGTCTACGCCCCCTTTGATGGCCGTACGCAACTGGATAAGCGCCGCTGTCTCTTTTTTTCCAGCCCAGACGTACCGGCCTACTTGTTTCGCCTCTGTGGGCTGAGTGATCCTCGCCTCGGCAGCGTCAGTCAGGGCGATGCGATCGGGAGCGGTCAACTGCTTCAGTTTGCCGCTTTGCGGAAACAGCCCAACGGTACGTGGGCGATCGTCGAACCGGCCAAATCCATTCTGGAACGCACGCTGAAAAAGCCATAAGTACCATTCTCCACTCTGTTCCCGTTGCTTCATCTTCTCAGTCTGCCCATGAAATCTCCTTCCCTGGTTGTCTTGAGTCTGCTGGCCCTAAGTCTCACAACGGCCCAGACTGCCCACGCTGAAGATAGCGGTATCCTTAATATTCCCTCGGCGTCGGACAGCGCTGCGCTGTCTGGCAAACCGGCTGACGCATCCACAGTGGCCAGTGCTCCCGGCGCTAGTGCCGCAACCACCCCAGCGGAGCCCGTAGCCAAATCGCCCAACTTAAGTTTTGATCCACCGACGGTCCCCACGCAGACGGCACCGACCAGTGTTCCTGACCCAGCCCCATCAAACGCCTCGTCACCACCCACCCCCTCGATCGCGCATGCGGATATTTTTGCTGGCGGGTCTGACTCTCTCGTTGCCCGCACGGTTGGCCATGCAGAAGGCACCCGCACCGCCGACGGCAACAAAACACATGCCTATTATGGGCACGTCGATCCTGGTAATGGGGTTTGGAACCTGGGTAGTTTCTCCTACCAACATGGCGCAAAATCACCCGAAGAAGCTGATGAAAAGCAGCTCAAGCGGCTGCAGGGGCAGGCTGATGTGATTCGGCAAAAAGCCGATGCCCACGGGATGAATTTGTCTTTGGAAGAGGAGTTGAACGCGATCGACCTGGCCAATCAGTCCCCCCTGGCCGCCCTGAGTACACCCGGGTATGTGGAATGGCTGAAGCAGGCACACGATCGCGGTCTTACCGGATCCGATGCCGTACTGTGGGCACGCACCCAGTCCTACTGGGATCCACACCTGAATCGCTGGAATGCACCCGGACTGGGCAATGCCGAAGGCAGCATTAGCCATGACCAAAATCGACGGCAGACGGCGATTGCCCGTGCACTCGATGTCTATGAGCAGCAGGTTGTGGCCCAGAAGAAAGAAGATGAACCACCGGTCAAGGTTGCAGACAAACCACCGTCGGAATCGATCGCCGATCGCATCATTTTTCAAGATCTCTCGTCCTCCAGACCGAAAGAAGTCGCTCAAGCGGGGAACTGATCCGCTATCCCGCTAGCGATTGCCCCCTGCTGGCAGGCGGGTCATCCCCCTCCCGCCGATTCCCAACACGCGATTTTTAATATTTCGTTAGGAGTTTGCTTACCTGCCCTTAACCAGTCCCCCTCTTGCCGTCCGTTATTCTAGCGGGGAGGGCTAGTTTGGGTTCATTCACTAGCCACAGTAGTCTTTTTGAAACGGTTACTATGGCAACACTGTTCGATTTATTGTCTAAAGGCGGCCCGGTCATGATTCCCATGGCGGGGTTGTCTGTAGTAACGGTTTCCTGTGCCCTGGAGCGTGCCTGGTTCTGGTTTCAACTCTTGCGCGGCGAAGACCGGATTGCGCACGATGTACTGGATGCGGCCCGCTACAGCCTGGACGACGCGCGCGCGATCGCGGCTCGCTTTCAGTCGCTGCCAATCGGGCGGTTTTTGCTGGCACCGCTGCAACTCAACCGTCCCACACCCGAAACCTTTCGTTTAGCGATGGAAGCGGCGGGCGATCAGGAATTTGTCCAGATGCGTAAGGGCGACAAGCTCCTGGAAACGATCGTGGCCCTCGCGCCATTGCTCGGACTGTTGGGCACTGTGACCGGGTTGATTAGCACGTTTACCAATCTAAACATCGGTGGCGGCAGCAGCGGAGCCGATACGTCTAAAGCGGCAGCCGGAATCGGTGAAGCACTGATCGTCACGGCAACGGGGATGGTGGTCGCCATCATTGCGCTGGCGGCGTTTCGCGTTTTTGTAACGCTGCAATCAAAGCAGATCGACTATTTCTCGAAGATCGGCAGTGAACTGGAGGTGATTTATCGTCATGTCTGGTACGAGTCAGGGGTGCTGAACGGCGATCGCCATTCTACTGTTGCCGATCCCGTGACGAGTTCGCACAAATAACGCCTGAGCAGATGCCATGAAATTCAAGTCGCAGCAGCAAGGCTCGCAGATGCCAGAACCCAATCTGGTGCCGATGATGGACGTGATTTTAACGGTGCTCACGTTTTTCATCATTGTTTCCATGACGCTGACCAATTTCCAGGCGGTTAACGTCCCATTGCCCAGTACAGATAAGGGCATCAGCAAGGAAAAGCCGCCCGATCCCATCATTGTCGGGATGAACCGGCAGGGACAGATTTTGATGAACAGCACCACCGTTACCGATACCCAACTGGCGCAGCAAATCGCGGCGTATCTGCAAAAAAATCCGAAAGGATCGGTGGTGCTTAAAGCCGATAAGCAAGTGACCTACGAAAAAGTGGTGCAGGTCTTGGGGACGCTGCGTGACATCGGTGGCGATCGCGTCTCACTGGCGATCGAATAGCCCATCAGCCGGGCTTTTTCGTCCACACCACAACAATCACACCGCCACCTTGACCGACCGCCAGATTGAGATAGCCTGTAAAGCTGGCATCTTTAATTTCATACAGCGGCCCACCGCCATACGTCTCGGCGGGTTCAGCCGTATAGCCCTTGTCGCTAAGATAGGCTTTGAGGGTCGCGTATATCTGGTCAGCCGTTGAGCCATCGACAACTTTTGGTGAGCCGTAAATTGCCCCAAGTTGCTCTGGTAGGCTTGCTGCGGGATCTTTGTAGTAAGAGTCTGGCTGCACAAAATCTCCCGGTGTCGCATCGTTTGTACCGCCACCAGCCGTAGGAAGCTGATCGTACAGATCGGCGATCGCTTTGGGTATCCCTTCTGCTTTTTTCAGCTTATCCAGGCTGTCAATCGGTTGGGGAGCCAGCAGGTAGGTCGTTTTGTTCTCACCGTCCTTGAGGATGCTGAGATATTGAGTCATCTTGCTTCCCTTCTTTGACACCTGGAAGATTTTGACTGTAGTACCGTTTCCGCCAGCCGGGGCACTATCAAACTTCCTTTCCGCCAATGCTTTGTTGAAGTAAGCCAATAAGGCACTGAAAGACAGTTCCGTTTCACGGCAGTTTTCGCCTAGATCGGTCTTGCCGTAACAATTTGGCGTCGAGGGACTGTAGTGAGGAAAATCAGCAAACGGGTCTTTGGCATCG
>JAJPKC010000278.1 GCA_021323955.1 Oscillatoriales cyanobacterium Centralia_MAG_596 | reverse complement strand
GCGGCAGGTATGCTTCCGGTGATGGTAGCGGTTTTTGCCCGCATGCTAAGCCCCTACAGAATTACCGGTTTTATTTTGTTCTCGTTCCTAACGGCTAAAGGATGAAGGCTAAGACTTTAGCCGTTATCTCCTGTCCAGGTTTTTACCACTCGCCCAGTCACCGTCTGCTCTAACCAGGGAGTGTTACGCGCGATCGACTGAAGCGATGGCCCGTTAACCGTCCATGCCAACTTTGGATCGAACAGGGTCAGTTCGGCGGGTTTTCCCGGCGCGATCGCCGCCACTTTTTGCTGCAAGCACAATGCCGGACGGGTGCTGAGACTGCGCCATAGCGCCAGAGCCGTCCACTGTCCAGTTTCAACCAGCGATTGCCACAGTAGCGGCAGCGCCAGTTCCAGGCCGATCGCGCCGGGGGGTGCTTCTGCAAAAGAAACCGTTTTTTCTTCGTAGGTATAGGGGGTATGGTCAATGGCGATCGCGTCGATGATGCCCTCCTGTACCGCTTGCTGGAGCGCTTCCTGATCAGCCGGGTTGCCCAGCGGCGGACAGATATGCAGGTTGGGATCGTAGCGACCGATCGCGCGACTATTCAGCAGGAGATGCATCCAGGTCGTGCTGGCCGTAATCGGAACGCCACGGGCTTTGGCAGCACGAACGAGTGCAACTCCCCGCGCGGTCGAGATGCGCATCAAGTGAACCGGCGTGCCAATGGTTTCAACACACTCTAACAACGCCAAGAGGGGCACTGTTTCGGCGATCGCGGGAATTCCCGGCAGGCCAAACTGCAGCGACGATGGCCCCTCGCGCATGACGCCATTGCCCGTCAGATTGGAGTCAGACGAAAAGAGCGCTACAGGCTTTTGCAGCGGCTTCAGATATTCCAAAACGCGTCGGATCAGCAGCCAATTTGTGAGCGAACGACCATCGGCAAAGCCAACGATATCGGTTGCCGCCAGTTCACCCAGTTCGGTCATCTGCTGGCCCTCAGCACCCAGCGTGAGCGCACCCCAACAGTAAAGCTGGGGTGTGGGGTAGGGTGGGTAAGGGGTAGGAGTCGCTTCTGATGCCTGACTCCTGTCCCCACTCACTGCCCACCAGCGTTTTTGCATCCAGGCAACGCTACCGGGATTGTCTACAGCGGGAATCGTATCAGGCAAGATAGCGATCCGGGTGAAGCCTCCAGCCGCCGCCGCACGGGCGAGTGATCGCAGCGTTTCGCGCTCCTCAGATCCCGGTTCGCCCGAATGGCTGTAGAGATCCACCAGGCCAGGCCCCAGGATTAACCCCCTGCCGTCCTGCACGATCGTTTCACTGGGGTAGTCCGACAGCGTATCCGCGATCGCCCGAATGACCCCATCCTCAATGAGGACATCGGCAACGCGATCGTGATCGGACACGGGATCAAGCACCCGGACTTGCTGCAGCAGTTCACTAGACATGGATTGGTCGGGTTGAGTATTGAGTGGTAAGCACGGAGAAAGGGAAGGACTGCTCTGGGGCAGCCAGGGGGCTAACGAACCAAGCGTTGGGATGTTGCATTCAGCCTCTCACTGTGTCCATTAGCCCGCGGACGTTTACCTTCCACCCGCCGTACAGCACCGATCGCCTACAAAGCGGCACCCGCACACCACACGCGCTACAACGCTCCTGCCGCTGTTTTGTCAAAGATGCTGCCGGACAGATGGATGGTGATATTCATGGCCATCAAGACTGGCAAACCACCCGTAGCGTCCGAGTAGTCGATGACGCTGACCGCACCATTCCCCTGTTTAAAGTTCCAGAAATGTTCTGGCCCCAGACCGAGAATGTGACACAGGATGGCTTTGTTGATAGCGTCGTGAGCCACGACAAGAGTTGTTCCAGGATTGGGGCGATTGGCTGCCGTCTGGACAATCTGCTCCCAGGCCGCGATCGCGCGCGCCCAGACCTGCTGGAGGTTTTCGCCTTCGGGCATCTGCACGGTTTCAGGCGACTGCTGCCACTGGTGCAGCGTACCTGGATAATCGGCTTCAATTTCGGCTTCTAGCTTGCCTTCCCACAATCCGTGGCTGATCTCTTTCAGGTTATCCTCCAGGTCAAGCGGCACATCCGGATGGTATTGCAGAATTGTTTCAGCCGTCGCTTTGGGTCGCAGCATGGGGCTACTGACCGCATGGTGAATGGGGATCGATCGCAGAAATTCAGCCGCCTGCCCCGATTGCACCCGACCGTTATCATTCAACGGCACATCAATCTGCCCCTGAAATCGCTTCTGCCGATTCCAATCGGTTTCCCCATGCCGAACCAGTAAGAAGCGTGGCCCCTGATGTCCCTTTTTCGGTTTGGGTAGCGGTTCGCCGAGGTGAGCTGTAAGGTTGAGCGACTCAATCTGGACGAGTTCACCAAAGCCACCGGCAAAGTTCAGCACGCTAATACCGCAGTTGGACTGGTGCACCGACTGGTAGCGATCGCACTCCAGACCGATCGCGGTACTGATGAGGGCACGATTAATGCCGCTATGGGCAACCAGCAGCACCGTTTGGCCGTCATGACGTGGCAGCAGTTCACGCCAAAATGTC
>JAJPKC010000390.1 GCA_021323955.1 Oscillatoriales cyanobacterium Centralia_MAG_596 | reverse complement strand
CTGAACATCCAGCGGCAATCGACCCGCTACCTGGACGGCATCAGTATGGAACAAAGCACCGTGGGCACGGACGATCGCCCCTAACGTTTGGATCGGCTGTAGCGTACCAACTTCGCTCTGTCCATAAATAATAGACACCAAAACCGTGTTGGCTCGCAGTGCTTGCTGTAGCACCAGCGGATTGACCTGACCCTGTGTATCAACCGGTAGCCGCGTTACCTCCCAGCCCAGTTGTTCCAGCCAGCGCACGGGTTCCGCGATCGCAGAATGTTCGACACTGGAAATAATGATGTGCTGCGGTGTGGTGTATTGACGGGCAACTCCCATAATTGCCAGATTGTCTGACTCCGTACCGCCTGACGTAAACGTGATGGACTCCGCAGGGGCGTTGATGAGGCGTGCCACTTGCACCCTGGCACGTTCAACCACAATGGCAGCACGTTGACCCCACGCATGTAGGCTTGATGGATTACCCCACTGGTCACTCAACGCAGCCTGCATGACCGCGATCGCTTCTGGACGCGTCGGCGTAGTAGCGCTGTAATCCAAGTAAATCTGCATGAGTTATCAGGCAATAGGCGTTCTCTCTTCCAGCATACAAGCCTCTCGCCTCAGTCTAATGGCGACACCCAGGTCAGTCCGTTTCACCCGGCTCAAGAATGCGCTGGAACAGGTAGCCTGTGCCGCGTGCGGTCAAGATCAGTTCAGGATTACTGGGGTCATCTTCAAGCTTGGCACGGAGACGAGAAATGTGGACATCCACAACGCGTGTATCCACATGGCGTTCTGGCGTGTAGCCCCACACTTCCTGCAAAATTTCAGACCGTGAGAACGCTTCTCCAGAGCGACTGACCAGCAGTTCCAGCAGGCTAAATTCCATCCCCGTGAGACGGATGCGTTCGTCGCCTTTATACACCTGGCGCTTGTTGGTGTCGATGCGAATGCTGTTGATGTGAATCACACCGGAGCTGGGAATGCCCGTGGTGCCTGTTTTCTCAACACGACGGAGCACCGAACGAATCCGCGCCTCCAGCTCTTTCGGCGAAAAGGGTTTGACGACATAATCATCAGCACCGAGTTCCAGACCCGTGATGCGATCGGCCACATCGCCCAGCGCGGTCAGCATGATAATCGGCACATCCGATTCCTTCCGCAATTCCTGACAGACACCATACCCATCCAGCTTTGGCATCATGACATCCAAAACCACCAGATCAGGGTCAGCATTGCGGAAGGTGTCCAGTGCTTCCTCACCGTCCGCCGCCGTCACCACGTCGTAACCTATCATTGAGAGACGGGTTTCAAGGATGCGACGAATGCTTGCTTCATCATCAACTACAAGTATCTTTTCTTTGTGATTTTCCAATTTGATCGACTCCTGAACCTAATTTTAGAATCATTAATTTCTGTACCTTATCATTAAAGATAATACCCTACACATTTCGCTTCAGAACGCCAAAATTCTCTCCCTCAAAGCGCTTCAGACTTTCTTAACATTTAACTGACGCGGGTTCTCGTCGTAATAAGTACTCCTCATCGCGGCCATTAAGAATGCCAAAACCCCGATCGCACTATGTGTGTAACCAGTGTGGTGCAGAGTCCTCTCAATACTTTGGAAAATGCCCCGCCTGCAATAGCTGGAATTCGTTAGAAGAACAGGTTACTCCCGCGATGCCAGCTGCCGCCCGTCCGGGTGCCGCTCGTATCAGCAATCGCGCTACCACTACCCGGAAAGCAGCCGCCCAACCGAAAGCAGCCCTCACGCTAGCACAAATTTCTGACCATCCTCAAACTCGCCTATCGTCTGGCTATATTGAACTCGATCGCGTCCTGGGTGGGGGCATCGTTCCGGGTTCGCTTGTTTTGATTGGTGGCGACCCTGGAATCGGCAAGTCAACCCTGCTGCTGCAAACGGCAAATCGGCTCTCTCAAACCTACCGTACGCTGTATGTCTGTGCTGAAGAGTCTGCCCAGCAGGTAAAGCTGAGAGCGCAGCGGTTGGGGGTAGGGGAGGAGAGAGGGGAGGAGGCAGGAGGCAGAAGGGAAGTGGGAGTCGGGAGTCGGGAGTCGGGAGTTGGGAACACTCAAAACTCTCTAGCGCAGCGGCACGAAGTGCTACTCAAAACTCAAAACTCAAAACGCTCTTCCAACCCCACATCCCACACCCTACACCCTACACCCTCCGACCTCTATCTCCTGCCGGAAACGGACCTCGACACGATCCTGGCGGAGTTAGAGTCGTTGCAGCCTCACGTAGCCGTAATTGACAGTATTCAGGCGCTTTACTTTAGTGCACTGTCATCGGCTCCGGGTTCGGTGGCGCAGGTGCGGGAGTGCACCTCGGTGCTGATGCAGATGGCAAAGCGGCAGAATATTACGCTGTTTATTGTGGGACATGTGACGAAGGAAGGCGCGATCGCGGGACCAAAGGTACTCGAACATTTAGTAGACACGGTGCTGTACTTTGAGGGCGATCGCTTTGCCAGCCATCGACTGCTGCGATCGGTGAAAAACCGCTTTGGCGCGACCCATGAAATTGGCGTGTTTGAGATGGTGGATCAGGGCTTGCAGGAAGTGCTGAATCCATCAGAACTCTTTCTGGGCAATCGGGACGAGTTTTCGTCGGGTAGTGCGACGATCGTCGCCTGTGAAGGCACCCGCCCGATCGTGGTGGAACTGCAAGCCCTGGTGAGTCCGACTAGCTACAGTTCGCCGCGCCGCTCAACGACTGGGATTGAATACAATCGACTGCTGCAAATTCTGGCAGTGCTCGAAAAGCGGGTGGGCATTCCGCTCTCGAAGCTCGATGCCTACGTTGCCTCGTCAGGTGGCTTGAGCGTAGGGGAACCGGCGGCTGACCTGGGTGTGGCGATCGCCGTTGTCGCCAGTTTTCGCGATCGCGTGGTTGATCCACGGATGGTTCTAATTGGTGAAGTGGGGTTGGGCGGGCAGGTACGCCCCGTGTCGCAAATGGAGATGCGGCTGAAAGAAGCGGCAAAGTTGGGCTTTAAGCAGGCGATCGTGCCGAAGGGGACAATTTCAATTGATCTCGGCATCGAGATTTTTCCAGTCGCGCGAGTGGTGGATGCGATCGCGATCGCCCTGGCAGGCAAAAAGTCTACACATGAGTCCGCCGTTCAAACTGATGATGAAACTGAGTGAGGGTAAGACCGCCTAAAATGGGGCTATCTTGAGCCGATAACGTTATGACCGAGCAATCATCCTTGCTAGAACAAACCGTCGCTCACCATAGCGCTGCAATTGCTCAGATCAACGAAATCCTGATATTAATTGCCAGACGACAGCAAGAAACCGTTCAGATTCAGCAAGAAAATGCTCAGCAAATTGCTGCCAATGCTCAAGCGATCGCTGAGTTAAGAGCAGCCCTTCAAGATTGATAGGGTGGGAATGGACAACGCGGCGAGTAACCACGCGATGAATGACCAATCGCCTTAACTCAAAGCCGAGTTAGGGCTGTCATGTTGAGATGAGCAGAATCAGAATGTTTGAGTTAACAAAGATCAGAATGGGCGCGATCGCCCTGGCAACCCTCTTCAGCATGGTTATGGCACCGATCGCAAACGCCGAACTTAAAAGCACCCTAATCATTGAAGTTGATGACTTGAAAACCCAAAAGGGCGAAGTCTGCTTCAAGCTGTTTTCCAGCAGCTTT
Source organism: Oscillatoriales cyanobacterium Centralia_MAG_596 (assembly GCA_021323955.1). GTDB lineage: Bacteria > Cyanobacteriota > Cyanobacteriia > Leptolyngbyales > Leptolyngbyaceae > Stenomitos. Next base: position 2,673 of record JAJPKC010000390.1, on the reverse strand, counting down.
GGGTTTCCTGATAATGACAAAAATGCTGTTTTGAGTCGGTGTGTCAAGATTACAGAAAACCCGCTGAAAATTACGCTCAAGGACATTTCATCGGGCAGCTACGCCATCGCCGTTTTTCAGGATGTGAACGGCGATGGCACCCTCAACCGCAATGCAGCGGGCAACCCCACCGAAGGCTACGGCTTCTCCAACAATCCCACGACGCGCCAGGATCTCACTCGTTATGGCGATTGCGTCTTCCTTCTGGCAGGTGCCAAGGAAACTATCACCATTAAGCTGAAGTATCCACCCACAAAGTAATTTTCTTAAGCCACGCTGTCCGCTGTTCGCTTCTGGTTCCTTTTTTCTGACGTCTGATCTCTGACTCCTCATCCATGCATATTTCGCAACCGCACGAATGGGTACTCACCGCAGAAGAGGCGATCGCGATCCAGCAATCACTTCGCAAGGAGATCGTGACGACCGATAACTTCGATACCATTCGCCACGTTGCGGGTGTAGACGTCGGCTTTGAGGCGGATGGAACTGTGACGCGGGCGGCGGTTGCGGTGCTCAATCTGGACGATTTACAGTTGCAGGATCGCGCGATCGCCCGTCGTCCCACCACGTTCCCTTATATTCCCGGCTTCCTGTCCTTTCGGGAAGTGCCGGCGGTGCTGGATGCGCTGGCGAAAATTACGGTGATTCCCGATTTGCTGCTGTGTGATGGTCAGGGAATTGCCCATCCGCGTCGCTTTGGCATTGCCTGTCACATTGGACTTTTAGCGAATGTGCCGACGATCGGCGTGGCCAAGTCCCTACTGGTCGGCAAACATGCAGATTTAGGGGACGATCGCGGCAGTTGGCAACCCCTGATCCACAAAGGCGAAACCATTGGTGCAGCATTGAGAACCCGTCCCGGCACCAAACCGCTGTACATTTCACCGGGGCATCGGGTGAGTCTGGAGACCGCGATCGCCTACGTCATGCGCTGCACCACCAAATATCGGCTACCCGAAACGACTCGCCATGCTCACAAGCTGGCATCGGGCCCGGCGATCGACCAACAGGAAGCGGCACCAGAGCAGATGTCTCTTGATTTGTAAGCAGTAGAGGAGACAGCGAAGGCAGAGGCGGCAGTTCGAAAATCACAATGTCCTCTTGTCCCCTTCTCCCATAACCGCCCTTCTCGATCACAATAGAGAAGCTGTTTGGGATATCGCTTAGTGAATCTGCCTTCCTTTCTCTGGTTATGGAAAATTGCGGCGTGGTCGATGGGGTTTGCGATCGTGGCCTACCTGGTGCTGGCAATTTCCGGTGGCTATATGTTTGTCAGACGCCAGCAGCGACAGTCCCGACCACGCTGGCTGCGTCCCTTTCACTACACCACAGGGGCGATTATGGCCGCGCTGGTGCTGCTGCTTTTGGGCATCGGCATTGTGGGCACCCTTGGACACTTTGGCAGCTTAGGGCACTCATGGCATTTACTCGCAGGGCTAATTGTGGTTAGCTTGGTGTTTCTCTCGGCGTGGAGTGCGGTGCAGATTCATCCGACGCGCCCCTGGGCACGATCGCTCCATCTGGGTACAAATTTCGTGCTCCTCGTTGGGTTTATCTGGGTTTCGCTCACCGGATGGGATGTGGTGCAAAAGTATTTGCCCTAGAATATCTGCCTAAAGCGATTTACACCGACGGGGCAAACACCGCATCTACGAAGGAATTCCAACCATGACAGCCAGCGTTACGGTTATTGATCATCCCCTGATTCAGCACAAACTGACGCTGATGCGTCGAGCCGAAACCAGTACCGCCAAGTTTCGATCGCTCATGACGGAGATCAGTATGCTGCTGGCGTACGAAGTCACGCGCGATCTGCCGCTCAAGTACGAATCGATCAAGACGCCGATTTGCGCGATGGATGCGCCCGTGCTGGCTCCCGACAAAAAGCTGGTGATTGTTTCCATCATGCGAGCGGGGCAGGGCATTCTGGACGGAATGCTGCAGCTGATGCCATCGGCCAGAGTGGGGCACATTGGCTTGTATCGTGAACCGAGTACGCTGATCCCGATCGAGTACTACTTCAAAGTGCCGCATGACATTGAAGAGCGCGACATGCTGGTGGTCGATCCCATGGTCGCTACAGGCAATTCTGCTGCCGCTGCCGTGCAGCGATTGAAGGAAACCAATCCGCGATCAATGAAATTAGTCTGCCTTCTCGCTGCGCCTGAAGGCATTCATAATTTTCACGAGCAGCATCCCGATATCCCCATCTTCACCGCGGCGATCGATGAGCGACTGGATGAGCACGGCTATATTGTGCCGGGATTAGGGGACGCAGGCGATCGGCTGTTTGGCACTAAGTAGACATTTCGGCAGTGACATCAACTGATATAAACAATTTGTATCAACGCCTCCAGTCTTACCCGGTAAGTCCGGTATGGTGAACCAATCTAGAGGTCAGCTCGTTGGTTTAGTTCTCGCCGCCAATCGCCACGTCCTGACTGTTACAGTCCTGTTCATTTGAATCTGTTCATTTAAGAAAGTGCTGTCAGGTCTGTTTTATCTGAAGTCCTCATGCTGTAGCCTCCAGTGCTTCTTGATCCAGTTCTCACTAGACTCCAGTTCAACGCAATTATGGAAACTTACCAGCTGCGAAAAGTATCGGCACAGCAGATTACGCCAGCCACCTTTCAG
>JAJPKC010000597.1 GCA_021323955.1 Oscillatoriales cyanobacterium Centralia_MAG_596 | reverse complement strand
TCCCCAGTCCAGAACACCCTCCTTCCTGCCGGGGATGGGCGGTCCTCGTAGCGGTGGCGCTGGTGGTCGTAGCGGGGCTGGTGCTGGCAGTGCCGGTAACCGTGGTGGGAGTGGGGGAGCCCCTGGTGGCGGGCCGGGTGGCCCCTAGCGACGTTAGGAGCAGACCTTATGACACAACTTTCGCGCATTCAACCAGCAGGCGTTTCGCTGTTTGAGGTCTTCACGATGGCGCTGGAAGCCCTCTGGAGTAACCGACTACGGACAGGGCTGACGATGCTGGGGGTCATTATTGGGATCGCGTCGGTCATCACTGTTACTTCCGTAGGGCAGGGGGTGCAAAAGGCGACGGAGCAGCAGATTCAGGCCCTTGGCACGAATGTCATTCTCGTGTTGACTGGGGTGGCGCGGACGGGTGGTATTAGCCAGGGTGCGGGAACGGCCTCAACCGTGACGTGGGAAGATGCGAAGGCAGTCGCCAAACAGGCTCCGGCGGCGCAAGGTGTCACGGCCTTTTTGCAGCGTGGTGTCCAGGTGGTATATGAAGGGCAAAATAACTCGACAACCTTGTTGGGGACTGATTTACCCTACCCCGATGTCAAGAATATCCATCCCAAAGAAGGGCAGTTTTTTAGCCAGGAGGACTTGAATGCAGCTCGGCCAGTTGCCGTGCTGGGCAGTACCGTGCGGGACGAACTCTTTGGCCCCGGTGGAACCGCGATCGGTGCTCAAATCCGAGTCCAAAGCGAACTTTACAACGTCATTGGCGTGATGGAATCAAAAGGCTCAGTGGGTGGGCAAGACCAGGACGATCGCATCTACGTACCGCTCACCAATATGTCAGCGCGGATTGTGGGCAATAATGCGATCAACGGGATTGCGGTCAGCGGATTTTGGGTCAAGGCGAAAGATGAATCCCAACTCGACGCGGCCCAATATCAAGTCACGAACTTACTGCGAATTCGACACAACATCTATCCACCGCAACCCGATGATTTTCGGATTACCAATCAGGCGGATATCATCAGTGCGTTCACGAACATTGTCGGCTTGTTTACTGTAATGGTGAGCGCGATCGCGGGCATTTCCCTCATTGTCGGTGGCATTGGCATTGCCAATATCATGCTGGTGTCTGTGGTAGAACGCACCCGCGAGATTGGCGTGCGTAAAGCGGTGGGAGCCACCAACAGCGACATTTTAAGTCAGTTTTTGACGGAAGCCGTTTTAGTGTCGATTGCTGGCGGTTTTGTCGGCATTGGACTGGGCATTATCTTTGCTTTCAGTGCTTCCAGTCTGTTTAAGTTTCCCTTTGTTCTCTCTGTCGGAGCGATCGTGGCTGGCTCTGGGCTTTCCTTCGTAATTGGACTCATTGCAGGCGTTATCCCTGCTCAAAACGCGGCACAACTTGACCCGATCGCGGCGTTGCGAAGTGAGTAATAGACGGATGAAGGATGAAGGCTAAAGGATGAAGGATGAAGCAAAAGTTTGATCATTGACCATTGCGCCCCTGCCACCCCTATTCTCTTACTCCCCTATGGCAACGATGATCTGGATGGAAAACATCACTAAGACCTATCAATTAGGTGAAGTTGATGTGCCTGTGCTGAAGGGCATTGATCTGGCGATCGAAGAAGGCGAATATGTTGCCATCATGGGCGTTTCAGGTTCTGGCAAATCGACGCTGATGAATATTATTGGCTGTCTCGATCGCCCCAGTGGTGGGCATTACGTTCTGGAAGGTCGTAACCTGACAACGCTCAATAACGATGAACTAGCGTTTATTCGCAATCAGCGGATTGGATTTGTATTTCAGCAATTCAACCTGCTGCCGCGATCGACCGCACTGGACAATGTCATGCTGCCAATGGTGTACGCGAATGTTTCGAAGCCACAACGGCAAAAGCGGGCAATAGAGGCTTTGACCAGAGTGGGTTTAGCGGAACGGGTGGCAAATCGCCCCAATCAACTATCGGGGGGACAGCAGCAACGCGTGGCGATCGCCCGTGCTCTGGTCAATCGGCCCGCGCTGGTTTTGGCAGACGAACCGACCGGAGCGCTGGACACCAAAACATCGCAGAAGTGATGGATTTGCTGACGGATTTAAACCATCAGGGCATCACGATCGTCATCGTGACCCACGAACCAGACATCGCCGCCCAAACGAACCGTACGATTCATGTGAGGGATGGGCTAATTGTGTCGTGACGGTTGGGGAATAGGGAGTCGGGAGTTGGGAAGTCGGAAATAGAGCATGGGGACGGGGGAGAAACCTGCGCCGGTACATTCAAGCTGTACAAGGTTTAATGAGTTAGCGTTTGTTGCGCTGTCAGCGTGATTTGTTTTAGTGTGGGCAAATCTGGAGAAATGGTTGAATCTGTTGGGGTTTGAGCAGCGATCGCTCCTTTCTGTTCCGGTCTTTCCATTCCTTCGGTCTGTTCAGAGGAAGGCTCACGATCCTTTAGCCACAGTAGATACTCAATATTGCCAGCAGGCCCAACCAACGGTGACCATGTGACCCCGTAGTACGCCCAACCCAACGCTTCAGCGGCTTGCAGCACTTGCCAGATTGCCATCGCCTGATCCTGTGGATCGCGCACTACGCCGTTCTTGCCGATGCGATCGCGTCCCACTTCAAATTGCGGCTTCACCAGCAGCACGACTTCACGGGGCGACTGGAGCAGTTGCCACAGTGCCGAAAGTACTTTTGTGAGCGAAATAAATGACACATCCACCACACCCAGATCGGGCAAGGGGCGATCGGTTCCATACAAATCGGCAGGCGACAAATGGCGCAGATTCGTTCGTTCGCGCAACGTCACGCGCGGGTCTTGCCGCAAACTCCAGGCCAC
>JAJPKC010000141.1 GCA_021323955.1 Oscillatoriales cyanobacterium Centralia_MAG_596 | reverse complement strand
CAAACAAGACGTGCTGTTGTTTATCGACAACATCTTCCGGTTTGTCCAGGCCGGGTCTGAAGTGTCCGCGCTGCTGGGACGGATGCCGTCTGCGGTGGGTTATCAGCCCACGCTGGGTACAGATGTGGGTGACCTGCAAGAGCGCATCACCTCCACGACAGAAGGTTCAATCACGTCGGTGCAGGCCGTTTACGTGCCAGCGGACGACTTGACTGACCCTGCTCCAGCTACAACCTTTGCCCACCTGGATGGTACAACCGTGCTCTCGCGGGGGTTGGCATCGAAGGGGATTTACCCTGCTGTGGATCCGCTGGACTCAACCTCGACGATGTTGCAGCCCGCGATCGTGGGTGAAGACCACTACAACACAGCGCGCGCCGTGCAGTCTACCCTGCAGCGCTATAAGGAACTGCAAGACATCATCGCTATTCTGGGTCTGGATGAATTGTCGGAAGACGATCGCCTGATCGTGGCTCGCGCTCGCAAGATTGAGCGTTTCCTGTCGCAGCCCTTCTTTGTGGCGGAAGTGTTTACGGGATCCCCTGGCAAATACGTCACCCTCGAAAAAACCATCAACGGCTTTAAGCGTATCCTGGGTGGTGAACTGGATGATCTGCCAGAGCAGGCATTCTACCTGGTGGGCGACATTGATGAAGCGATCGCGAAAGGCGAGAAGCTGAAGGCAGAAGGGAAGTAAAGGCAGTGAAGAGTAGACAGTTTGGCGAGTTGAGTTGCTGTCATTCAACCCGCCAAACTGAAAGCTCTGGGCTATTTGGAGACATTTATGGCACTGACGGTTCGGATTGTTGCACCCGATAAGACCATTTGGGATGCGGAAGCAGACGAGGTAATCTTGCCCAGCACGACTGGTCAGCTAGGCATTTTGACGGGTCACGCCCCGCTGCTGACGGCATTAGACACCGGCGTACTGCGCGTTCGAGCAGACAAAAACTGGATTCCGATCGCGCTGTTTGGCGGATTTGCTGAAGTAGAGAATAACGAAGTCACCGTTTTAGTGAATTCCGCTGAACGCGGCGACACGATCGATAAAGAGAAGGCTCGTGCGGCGTTTGCGGACGCCGAAGCGAAGTTCAATCAGTCACAGCAGAGTGACGATCGCTCGGTGCGGATTCAGGCAACGCAGGCATACAAGCGTGCGCGTGCTCGCTTACAGGCGTCTGGCGGTGTTGTCGCGTAACCACTTCGCATGACACAGGCAGGTTATTCGGGCACGGCAATGCTGTGCCCTTTGATGTTTTGACCCCTTATCCTCACGGGCTATAGACGGCACGACCCAAGATCAAGATTTCTTTAGATTTCGGTCATCCAAATCGTAAGATAGGGAAGGCGTGACTGGACTACGGCGATCGTGAAAGCAATTTCTCTACTTGGTTCCACTGGCTCTATCGGCACCCAAACGCTCGATATTGTGGCGCAGCACCCTGACCAATTTCGGATTGTGGGTCTGGCTGCTGGACGCAACGTCACATTGCTGGCGCAGCAAATTCGGCAATTTCGTCCGGCGATCGTCGCGATTTGCGAAGCAGACCTGCTGCCTGATCTCAAAGCCGCGATCGCCGATGTGACTCCCCAGCCCACGCTTCTGGCAGGCGAAGCGGGAGTGATTGAGGTCGCTCGCTGGAGTACGGCAGACGTCGTCGTTACGGGTATTGTGGGCTGTGCCGGACTGTTACCGACGATCGCCGCGATCGAAGCCGGAAAAGACATCGCCCTGGCGAACAAAGAAACGTTGATTGCGGGTGGCCCGGTGGTGCTGCCGCTGGTGCAAAAGCATGGCGTCAAATTATTGCCTGCGGATTCTGAGCACTCCGCCATCTTTCAATGCCTGCAAGGGGTGCCCGACGGTGGACTGCGACGCATTTTGCTCACGGCATCCGGGGGGGCATTTCGCGATCTGCCCGTCGAAAAACTGGCGCATGTGACCGTTGCCGATGCCCTGAAACACCCCAACTGGTCAATGGGCCGGAAGATCACGATCGACTCCGCCACGCTGATGAATAAGGGGTTGGAGGTCATCGAAGCGCATTACCTGTTTGGGGCCGACTACGACCAGATCGCGATCGTGATCCATCCCCAGAGCATCATTCACTCACTCATTGAACTGCAAGACACCTCCGTACTGGCGCAACTTGGTTGGGCCGATATGCGGTTGCCGCTGCTATATGCGCTCTCCCATCCCGATCGCGTCGCGACCAGTTGGGAACCCCTTGACCTCGTTAAAGCCGGTACCTTGACCTTCCGTGAGCCTGATCATGAGAAATATCCCTGCATGCAGTTAGCGTATGCGGCGGGTCGGGCGGGCGGTTGCCTGCCCGCCGTTTTGAATGCGGCAAACGAACAGGCTGTCGCGCTCTTTCTCGACGCGCAGATCCAGTTTCTCGACATTCCCCGGTTAATTGAACGCGTGTGCGATCGCTATCAGGATCAAAATCGCCTTAATCCAGTTCTGGAAGACATTCTTGCTGCTGATCGCTGGGCACGCCAGGAAGTTCTGGTTGCGAGTCAGGCCGCCGCACCGATGATTTCGATCGGCTAGCGGTTGCTCTGGTACCGGAGCCATGCAGCGATCTGTCCCCGGCACGCCGTTGATGGCTTATGTTTCCGACAGCCGCACCAGTGCATCTTTAACCGTAGCGGGCAGTTGTCGCAGAATTTTGCCCTTCTCGCGATCGACCGCCACTAGCGCTACCCGTGCCGTTACAAACAGATCTTGCCCGTCGGCTGATTGAATCTGATAGTCCCAGTTGATCCGCACGCCATCCATCTCGGCCATGCGCGTTCGCACTACCCCAACCATTCCCATCCGCAGCGGTTGGTGATAGCGAATGGAAAGTTCAACTACTGGCAGGTCACAGCCCAGAGCAACAAGGTCAGCGAAATCGATGCCGATCGATCGTAGGCACTCAACGCGCGCTTCTTCCATCCAGGTCAGGTAGGAACCGTGCCAGACAATCCCCGCATAGTCGGTATGGTGCGGCTGTGCTCGAATCAGGTATTCGAACCAGTTGCCGGACTGAACCTGTAGCGAATTTTGGATTGCTCCGGTTGGGGGCAGTTGCGGTTGATCAGACTGGGCATTCATAGTGGATTCAAATTGAGCGGCAGTCAACAATGTGGCAGGACGCGTGCAGTTACAGAAAATCGACCCCACCTGTAAGGGGGCAGGGACAGGCCGCTATCACCCGTTACCGCGTTGCAGTTGTCTGCGCTGCCAAGTCCTGCCGGATCTCGTAGTTTGTTTTATTTTATATCAATATCCAGGCTGTCTGTTTATATTAGTTAACCTATCCAGCTTTTCTGCTTCTAAAAATTATCAGCCGGCGATTCATAACTCATTAAGTTAATTGATTGCTAACGCTACAGCGATTGATGCTAAATGCCTCAAGAGCAATGGTGATCGAAAAATATTACAAAATATATCCTTAAAACCATCGTTAAAAAAGCAGAAGTTTTTGCTGAAATAACTTGACATCCCTTCATGATTGCAAACAAAACAATGAGTAACGAAATCGCTCGACTTGCTGGTTGTTAGCGGTAGAATCCTGATCGAAAGCACAGGTAGAAATACTCTGTTTTCCTCAAACAATGCCTGACCTTCACGATGGTGTGTTATGTGCTTTTGGCGATCCAGCAAGCAGTGATACCGCTATTAATCGTTGCAGGGTGAGGGTTAGAAAGCCAGCACTGTATTAGTAAAAATAACGAGGCAACCCATGATTGAAAAAATTCTTCTGGCTGATTCTGGAACTGGACACTCTGAAGAAATGCTCAGGGCCTTAGCCGATATTCCGTCCATGCGCCGCTCCACCGTGACTGTGCTGCACGTTGTACCGCCACAGATTACAACGGCCGCGATGGATGAGAAGCGTGAACAAGGCAGTAAAATTTTAGCCAGCGCCATCCAGTCGCTCAACCTTGATCCTGCGCGGGTTTCGGGGATCCTGCGCGAGGGTGATCCCAAGGATGTGGTGTGTAAAGTCGCCGATGAGATTAACGCCGACTTGATCATCATGGGATCCAGGGGGCTGAAGCGTCTAGTTTCGATTCTGGAGAACTCCGTTAGCCAGTACGTCTTCCAGCTCTCCTCTCATCCGATGCTGCTGGTGCGTGATGATATTTACGTCAAGAAGATCAAGCGTGTCATGGTCGCGCTGGACAAGTCTGAATCGGCGAAGCAAAGCCTGAAGCTCGCGTTGTTCTTGCTCCGCGATCTGAAGGGTGGAGAACTGATCCTGACGCACATCGACCCAGACCTGAGCGGCAAGTCCTACTGTAATAGTGGCGTTGCGTCCGAGCATGACCCAGTTTTGGCTGCTGCTGTCGCTGAGGCAAAGCAACTGGGCATTGCTTACCGCTGCTTGTCTTGTGTGGGCAAACCGGCGGAACAGATTTGCCAACTGGCAGAAGACCTGAATGTAGACCTGCTCATGATTGGTTCACCGGATCGCCGCCCCGTCATTGCCAGGGGGCTGCCCGATTTCGATCGATTGCTGGGTACCTCTCTGTCTGACTACGTGCGTGTCTATGCCAACTGCCCTGTGCTGCTAGCGCGGACAGCGGCTACCTGAGTCTCAAAAATTCACCTGAAATACTCACCTAAAACCCTGGAGGATGGCTAAAGCGTGTCATACCTTCCAGGGTTTTCCTTTTTGTCTGACATCCAGGCCGGATGGTGAAATGACGGGCCAGAATCGGCTGCCTGATCGCTCATGTACGGCAACGCTACCGCGATCGCCGGGGGCAGAAAACTCTGGACACTGTTGTTCGGCCACGCCCGAACCTGGGTCGGGTTGCTCCTGACTGCTGCCAGCACACCGGCGGCGAGGCCCACAACGGGTGCGGCGTCTGGCTGTCTCTGAACTTATCCGAATCTTTACGATGTTGCTCGGCCTTTCTTTGCAGTTCTGGCGCTATGCTTGCGGATAACACGGAACATTGAATCGCTCTGACACTGACACCCGACTTGTAGGCGGTTCTCAATTCGTATCTGTTCATTCAAGCAGGAGTTCCCGGACTGGCATGACTATATCTACCGCACCAACAGTTACCCGTTCTACCCCAGTCGTTGCGGATAGGGCGACCACACCAGTATGGGATGGCCTGCACGCCCAGAGACTCCTCGGCGGTGAAATCTTGCTGAAGACGCGAAAGCATTCTGCTTGGGGCGGGGCGGTGACAGCGCAGATGTATGTGCCGTTGGAGCGGACTGCTGCCTGGCAACAACTGACCAACTACCCGCGTTGGGTACAGTACTTCCCCGCGTTGAGTCGGAGCGAGGTGCTGCACCATGGGGATGAGTTGAGCGATCGCGCTGGTGAACGCTGCAAGCGGCTGTACCAGGTTGCCAGCAAAGCATTTTTATTTGTTACCGCTCAAGTAGACATCTATTTAAAGGTTGTCGAGATCGCGCATCAGCAGATTCAGTTTCACATGGAGTCCGGCAGCTTTCACGACTTTGCCGCCGATTTGACCCTGCAAGACTACGGGGATGGGACGCTGCTGACTTACTCTGTCGCGGCAACGCCAGTCATTCCAGTTCCCTCTGTGTTAATCCAGCAGGCGATTCAAATGGATTTGCCAGATAATATGCGTCAGATGCGCCGTGTTCTCTGTCGCTAATGCCGAATATAGACGACACCTGGAAGTCATCGCCTGCCTGATGGCGGTAGTTAGTTGAGTGGTGCGGAGAGCGCGGCGCGGATAGAGCGTGGCGCAGATAGAGCGTAGCGTGTCAAGTAGCGCTCTAAACTGTCCAATCGCTCCGTTCTGCACACGACCTGGGACTTTCCATCCCATTCAAGTACTTTGGCCAATGGATGGTTGGCCGCGATCGCCCCCGCTTGACTGGCGCAAAGTGTAATTTTCGTTACTTAACCTTCTCTTTACTCATGCACGGTAGCGTTAGTGCAGATGTGTTAAGTTGCAGAGTTTATGATTTCCCCACTAAAAGTGACCCGTTGGACTTTGTCGGCTATTGTGCTCGCTACAGCCGCTGGCTTAGCGTCTTGCGGTCCTCAAACGCCTCCCAGTTCCCCCAATGCAAGCACTAACGCAAGCCCGGCAGCGACTGGCGGCAACAGTGGTGCGACCATTTCTCTCACGGGTGCTGGCTCAAGTTTTATCGCGCCCGTTGCACAACGTTGGTTTTCTGAGTACAACAAACTGCACCCAAACGTTCAAATTAGCTATCAGTCGGTTGGTAGTGGTGCAGGAATTAAGCAATTCCTGGCGAAGACCCTGGATTTTGCGGCGTCAGATGCGCCCCTGAGTGAAAAAGACCGGGCGGCATACCCCAAGGATCTGGGTCAGCCGCTGCAAATCCCGATGGTGAGCGGTTCGGTTGTATTTGCGTACAATCTTGACGGGGTAGACCAGCTGAAGCTGTCCCGCGATGCCTACTGCGGAATTGCTGACGGTACGGTTAAAAAGTGGAATGACCCCAAGATTGCTAAAGACAATCCGGGTGCCAAACTGCCCGATAGCGCTATTACGTTTGTTCACCGCTCTGACGGTAGCGGCACAACCTACATTTTTACGAATCATATCAAGGCGGCCTGCCCGGACTGGAAAGCTGGCTCAGGCAAATCGGTTGAGTGGCCGGTTGGCGTTGGTGGCAAGGGCAATGAAGGCGTTACCGCCCAGCTACAGCAAACGAAAGGGGCGATCGGCTATGTGGAATATGCCTACGCCAAAGAAAATAGCCTAAAGTTTGCTGACCTCCAGAACAAAGCGGGTGAATTTATTACGGCTACGCCTGATTCTGCGGCTGAAGCACTGAAGGGCGCTAAGCTACCCCCTGACTTTGCCATTGCGGTGCCAAATCCAGACGGTAAAGGTGCTTATCCAATTGTTGGGTTTACCTGGGTAATGCTTTATGGTCAGTATGCTGACCAGGCCAAGGCAAATGCTCTGAAGGACTTCATTCAGTGGGCATACAAAGACGGTGCTCAGTATGCCAAAGAACTCAATTACGTGCCGATTTCGGATGAAATTTCTTCTAAAGCGGTTGCGGCGCTTGAGAACGTTAAGGTTGCATCCAAGTAGAATGTAGTTTAGAACACATTTTCAGTTTGAATGCCCTGTTGGGCTACGCTGAAAATGTGTTTTGAATTGGGGGATTACGTTGTGGCTGAACTATCAGTCACACAATCTGGCTGTAGTTCCTTGCTCCTCACCTAGTTTTATTGATGTATGGCTCCATCAACTGACAACTCCTCGATGTCGTGGCACCGCTCCGCGCTGTCTCGCGTGTTGGATGTCGGCTTTATTCGGCTCACAGGTCTTTTTGCGATCGGGGTTGCCGTTATCCTGGCTGCGATCGCCCTTCAAGTTGGCCATGACGCGCTGCCCTCAATTCAGCAGTTTGGCTCCAGGTTTATTCTGATCAGCCAATGGGATCCCGTCGCCAACGTTTACGGTGCCTGGCCACAGATTTACGGCACGCTGGTGACGTCGCTGATTGCACTGGTCATTGCGGTGCCGATCGGGGTAGGCGTTGCCTTGTTTCTGAGCGAGGACTTTCTGCCAGTCGGGGTGCAGCGACCGATTGTGTTTCTTGTAGAGCTGCTGGCCGCTATTCCCAGCGTTGTCTATGGGTTGTGGGGTATTTTTGTCCTGATTCCGATCCTGAACCCTGTAGGGAGCTTTCTGAATGCGACCCTGGGGTTTATTCCGATTTTCAGTACGGTTCCTTCCGGCCCCAGTATTCTGGCCGCAGGGGTGATTTTGGCCATCATGATCCTGCCCATCATTGCTGCCATCTCGCGAGATGCACTTATTTCAGTGCCGCTGGAGCTGCGTCAGGCCGCCTATGGGTTAGGTGCCACTCGGTGGGAGACGATCTTTCAGGTCATTCTGCCTGCTGCTGTGTCGGGCATCATTGGGGGCATTATGCTGGCGCTGGGGCGTGCGATGGGTGAAACGATGGCCGTCACGATGGTCATCGGCAATAGTAATCGTGTTACGGGGTCGATTCTGGACAGTGGCTCGACCGTTTCCTCTTTGCTGGCTAACCAGTTTGCTGAGGCCAGTGGGCTGCAGATTTCGTCTCTGATGTATGCGGCACTCCTTTTATTTGGCTTAACGCTACTGGTCAACGTTTTAGCGGAAGTTATTGTACGTCGCTTTCGACTCAACCTCTAGCTGAAAGCGATGTTGGGCTGACGATTTGAGTTCAATCTGGACTCAACCGAATGCAGGGTTTCCGAGCACACTGATTGGCAAACGTTTAAAGCGCACGTTGAAATGGCAACTCAAGAATTTTCCGCATCCCCCGCTTTGGCACGAGGCTTGAAGAAGTCTCACATGTCTCCTCGGACGCTGTTTTCATCCATAATGACGGCGATCGCCCTTGTCTGTGCGGTGCTGGCGCTGCTGCCGCTGTTTGCTGTCTTAATCTATGTTCTGGTTCAGGGGGTCGCTCGTCTGGGGCCAGACTTATTTACGCAACTGCCGCCGCCACCGCTCGTCAAGGGGGGAGGCTTTGGCAACGCCTTCTTTGGCACATTGCTGACGGTTGGGATTGCATCGGCCATTAGCATCCCGTTTGGGGTGTTGGCGGCGATTTTCTTATCCGAGTTTGCCAGAGACACGAAACTCGCAGAGGCCATTGATTTTTTAACAAACGTGCTGAGCGGTGTGCCATCAATCGTAATTGGTGTGTTTGCCTACTCAATCGTGGTACTTCGAACTGGTACTTTTTCGGCTGTCGCTGGCGGTGTTGCGCTCTCGGTGCTGATGCTGCCAACCATTGTCCGAACGGCGGCTGAATCAATTGAGGCGGTGCCCAGAGACTACAGACAGGCCGCGATCGGGCTGGGTGCAACCCGGTTACAGACCACGCTCAGGGTGGTTTTGCCTGCGGCAATTCCAGCAATCGTGACTGGCGTGATGCTGGCGATCGCGCGGGCGGCTGGAGAGACGGCTCCGCTGATCTTTACCTCCTTGTTTAACCAGTATTGGAGTCGCGGCGTCTGGGAGCCAACGGCTTCGTTGGCCGTGCTGGTCTTCAACTTTGCAATTGTTCCTTACAAGAATCAGCAGCAGTTGGCATGGTCGGGCGCGCTGGTTCTCGTCTTTCTTGTGTTGATTACCAGTATTCTTGCTCGCTGGGCAACGAGGCGTCGCTAACAGCCCGGATGCTCGTATCGCTACAATCAGAATATCCCCACCGCTGTGACTTTTACCTGAGGTCAGATCACTCTTCGGATACTCGGATACGCTTTTCGCGGTAACTCTCAACCCAACCGATTTTATGACGACCACCCACATTGAGCGCGCACGCCAGACTGATACGGTCTTTCGGACTGAAAACCTGAATATCTATTACGGCAACTTTCTCGCTGTCAGGGATGTCAGCATTAGCATTCCCAAAAACAATATCACTGCTTTTATCGGACCTTCTGGCTGTGGCAAGAGTACTGTGCTGCGTTGCTTTAATCGGTTGAATGACTTGATTAAGTCGTTTCACATCGATGGCAAGATTTATTATCACGATCAAGACCTCTACGCGGCGGAGATTGACCCGGTTGAGGTGCGGCGTCAAATTGGGATGGTATTTCAGAAACCAAACCCGTTTCCAAAATCGATCTATGACAACATCGCGTTTGGGCCACGGTTGCTGAATTACAAAGGCGATATGGATGAACTGGTTGAGCGATCGCTGAAGCAAGCCGCCCTCTGGGATGATGTCAAAGATAAGCTCAAGGCGATGGGTACAGATTTGTCGGGTGGTCAACAGCAGCGCCTCTGTATTGCCCGTGCTGTAGCAGTTCAGCCGGACGTGATTTTGATGGACGAGCCTTGCTCCGCACTTGACCCCATTTCAACCCTTAAAGTGGAAGATTTGCTGCAAGAGCTGAAGGAGCGGTACACGATCGTCATCGTGACTCACAATATGCAGCAGGCATCGCGCGCGTCTGACTGGACGGCATTTTTCAACGTTGAGTCTAACGATAAAGGGCACCGGACGGGGCATATCGTTGAATATGACCGTACAGAACGAATTTTCCAAAGCCCTACCCACCAGGCGACGCAAGAGTATGTCAGTGGTCGGTTCGGTTAACGTTTGTTCGTCATTGAGCTGGGATCTGGTCGGGACAATGGTAGCTGGGCGTTCTGTGCTATCCGCCTGGTACTGATCTGTTTGATTCAGAGCACTCCACCAAAGAAGTATGATCCCGGTCTCTGATCAGGGTAGTATGGGTAGAATCCAATCTCTTTGCAGCGATTGGGAATTATTCACATCGACCGGAATGCTTATGAAGCGCTATCTATCACGCCTGCTCTCCTTGCTCCTGGTTATTCTGGTGAGCTTTGTAGGCTTTGCTCCGGCTGCAAATGCTACAGTTAGCCTCACCGGAGACTACAACCAGGATACGACAGCACTGGTGAAAAGCTTGAGGGAGTCGATTCAGGTTCCTGATGACTCGCCCGATCGCAGTACGGTGCAAGCAGAAGCCCGTCAGCTCATCAATGACTTTAGCGCTCGCTATCGGCGTGATGCTTCTGTGGCCAAGCTTAACTCTTACACCACCGTCCGCACAGCTTTGAACTCCCTGGCTGGCCACTACAGTTCCTACCCCAATCGTCCTGTGCCTCAGAAGATGCGCGATCGTCTGGAGCAGGAATTTAAGCAAATTGAACTTGCCCTCAGCCGTGGTTCCTGATGGTGTTCTGATCAGTCCCTTGAGTTTTGCCACTGGTCACGGTCATTGATACATACACTGCGGCTAACGAATGACCAGTAACGAATCGTCTTTAATTGGTGTGTACTGCACTCAAATTGAATGGCTGTAAGTCACATAGCCGTGGGGCACGTTGCCAAAACGTGCCCCACTGTGTTTATGGTCGGTTTTGTGTGGTCGTTTAGCGCTGTGCCACTTCGTACGGGTTGGCGGCGTTCCTGTCTGGCTCGATCTTGAGCAGGCCACTCAAAATCGATGCGGGGCGCTGACTGTAGGGCCAGGCAAAGGCATGACGGAACGCCGCATCCTGACAGGCTTGTAGTTCGTCAAACCCAATAATGTCATGGGTCAGCAAATTTTCGTACTCAAAT
>JAJPKC010000143.1 GCA_021323955.1 Oscillatoriales cyanobacterium Centralia_MAG_596 | reverse complement strand
GACCAAAAAAAAAAGGAGATCAACTGATTTCTGAGCGCCTGGAAAACCCGGTGCAATCGCCTGGTCAATCCCTAGCCGCAGACACCGGGTACGACCTCGCTGCATCACAGCCGACAGCCCAACCCGCCATCCCATCTGAGCCAACGGGGTTCCCGGACACCGCAGCCGACTGGTGTCTGGGCATTGATGTGGGCACAACCGAAATTACGGCTGCCCTGTTCAATCAGGAGACCCAACAGCACTACCCGATTGTCTGGCAGGAGTCCGATCCCGATCCGAACCCAGCACGGCTATCCGGACTGCCCGCGATCGCCTATCTGTCAGCTCAGCAGTTGGAGCGTTCCCCCGAAGCCCCAGCCACCCTCAGCTACCGGGCGCTGGAATCGGAATTAATGGCTTCAGGGCAGCCTGGAGCGGCCCCCACCGGGCTGTTGCTGAGTCACTTCAAGCCCTACCTGAATGCGGCGATCGCCTATCAGGATGAACAGACCCAGGACTGGCACCCCGTACTCCAGTGGTCTGACCAGCAGCCACTCGCTCTACGCTGGGTGCAGGCAGCATTGGTTGCCCTCCTGAGCGCATTACAGGGCAAGCATGAGTCCGGGCTGATTGCAACCATCGCAGGAACGTCTGCCACCGATCGCGACCTGGCACTGAAGCAGCTCACAAGCATTGTCATTAGCTGTCCCATTGGTTGGTCGGATACATACTGCTTCAATTTGCGAGAAGCCGTGTTGGCAACCGGCCTGGTCACTCGGCCCGATCAGATTTACTTCGTTGAAGACGCGATCGCCGCGCTGCTTGACGCTCAACACAAAGCGACGACGACCGAGCAGGATGAACCGAGTCCCTACCCCACGGCAACGTCAAACGCGACCACCCCGTTGACGGGAGCCACGCTAGTCATCAGCGCCGGAGCCACGACCACAGAGCTACTGCTGGTCGATCTGCCCGCCGATCGCGCCCAGTTAACGCGTGAGGATCTCTATCGCCGCAGCATTTCCTATGCAGGGGACGCAATCGACCAGGACATTATTTGCCAGATCCTCTATCCCTCTGCCTGGAACTGGGACAGTCTGGACTTGCAAAGCCTGGATCTACCGCTGCCGGGTGAGCCTGACCAACAGGCTCGCAATCAATTGCACCAGCGGCTTCGCGGCAGTGATCTCGGACGCCATTTGCTCAATGCGGCTAGACAGCTCAAGCTGGCCCTTTGCCAGAATGACGCCGCCACCTTTCAGTTGAGTGACCAGCAGTGGACTGTCAACCAACAAGACCTGCACAGCCGCGTCACGCTCCCCTACCTCCAGCAGCTCAACCGGGAGTTAAATGCGTTACTGAACCAGAGTGGTATCGTGGTGCAGGCAGTACGACAAGTGATTTGCGTCGGTGGAACGACAGCGCTACCCGCGATCGCCCACTGGCTGAAGCAAAAACTGCCCAACACCCACTTGATCCAAGACCACAGCCCAACCACCGACCATTTTCGGATTGCCCGTGGGCTGGCTCTACTGCCCCTTTATCCGCAAATGCTCGATTCGGTGCGGCACCAGTACGGTGAATACTTTCTGCTGCACGAACTCATCCGTGTACTGCCCGCAGAGCCGCTTTCCGTGGGTCGCATTCTGCAACTGCTAGAGAGTCAAGGCATTAACACCAACTTCTGCCAACGTACGATCCTCAGTTTCCTGGAAGGGCAGTTACCGGCTGGACTCCTGCCAACGAAGACCAGCCTGAATCTGTTAACCATCGCCTCCAGACACCATCCCGATTACCAGCTACTCACAACAACGCCACTGTTTTTCCGAGAGGGCAATCAAATTTATGGATTTAATCCTGATGTCCGCGATCGCCTGCAGCGTTATCTGACCGCAATTCTGGCAACGGCCCATCAAACGCTGGCAGAGCCGCTGATGGTAGAGTTGGGCGTCGGAATGGCGGGAGGCATTATTTCAGCCGACTATTAGCCGCTTTGAGCATGGCCTGAGCGTCTGCATAAACCGTGGTGTGTGGCTTCACAGTCTCCAGAACATCGGCGATCGCGCGTAGCTGTCCAACCTGGGAAGGCGAGAGCGATTTTGCCCCATTGGGCGTTGTGGCCAGGATGTCTTCGCGTAGCCGTTTGGCATCCTGGTATGCTTTCACAGCCGCTTGCTCTTCATTCAGACGCACCTGCGTTTGGTCGGCACTGACTTTGTAGTTCACAAGCAGTTCCTGTGCTTTGCTATAGTCAGGAGCCGTTTCGTTCACCTTCTCCAAACGCGCGATCGCCTCCCGCCAAAGGTGTTGAATGCTCTCCCACTCATCGACCGTATGAGCAGTTCCCGCGGAGAGCTGCTGGGCTTTCTGGGCAAACAACTGTGCAGCTTGAGTCAAATTATCAGTCAGAGCCGTCCCCGTGGCCAGACCAGAAACTTGCGCAAAGTCTCGCTCGTAGGCAGTCAGCTTTGGTCGCGCCATCCGGCCCGCCAGGGTTTGCTCCGGCAGCTGGTGCAATTGGTCAATGGCCTGTTGCCACTGGGCGATCGCAACCCGCTTTTCGGCCTCGTTAGAAGATTCCTGGTACTGCTGTTTCGCGCTGCCCATAGCCTGATCAGCCTGTTCTAGCTGCGCCTGAGCATTCTTCTCCTGAAACAGCTTGGCATCCATACGCGCCACTTCTTTCCGAGCATCCTGAAACTCATCCAGCGTAAAGCGCCAGGTACATTGAAACCATTGGCAGTAGGACTGGGGATAATAGCCGAGAAACCACACAGGGAGAGCATCAAGGCTTTTCTGAGCCGTCTTGACTTTCGTTGTCCCAAGATCGAGATCAGCCGCGCTAGTAGCTTGATTCACGAGCTGATCGGCCTGCTCGGTTGCGGCGATCGCCTCGCGATAATTCTTGTCCATGCTGATAAAGCTCGGCAGCAAAACCATCGGGGCCACCCGCGCAACCGTCCAGCGAATCGGTGGATAGGGCAGGTTAAGTACCCAGATGCCTCCAACGAGACCCACCGCACCCGCTAACAGCGCAGATGTCGCGCGTATATGGCGATGGCTCATGATCGGTCGGTTGGCGCGATCGGCGTCTCGCAAGACCCGTTCACTAAAATCGGGGAACAAATCTGCAATCATCTCTCGCAATTCTGCCAACGACACAGGTGCCCCTGTTTGCGTGCAGAGCTTCTCCAGACGGCGAAAGGCGATGCTTCGCCGCGTTTGTCCGGCGACATCATCTCCTGTGCGGCGCAAAATTTCAGCTTTCAAAATTTCAAAGGCACGCTGATTGAGACGAAACATAAAGGTGATGGAGTGGTTAATCTGCTAATGGATTCAACCGGAAGTCAGATATTCCGTTGACTTCATCGATCCTTAAACACTAAATGGGCGGCCCACGTATCTGCGATCGAGAGCATTGGGTATCTAGAGCCTCTGAGACCCGCGATCGTCGCTGTACAAATGCACCCTGAATCCCCGCTTAATATGCCCAAAGTTCGCCATTTGTGCACCTACCCTCACTCTTTGGCTCCCTATAATGAAGCCAACTGCCTTTACCGCTGCTGTCTTTCGGTGTATGAGTCTCATGTCGATACGTCCTCTGCCACCCGGTCAAACGGGACTACCCGTGATTGGTGAAACGCTCCAGTTTATCTTTGATCCAAAGTTTTCAGAGAAACGATACAAACGCTACGGGCCGATCTTCAAGACTCGTGTGTTGGGTCGCCCAACCGTATGTATGGTTGGCCCCAAAGCCGCAGAGTTTGTGCTGTCTAGCCACGTGGATCATTTCTCCTGGCGTGATGGCTGGCCCGACTCGTTTAAGCAGTTGTTGGGGCGATCGCTCTTTGTGCAAGAGGGTGAAGAACATCGACGCAACCGACGGCTGATCATGCCAGCCTTTCATGGGCCTGCTTTAGCGCGTTATGTGGCGACGATGGACAACATCACGCAGCACTATCTGACCAAGTGGGAACACCAGCAAGAATTTATCTGGTACGACGAATTCAAGCAGTTGACCTTTGACATTGCCAGTCAGATTTTTTTGGGAACGCCCCCTGGTGACGATACAGCACGGCTCAGTCGCCTGTTTACAACACTGACCAATGGGCTATTTGGGTTGGGAATGCGGCGGGCGATCGCCGCACGCAATCAACTCCTTGAACACCTCACGCACGTCATCCAGCAGCGCCAGCAAACCCCCACGGCTGATGCGTTGAGCTTACTAATTCAGGCCCAGGACGAAGACGGTAACCGCCTGACGCTGGAAGAGATTCGGGCGCAAGCGATGCTTCTATTGTTCGCTGGACATGAAACCACCACCGCCATGCTCACCTGGATCTGCCTGGAACTGGCTCGCCACCCAGACGTTTGGCACCGTGCCCGAGAAGAACAACATCCGTTTGCTCAGGACACGCTCACGCTGGAACAACTCGGCCAAATGCCTTATCTAGACCAGATTTTGAACGAAATTGAGCGTTTGCATCCCCCGATCGCGGGTGGGTTCCGGGGCGTGGTCAAGCCCTTTGAGTTCAACGGCTACCACGTCCCGGCCGGCTGGCTGTTGCAGTACTCCATTCTGATGACCCACCAACAGTCTGATGTATACCCCATGCCCGATCGCTTCGACCCCGATCGCTT
>JAJPKC010000702.1 GCA_021323955.1 Oscillatoriales cyanobacterium Centralia_MAG_596 | reverse complement strand
TGGTCTCGCTCAATACTAGATGTCCCTGCCAGAACAATCTGTTGTTGCTCCGGCTCGATGAGATAAATCATCGCAAAGGGAAGATCATAAGGATTGGTTTTCAGACAGCTTGCACTGAGAGTGCAGACTTCATCGAAAGTACGGGCATCTGCCGTTCTGACTGCCAGTTCCTGCAACAGTGCTAACTGACGCTCACCGACAATGCGGTGGGTCTCGTCCGTACAAGCGCAAAGAATACCACCTGTGCCGCCATGATCATCGGGGATGGGGCTGTAGGAGAACGTCACATAGGTTTCCTCTAGATAGCCTTTCCGCAACATGATGAACAACAGCGCTTCGTCAAACGTGCCCTCATTTTTGCGGATCGCCGATTCTATCCGAGGTTTAAGTTGATCCCAAACTTCATGCCAGACGCGGGAAGCGGGAAGCCCCAAGGCTGCCGGATGTTTGTTTTGGAGGAAAGAACTGTAGGCGTCATTGTAGAGGTTAATCAAGTCTTCGCCCCACCAGATAAACATCGGTTGGCGCGATGTCAGCACAATGCGAAGAGCGGTCTTTAAGCTTTGTGACCAATGCTCAGGTAAGCCTAACGAGGTTTGCGACCAGTCGGTGTTACCTTCGGTACGCGCGAAGCGTGCTCGCATCAGCGCACCCATTTCACCGCCGCCTGCAAACAGTTGGTCTAACACAGCCTGTTCATTGGTCATGGCATGGCTCCTATTCTGAATACAGCCGTTCTCAGATCACTTGTTTTCTCCTCAGGGTCTGCTCTTTTCAACGGTGAATGAATCAGATAGTTGTCCCAGTCGTTTCAAAATTCGCTGAATCAAATCGGCTTCTACAACTGGCTTCAAAATATAATCATCTGCCCCTACGGCTAATGCCTGATGGAGGGTATTAGCATCGGCATGCGCGGAAAGAAACAACACAGGTAACTGGCTCCAGTGCGGATCGCTCTTGACCACCTGGCATAGTTCAATACCGTTGAATCCGGGCATCGAGATATCCAGCAGCAGTAGATCCGGGCAGGTCACTTCCAGGCATTGCCAGAACAGAGTTGGGTCTGCTAAAGCCGTTACTTGAAACCCTCTCGGTTCCAGGTTGGCTTGCAGCCGTGTTAATAAGACTGAATCGTCATCTACAATCAGCAGTTTGGCAGCGATCGCCTCGATCGGGTTGAGAAGCTGAGTGACGACCTGGAACACTTCAGAGGGCATCGCGGGTTTTTGCAGAAAGGCATTCGCTCCCAGACGAGCCACTTCCACGCGCTTGCCCAAATCACCCTGCCCGCTCAGCACCACTACCGGAATCGTCGGGAACTGACGCTTAAGCTGTGCCAGTAGGGTTAACCCGCTTTCCGTGGTATTAGAAAAGGTAAGATCCAGCACGATCGCATTCGGCATACGGGATTGCAGCCGCTCACGGGCATTGATCAGGTTGCTAGCCGTTTCCAGATGAACAGCCCAGTTAGGAGCCTCTGCCTGCATTGGCTCAAGCATGTTTGGGTCATCGTCGATCATCAAGACCATAGGGGACGCGGTGAGGGGAGGACGTGGCGACGCGGCGAGTACTTCTTGATTCCCCGTATCCCCACACCTCCGTGTCTCCGTGTCCTCTTCTATCTCCCTGTCTCCGTGTCTCCGTGTCCCCGCGCTTTCGCTACTTGGCACAGCAAACATCGGCGATCGCTGGGTAAGGCACCGGAGTTGCTGAAGCAGCGTTGCGAGTTGAACCGCTGACTCGGATTGCAACACAGCCGTTGAGGCGTTTAGAACACGTTCGATCTGACGGGCAAGCTCTGCTGCGTGTGGAATGCCAAATGCTCCCAAAGAGCCGATGAGCCGATGAGCAATGGTTTGGGCGTGCTGCCGCTGGTTGGAGTCGAGAGAGCTTGTTGTCAGGTGGGCGATCGCCTGCTCCAGCGTTGCGAGTTGTTCCTGCAATCGCTCCTGAAACCCTTGCCACATCTGCTGAATCGTTGCTACTGCTGCGGTATAGTCAGCATCCATACCGCTAGTACTATCAGTCTGAGAAGGGGCAGACTGGAAATGGTCAGACTGGGAATGAAGAGTGCCATTCCCTTCTTTTCTCATCTCTTCATCGTCCTGCTGCTCCTCAGGCAATGATCTCAATCGATATCCCAAACCATATAGGGTTTCGATCGGATTAGACGTTAGCCCTGCCATTTGGAGCTTTCGCCGCAATCCACGAACCTGGGTGGTGACTGCCTCTTCACTTGGGCATTCATCAATCGACCAAATGCGATCGAGCAGCGTTTGTCGATCAAAAATTCGACGTGGGTGCCGTAAGAATAACTCCAACAGTTTGTATTCCTTAGGCGTGAGATGTAGAGGTTTACTCTGGTAAGTTACCTGACAATGATTTGGGTCAAGCTGCAACTCGCCCCAGCAGAGTACCTCCGTTAACTCAGTGTCGCCTCGTCGTAACAACGCGCGAATTCGGGCAAGTAGTTCTGATCGCTCGTAGGGTTTGGTGACATAATCATCGGCTCCCGCCTCAAAGCCTGCTACACGGTCTGCCGGATCATCCTTCGCGGTCAGTAGCAAAATGGGGACACGCTGATTCTCCGTTCTCAGTTGCCGACAGAGGCTAATGCCATCCAATCCTGGCAGCACTACATCCAGCACAATCAGGTCATACTGGTTCGTCTCAACGAGTGCCAGTGCTGATTTGGCATTATGAGCTGCATCGATCGTAAACAGTTGGGCTGACAAAAAGCCGACTAGGGCAGCTACCGTATCTTGATCATCTTCAATAATCAGAAGTCTCATACGCGGAACCGTGCAGATTGGGTCTTGCAAATCCCTAAGCTAAAGGAATACGCCAGGTTAGAGATTTCAGAGGTAACTGAGGCACCTTTCGTTTTATCCGGCTGCGATCAATTTTTCATCCTTCTAAAGTTTCAGAATATGTAAAGTTTTACGAATAATTTCATTGGCGAATGACTATGATTTCCTCAGAAAGTCCTTAGGTTCCCTTTCTAAGGTGTAGAAGCATCCAGATTCCAGCAGTGTGGAATTGTTTCAGCAACTCATCCAGCTACCTGGTGGGTGCTAAATAACAATATCCTTCTTTTTTAGATGTAACAAACAACTTCTTTAGATGTAACAAATAACTGTTGCATCTAACACATGAGGGGTCAGCGTACAAATAACATTCGCTGGAATCGACGAGCAGCACATCTCTTGAGTTGCTGCGGTATTCAAGAAATGAGCCTTCACTCTCTATCAAAATGATCGCAGCAAAACCAATTTGCAAACCTGTGTTTAAAACCGTACAAAAACACATCAGCCCAAAATGGTTGATGGTGCTGATATTTCCCATCCTCATTCTAAATGCTTGGCTAATGATCAAAACGCTCCAGTACTTTCAACCTCTGGTGGCGATCGTGATTCTGGCAGCACTTCTAGCATTCATCCTGAACTATCCCGTTCAATTTCTTCAGCAGCACGGTAACAGACACAGTGTTGCAGTGG
>JAJPKC010000578.1 GCA_021323955.1 Oscillatoriales cyanobacterium Centralia_MAG_596 | reverse complement strand
GACTGTTAGCTGTCGCCCACAAACGCTGCAACATTTTGTATCAAGCCGCACTCTCACCAGGGAAAATAGCCGTTTAATAGTAGTAACACACCTTCTACACTCCCCAGAAACCATGACGGTCGCGATTGCCCTTGTTGCGCTCGGTGTTTTAACCCAGGTCGCTGTGCTGGTGACCACAGGCTGGAAATTACCACGGTTTACCAAAGTTTGCCAGACGTGCGGATACCAAATTCCACCCATGGAGCGCCCACCCGCCTTTCACGACTGTCCCGAATGTGATCGCATATTTAGCAGCCTTAGTGACCGCCTCCTCCAGCGCTAGGTTTTGCTTTTTTAAGAAACAACACCAGCAGAGCGCTACCAATTAGGGCACACCCCATGAAGAAGAAGCAGTCATTAAATGACATCACATTGGCTTCGCGACGGACGATGTTGCCCAACTGCGCGATCGCCTGGTTTTGTGCCGAGACTGGATCACTGCCAGCAGTTGTAAAGTACTGCGTTAGCTGATCAATGCGATCGCGCGTAATTGGGTTTGACAGAGACACAGAATCGACCAGGCGATTGGAGTGAAACCGTTCGCGCTGAGATTGGATCGTACCCAGAATCGCAATCCCGACCGATCCACCCAGGTTGCGTGACATGTTGTAAATGGCGGATGCTGACCCAATCTGCTTGGGCGGAATGCCAGCCGTCGAAATACTGGACAATGGCGTAATTACCAGCGGTTGGCCGAGGGCACGCACAATCTGTGCCGGAATGAGCTGGTCAATGCCCGTATCATGCGACATGTGGGAATTCATAAAGCAACTGACGCCAAACAACGTCATGCCGATCGCGACCAGCAACCGCAAATCGATCCGCTGCATCAGTTTCGGCACAAAAGGCGTGATAAAAAGCTGCGGAATGCCTGCCCACATAATGGTCTGGCCAATTTGCATCGCGTTGTAGTGCTGTACCTGCGCGAGGTAGAGCGGCAGAATATACGTTGAGCCGTAAAGCCCTAGCCCCAGCGCCAGCGTAACGATAATCGATAAGCCAAAATTGCGCTGCCACATCAGGCGCAGATTGAGCAGTGGGTTTTTGCGGGTGAGCTGAATAATGACAAAGAGGGGTAAGGTAATGGCGGCAATGATCGCGGCTCGCTGAATTTCGACTGAGCCAAACCAGTCTTTGCGGTTGCCCTCATCGGCAAAAAACTCAAAGGAGGCAAACCCGATCGCCATCGTGATAATGCCCCACCAGTCGCCATTGCGGAGTAAATTGATCTGCATTGGGCGAGCAGGCAGGCCGTACCAGACGCCAGCAATCAGCAGCAGGCCAGGAATGATATTGAGGTAGAAAATGTACTCCCACCCGTAATTATCGGTCAGCCAACCGCCGACCGTAGGGCCGATGGAGGGTGCAAAGGTCGCCGTAATTGAGAACAATGCCAGACCAATGGGCTGTTTCGACGGGGGCAATGTCATTAAGATGACAGTGAACGCCATCGGTATCAAGACACCCCCGGTAAAGCCCTGCCCGGCGCGAAAGGCAATCATCATCGGCAGGTTGAGCGAGAATGCACACGCCACCGAAAACATCAGAAACAGGGTGGCGTTGACCAGCAGGTAGCGCCGCACTGAAAACACCTGCGACAGCCAGCCCGTCATGGGAATGACCACAATTTCAGCCACCAGATACCCTGTAGAAATCCAGGAACCTTCGTCGATCGTGGCGCTGAGGGCACCCGTGATATCGTTGAGTGAGGCATTGGTGACCTGGATATCTAGCACCGCCATGAACGCCCCCAAAAGGGTCGCCATGACACCCACCCAATCGCGAAACGAAACAGTTCGTTCAGCCGCCGAACGAGGGGGGGTGGTCGTATTCTCAGATGGGCGATCAAGACGTGTCCTGGTCATTAGGGCGTTTCCACCGTTGCAACAACCGACATGCCTGGTGTGATACGGGATTCGTAGCCCCTAATACTATCGGCGTTGAACACAATCTTGACGGGGATACGCTGCACAATCTTGGTAAAGTTGCCGGTAGCATTATCAGGAGGCAGCAGTGCAAACTTAGCGCCCGACGCAGGTGATAAGCTATCAACTTTACCCATAAACAGATGGTGCGGGAACGCATCAATCTTAATTTCAACGTTTTGACCTGGCTGCATCTTCTCCAGTTGGGTTTCCTTAAAGTTTGCAATCACCCAGGGGATCTGCTGCACCAGGGACATCAAGGTTTGTCCGGGCTGCACCCGCTGCCCTACCTGTACAGTTTTGTTGCCGATACGTCCTGGAAGCGGTGCCACGATCGACGTGTATGACAACTGCAACTCAGCATTTTTCAGTTGAGCCTTTGCCTGGGCAACACTAGCTAGCGCCGCTTGATACTGCCGTCGGTTCACTTCGGTTTGCTTGCTCGTTGCCGCTGCCTGCTGCAATCCTCCCTGAGTTGAGCTGAGTTTGGCCTGGGCATTGTCAAGGTTTTTCTGAGCCTGAACGACTCGAGCCTGGGCCTGTTTAATCTGCTCAGCAAGCGCTTTGTACTGCCCTAACGTCGATTCGTACGTCGCTCTGGCTGCATCAAGCTGCTCTTGTGATGCGGCACCTTCGCGCACAAGCGCCGTGTAGCGTTGATAATCAAGCTGGGCCTTGACCAGACTCGCCTTTACCTGTGCCAATTGTGCCTGTGCGGCTGGCACACCCGCCTGCGCCTCTGCCAGAGCGGCTTGCGATGTCGAAACACTGGCTGCTGCGGCATCAATATTCCCCTGTGCCTGAGTTGTTAGCCCCTGGGCGTTGGTCGCATTGACCCCAATGTTAGCCTGGGCAACGCGTGCCTGCTGCTCGGATGAGGCCAAGGCCGCTTGCGCTTGCTGCAATGCAACGTCGTAGTCGCGCGGGTCGAGCTTAACCAACAACTCACCCTGCTGTACCTGCTGGTTATCGTTGACAGCAACCGCTGTGACAGTGCCGTTGATACGGGCATTGATGGGATGGACATCGGTCGTGACGTACGCATCGTCAGTTTCCGCATGAGTGGCCGCATAGCGCCACCAGCGGTAGCCAAAAATGCCCGCCATAATCAAGCCGATCCCCACTGCCCCAACAATCAGCCGTCTGCGATACGGATGCTGATTTGAGGGCTTGGGCGCGATCGCCGACCGAGCGGTTGATGATTGATCGGCGGTTGGGCTGGCAGGGGATGTTTCTTTGTCCAGCACAGCTGGCTGATGTCCATCAAGCTCTTGAGCCTGGTTAGTTGATTGATTAGATTCCATTTTGAGGACAGCACAAAGGTTGAGGTAATTACCCGTAGAGCGCTGGAGCAGTCAGGTGAAGTTGACAACACAGTCAACATGATAATGGCATGGAATGCCTGGTCTGCAATTATGCCATGCTACCAAACGGTGAAACTGTAAGGTAGACTGCTCCATATTTACTAGCCAACTACTAGCCAACCCAGAGCAATCTTCACGCCCCAGGTCGATCGGGCACTTGCAATGGCTTAAAGATGCATTCCGATAGACACGCTTGATGCTCGAATACCGGTCGTGACTTTGGGTTTGCTGGAGTATGCAACTCGGATGATTGGTTCGTACAACCACGAACGACCGTCATCTTAAACTAGATGATGCGAAAACCCTCTGTATCCAATGACTGAAAATCCAAATCCAACGATCGAAAATTCAACGATCGAAAATCTAATGACTGAAAGTGCTGCCGCCGTATGCTCAAGCCGCGATCGCAGTCACCCACCCGCTCAGCCTGCGATCGCTCCCAGCCTTTAATCGTCCACCACTCTGAGGCTTCGACCATCGCCAGGGACAACCGCTAGCAGGCCACCGACGTCAACGCGATCGTGCTCAAGGCGTCGGGTCAACGGGGTCTTCTACTGGTATTGGCCGTTGCAACGGCTCTAAAGGTTGCTCCAGCAGGGGCGCGGGTTGCGGCTCAGAAGGCAGTTCCAACGGTTTCGCTAACGGCTCTGCTTCGGGAGACGACTCTAGCACTACTGCTGCTTGATCATCAAATGATTGCGCTGGTGGTGGGAACAGGGTTTGTGGGTCAAGGGACTTCTCTGGCGGTGCTGGAAAGCGCTCTAAGTCAAGCGGTTTCTCCAATGGCGCAGAGGCTTCCTGGGGATCAAACTGCCGCTCCAGGGATGCCGGGGTTTGTCGCTGGTTGGTTGACTCGGCCAGTTCTTTGGTCGCTTTTTTCATGGCTAGCGGTAGCCGCAACGGCTGTGGTTGCTCCAGCCAACAGCTTGCGATCGGCAGCGTTTGTTCCAAATCATCCAGTGGCCGTGGGATGACCATAACAGCGGTCAATTCGCCAATGCGCTCTGCTTCACGCATACCGGCTTCTACCGCAACCGCCACATCTGCCACCGCACCGCGAATAATCACGGTACACAGCCCTGCACCAATAGTTTCGTGCGCGGATAGCTGAACGTCAGCAGATTTCAGCATGACATCTGCCGCGCCGACCATAGCCGGAAATCCACGGGTTTCCAGTAGCCCGATCGCCTGATTACTCAAACGACTGGATCGACTTCCCTGGGCGAACTGAGCTAAGAGTTTACCGATCGGCAGAACCGCTTCTAAATTTGGCAGCGGACGCGCGATCACCAGGCTAGACACCAGTTGGCCAAATTGCTCTGCCGTTTCGACACCTGCTGAAACAGCCAACCGAACGTCTGCAATGCCACCCCGCACGATTGCGGTACAGTGACCGCCGCCAATTTTTTCATAGCCAACGAGCGCCACCTCTGCTGACTTCAGCATCATGTCAGCCGTACCGACGATGGCGGGAAAACTTTGAGTGGATACTAAACCCAGCGCGCTATCGCTAAAATCGTCCGGGGCGTATTTACCTCCCTGCATCGTGAACCTCAATACTGACTCTTTAATTGTAGATTTAGGATTTCGGATTAGGAGGTGCCTTAAGGAATAAGGCAAAAGGTTAGAGTCAAAAGCCAGCGGCTAGCAGCCAGCAGTCAAAAATTACAATTGTTGCATCCCAATTACCCCGTTTCACCCGTTTCTACCACCTCAGAATCTAAAACGCAAACCGCGTAACTTAAACCTTAACGCCTACAGGGTCATTCAAGGGGTATCCTCGTTACACATCATCCGCTACTGGTTGGATCGGGTGGGTTCTGGTCGTCCTGATTCAGATTCTCTTGACCGGGGGTAAAGAGGTGTCGATGCGGTAATAGGGTGGATAGCAGCCGATTAAGACTGGCCTGACCATAAACCGGTGTACTGAAACTTAACTGAATTTCAGCCGTTGGCTGGTTAGCAGGAGGCGCTGGCACCGTTGCACCGTTCTGTGAGGCTGGTGAGACACCGTTCAAAGACCCGGCGGCAACAGTCAGACCAGAAGAGGCTGGAGCGGAGGAAGGTTCAGCTTCCGATTCAACCACGGGGCGCTTCGTGTCATCTGGATGCTTCGTGCTGTCTGGATGCTTCGTGCTGTCTGGATGCTTTACGGCGTCAGCTTGACGATCGGGCATCCCTAGAAGCGACAGTGGCGGAACCACCGTACCCCGTTCAACAGACTGATTCCAGATCGTTGAAGCCGAACCGATGCAAGCGTTAGCACCAATCTTACCGCTACCAACAATCAAAACACTCGTACCGACCGTCACCTCGGCCTCGACCTCAAGTACTCCCTGGTGCGCGTGCAGCACCGTTCCCATGCCAAGACAGACCCCTGCGCCCACAATGATCCGACCGTCTGGATCGGCTTGAAGCAATACGCCAGCCGCGATCGTAGCGGTTGGATGAATCGTGACATCGCCACTAACACAGAAGTGAGAAGTACTAATCGGTTGTAGCGATGGCACTTGCATGAAATCAGAATCCCCTCTAGAGACTGGACAGCAGGCAGTAGTTCACTGTTGGGTTCTAGTCATTTGGGTTCTAGCTGTTTCGTTACTAAAACCCAACAGCAAACCACTCAATCACTTGCTGGGCCGTTGGATTGTTGTCTCAAGTACCCGCC
The DNA here is from genome assembly GCA_021323955.1 of Oscillatoriales cyanobacterium Centralia_MAG_596. Classification (GTDB taxonomy): domain Bacteria; phylum Cyanobacteriota; class Cyanobacteriia; order Leptolyngbyales; family Leptolyngbyaceae; genus Stenomitos. Next base: position 1,181 of record JAJPKC010000578.1, on the reverse strand, counting down.
GTTTGGCGTTGGGATCGACCCCAACAAGGCGGACATAGGCGCGGCTGTGCTCTGAGATTGTCGCCTCCAGAGCAGCCAGCACATCGGCTTCACGGTTGGCGTGGATCACGCCACCATTCTGCCAGGAACTGGTCTTAAACCGACGTTCATCGGCATACTCGGTGCTGATCTGGTGCCCCTGTGCAAGCAACTGACGCACTTGCGATACAACATCTGAGCTTAAGCGAGTACTCGCAGACGGACTCGATCCATTACTGGAACCAGTCCCACTACTCGGTGTGCTGCTGCCACTGTAACTACTGCTTGCCGATTGACCCGAGGAGGCCGGCTTGCTGCCGGGACGGTGAACAATGGTTTCTGCAATCCGCCGTTTGGCCTCGCGATCGATCCCGATCAGACGGACATACTCATTGCTGTGGTCTGCGATCGCCCCTGCAAGCGCCGCCAGCACATCGGCCTCACGCCGTGCGTTGATTGGTCCCGCACTGTGCCAGGAGCTCGTCTGAAAGCGGCGTTTATCCGCATATTCAATCCCGAGCTGGTGTCCTTGAGCGAGCAGTTGACGCACCTGCGTCACGACATCTGAACCCAGCCCCGTGCTTGATCCCCCCGTACCATTACTCGCACTTGTATCGTTGCTATAGGTGCTGCTGGCATACTGACCCGGTGTCGGCGGTGGGCTGCCGGGACGGTGAACAATCGTCTCAACAACACGGCGCTTGGCCTCGCGATCGATTCCAATCAGCCGCACGTACTCGTTGCTATGATCGGCAATGACCGCTTCAAGCGCCGCAAACACATCGGCTTCACGACGGGCATTAATAGGTCCGGCGCTATGCCAGGAACTGGTCTGGAAGCGGCGCTTATCGGCATGTTCAATCCCGATCTGGTAACCGCGCGCAATCAGTTCCCGCACCTGCACGATCGCATCCTGACTTAAACCGCCGTTCTGCGATCCATGTCCGGCCACCTCTGAACTAAAGCTGGCTTTCTGGCTTGCATAGCTGGGTGGTGCCGCGCCAACGGTCTTATCGCCCGGACGCTGAATAATCGCTTCCAGGACTCGCTTCTTCGCATCGGGATCGATCCCAATCAGCCGCACATACTCGCCGCTATGCTCATTTAAACATGCATCCAAGGCCGCTAAGACCTCGGACTCCCGGGTTGCCTGGATGGGCGCG
>JAJPKC010000210.1 GCA_021323955.1 Oscillatoriales cyanobacterium Centralia_MAG_596 | reverse complement strand
GCCTGGGCGATCGAGACGATGATTGTGCGGGGTGCTCCCGCGATCGGTGTGGCTGCCGCCTATGGCATGTATCTGGGCGCGCGCGCTATTCAAACGACCGATCGCAGTGAATTTCTGGCTCAGCTAGAGCCAGTTGCGCAACGTCTGCGGGCGACTCGCCCAACAGCAGTCAATCTGTTTTGGGCGATCGATCGGATGGTCAAGACGGCCCATCAAACCCTTGGCAGCGTTGATTACCTGAAGCAAAAGCTCCTGGAAACGGCGCAGGCGATCAACGCGGATGACATCCAAACCTGTCACCAGATTGGGGATTATGGGCTGCAAGCACTGCCGGCCAGTCCTGCCAAACTGCGTATCCTGACCCATTGTAATGCTGGGGCGTTGGCAACGGCTGGATATGGCACGGCACTGGGCGTGGTGCGATCAGCGTGGCGTGAGGGTCGCCTGGAGCGAGTGTATGCCGATGAAACCCGTCCACGGCTCCAGGGTGCCAAACTGACCGCCTGGGAGTGCGTTCAAGAAGGAATTCCGGTGACAGTCATCACAGACAACATGGCTGCCCACTGTATGCAGCGCGGCATGATTGATGCCGTCGTCGTGGGGGCCGATCGCATTGCGGCGAATGGCGATACTGCAAACAAGATCGGCACTTATAGCGTGGCGTTAGTTGCAAAGGCACACAATATTCCGTTTTTTGTTGCGGCACCGCTGTCTACCATCGACTTTGCGATCGCGGACGGGAGCCAGATCCCGATTGAAGAGCGCCATCCCAGCGAAATCCATACCGTTGGCGAGACGGTTCTCTGTCCCGCCGGTGCAGAATTCTACAACCCCGCGTTTGATGTCACACCCGCGGCACTCATTAGCGCCATCATTACGGAATACGGCGCGATCGCGCCCGCTAATTTAAAGGAACTGGCGACGAAACAGGCTGTGTAGAGACGCGAGCGTTCACGTCTCTATCGCAGGCAAGTATCAAACCCCGATCGTTTTAATGTCGGCATTGAGCAGTTCAGCGATCGCCTGTCGTTCAGCGGGCGGATGGGACGGCAATACCTGGCGAGCGTCGGTGATCAACCAATCAAGCGAGGCCGCCTGCACGTCGATCGTGGCACCCGTTTTGTCTACACAGTAGCGACCGAACACAAGCTTATCGACCAACCGCACCCCCGGGCCGAGGCGGGCATATTCGAAGATCACGCTGTTGTCAACGGTTGCGCCGCTGCAAATCCAGCAGTTTGGCCCAATCATTGTCGGGCCAATAATTTTGGCTCCGTCCTCAATGTGGGTCATGCCGCCGATATACACGGGCCCTTGAATGTCTACTTTGTCCCAGTTGACCGACACGTTTAAGCCTGTGTAAATACCCGGTGCCACCTGCTTGCCGGGGATGCTGACGTTTTTGATCTCACCATTCAGCACGCTACGAATGGCACGCCAGTAGTCGGGAGTTTTACCAATGTCTACCCACTCAAACTCCATCGGGACACCGTAGAATGGCGCACCTTTTTCAACCAGTTTCGGGAACAGTTCGCCCCCAATGTCGTACTCGACGCCCGAAGGAATGTAGTCAAAAATTTCGGGTTCAAAAATATAAATCCCCGTATTGATGCAGTTACTGAGGGCTTCTTCAACCGCAGGCTTTTCCTGAAATGCTTTAATCCTGCCGTCGTCATCCGTCACGACAACACCGTAGCTGGATACCTCTTCCTGGGGTACGGTCTTCATCACAATGGTGGCGATCGAGCCCTTTTCACGGTGCCACTTTACGGCTGCCGTCAGATCGAGGTCAATCAACGCATCGCCGCAGAGTACGACGAAGGTATCGTCGAAGAACGGCGAAAAGTCCTGGATCCGGCGCATTCCCCCCGCAGAGCCGATCGCCTCACCCACCAGTTCACCATCCACAATCCGCCCCTCAAAGGAGTATGCGATCTGGACGCCAAAGTGCTGCCCGTCTCGAAAATAGCTTTCGATCTCACTGGCCAGGTGGCTGACGTTAACCATGATTTCGTCGAACCCATGCTGTCGCAGCAGTTCCAGCAGAAATTCCATCACTGGTTTCTGCAAAATGGGAATCATTGGCTTTGGAATGGTGTAGGTAATTGGCCGTACACGCGTTCCCTTACCCGCTGCCAGAATCATGGCTTTCATAGATAATTCGTCTCCCCAAACCTTCGCACGATAATTTTGGAATTTTGGTCAGTTACGCCTAATGCGTATACGGAACGTTCCCTCAAGGAACTTCATGCCGATGCTAAGCGATTTCCAGGACGAGTCAAAGCAGAACGGGCGACTTTCGCCAATCCCTATTGAAACTAGATGAACCCTTCATCACATCTATAAAAATACGGTTTGTTTCATAATTTCGCGCACGATGATAGGACAGAAGGCAACGCTGAGGATACTACGGCAGCACGCCACCAGCATGTTAACAAACTTAATCGGGTGCCGCACGCGCCGACCAATCTGTGAGTTCAGACAGCGATTGGTCGGCAATGAGTTGAATTTTGAGATCTTGATAAAACTCTTCCTGGTTCAGTTCGACCTTGGACTGGGCAGACAGCAAGAGCAACGCCCAGAACACACCCACGCGATCGTGGGTTGAATTGCCAGCGTGAGGATCGTGGGGAATACCTGTCTTGTAGGTGCTGGCCTGAGCCCACAGCTCCAGCAGTAGATCAAAATCAAGCCAGTTATCGCCTTTAGCGATCGTGTCCCAGTTGTCGGTAAAAAACTGCTCCAGCGCCACGGCCATTTCAGATAAGTTTTCCTGATGCGCCAGTTGGGCGATGGCACGGACAGCCTGACTGCGTGATTGCGGGCGGGGACGCCGCAGGCGTGAACGGGGCGTTTTGTCTTCCAGTGCGGTCGCAATCGTTCGGAGCTGGTCAATCAGTTCCTTGAGGGTAACTCGCCGCCGTTGGGGTGGCGGTGCAACGGCGCGCCTTCGGATCTGTCGCTCCAGATTGAGCGGTAGCGCCACACCGGAACCATCCAGGTCGAGCAACTCACCAACATCGTCCGACTCGGTAGCAAGTGCGGTGGTGTCAGGCTGAGACAGGCTATCGGCCTTCAACAGCACCAGCATTGACGCATAGAGAAAGGCCTGCCCTGACTGGGACAAGGTTGCTTCATAGGGTTCACGTCCCTGGTGCAGCGGTGCTAACTCGCTCAAGAACCGATCGATGACCTCGATCACCTTGACATCCCACGGGTCAATTTCTCCTCGTTCTGCCAGGTCAATGAGGAAGGCGATCGCGTCCTGTGCGAGAGAAAGAGCCATGAGCAGAAGGGCCTACCGAGTTGGAAGTCGAGCGAACCAGGCTGCCGCCAGCAGAATGAATACCAGCAGCAGCAACGGTACCCAAAGACTCCAAGGGCTAAGCGGAGTGATCAAATCGGAAAGGGTCATTTCCCGTATGCTAACTCACAGCGATGGGGACGAGCGGTTAACGTGAGGGCTGGTGCGGATTGAGGTAAACGCAGAAAAGGCCGGGTTACTCACCCCTGAAACTGTAGGCCTCACTTGCAACGCAGCCGTTCAAGCCGCCTTTACTGAGCATAAACGCCCGTTTCAGCGTCTTGAGTGGCGTCTTGGCGTGACTTCGCAGCGGGGAGGAGGCGCTGCTGCTCCTCAATTTCAGCTTTGTAGCGCTCGACATTCTCTTCCAGTTCCTGGATCCGAACGTCTCTCACGCGCAAATCCTTACTGGTGTCGATCGCCCGCTGTAGCTGAGTCCAAACGCTAAAGACCCAGGCTAGAACGGCACCAATGCCCATTGCCAGGATCAGTTCGACCGAAAGGGGAGCCTGTAGCTCAAGACCCTGGACAATCCGAATCACGGCGGGATCGGTATTTTCGATACCGAACAGGACCAGCGCCAAACAAATGACGAAAATAATTACAAAGTTAATTTGTCGCATATTAACTTCCTACGCTTGCAGATATCTCGCTCTGCCTAAAAGTGGACGATGGCCAATGGACGGAAGACTGCGGACTGTGGACTCCTGGGGAAGCAAGCTTAGAAGGCTGAAGCCGCTTCAATTCTACGGTCTACAGTCTATGGTCGAAAATCTATGACCTTGATGCCAGTTAGAGCGTAACTGTTCCCAGTCGCTTACGTCCAGACGACTAATCAAATTTGTAGCAGACGACGGGAAAAATGTTGCATGTTGATCACTTGTTTTGATGTTTGCCGTGCGCGTTAATCCCGTCGCCGTCTGCCCCGCGGCATGACTTCGGCAGGCACAACAGACGTGCGATTGCGGCTGTACATTGCGTCCAACGTGCCCTTGATCGTACCCGCGATCGGGACGGCAACAATGACACCCAGAAATCCGGCCACCTGTAGCCCAATGAGGAGTGCAATTAAAATCACGATGGGGTTAAGTCCCGTAAAGTTGCCCATCATGCGGGGTGCAAGGACGTTATCACGGATCTGCTGCATTAGGGTCGCTGAGCCACCGGCCCAGATCGCCAGTCCAAAATCTTGCAGCATGAGCAACAGCGTGACCAGCCCAATGCCCAGCGTTGCGCCAATGAATGGGATCAGTTCGGCAACGCCAATAAGGAGCGCAAACAGAAGCGCAAACGGCACTTTCAGCGCCAGAAAAATGGGAATCAACACGGCTGTCATGAAAATGGCCAGCAGCAGTTGACTGATGAAAAAGTTTTGGAAGTTTAGCCGCAGGGATACGCCAAGCGGAATGCCGATATGGGGTGGTAGCAGATGAATCAACCCATTCCAGAGGCGATCGCCATAGAGCAGCATGTAAAACGCCAGCACCAGTACCAGAAAGCTATCAATCAGCCCCCCCACCGTACCGAGCGCTACGCTGAGTGCCTGTGCCGCCAGCGTTTGAAGCTGGCTTTCAATCTGAGCGTTAATCCGTCCCGTAATGCCCTGCAAATCAAGCGAGAGGTTGCGGGCTTTGGCCCAATTATCAAACAACTGTAGATTTTCACGGCTGGCTTCCAGCCATGCTGGAATGCGCTCCAGCAGTTGGGTTGTCTGCTGGATCAGGAGGGGCACCAGCGTCACGCCCAGAATCATTAACACGGTGATCGTGGTGAGCAGCACAATGATCACGGCCTGCGCTCTGGTCATGCGGGCGCGCTCAAAAAACTGAACCGAGTAGTTGAGCAAGAACGCCAAGATCGCCGCGATCGCCAGCAGCGTAATCAGATGTTCAAAGTAGCGATAAACCTGAGTCAGCAGCCAGACGTTCAGAGCTACGATGGGGCCGCTCAGACCGAATATCAATAGGCGTTGGAGTTTGTCTGAACGGCGCATCGCAAAACCCGCAGCAACGGTTTTCTAGCAGAAGTGTACAACTCAACTTGCCATAAGGTGACCCATCTTAAGTTCACGTGTGAGACAGTATCTAAACCTGGCAGGCAGTTGATCAGGTCTTCCTCATCGCACTCACTGACCGCTAGAGAGCCGTGCGGTGGTCGGGTGCCGCAATCGATCGCGGATATTTCACATAGCGGCCGATCACAACGAAGAGAATAATCACAACCGCACCAATGCCGATGGGGCTGGGCAACCAGAATACGACTTCCAGATGAT
>JAJPKC010000668.1 GCA_021323955.1 Oscillatoriales cyanobacterium Centralia_MAG_596 | reverse complement strand
ACAATTTGCTCAGTCTGCCAGGAACAGTCGCCTTACGTATGGCAAGAATTTTGGTTGTTGAAGATGAGATTGTTTCTGCCTTGTTGATCCAGGAGTTTCTCGCAAATTCTGAACATACTGTTGTGGCGAGCGTAACGTCTGGTGTGGAAGCTGTGCAGACGGCAGCATCGGCGCAACCGGATCTGGTGTTGATGGATATTTCTTTGGAGGGAGGATTAGATGGTATCGCCGCGGCGACTCAGATCCATGAACAGTTGGCAATTCCGATTATCTACATCACGGCGAATGCAGAAGACCAGACTCTACAACGGGCAGTAGCCACAGAGCCGTTTGGCTATCTTGTTAAGCCCTTCAGTGCGGTCGGGTTACACACAACAATCAACATTGCGCTGCGGCGTTATCACCTGGAACAACAGCTTGAGCAGACGGAACGATGGTTGGCCACCATTCTGGCCAGCATTGGCGATGGCACGATCGTGACCGATCAAACGGGCCGCATTACATTTATCAATACGGTGGCAGCCCATTTAACGGGATGGCAGCCCTCGGAGGCGTTAGGTGCTTCTGCTGAACAAGTCCTGCGGTTAATTCATGCCGAAACCCGCGAGGCGATCGCCAATCCGTTGCTACAGGCAATTCAAAACGGCAGGACGGTCAGTTTGTCTGACGACTGCCTGCTCCGCACTAAGGATGGTCTAGAGCGCGCGATCGGGGACACAGCAGCACCCATTCGCAATGAGAAAGGCGAAATTACCGGCGGCGTTCTGATCTTTCAGGATGTGACGCAGCGACGACGGGCTGAAGCACTGTTGCATCGGCGGCAGGAAGAATTTCGCGCCCTGGCGGAAAACTCACCGGATATGGTGACTCGCTTCGATCGGGAGTTTCGTTATGTCTATGTCAATCCGGCAGTGGAGGCGGCGACAGGTATTACGGCCCAGGCTTTTATTGGGCGAACCCACGCTGAAATGGGCCTCGCAGCGGATCTCGTAGCCCTATGGCATACAACTCTGCAAACAGTGCTGAATACTGGGCAAGAGCAGATTCTTGAGTTTCAACAGGAGGAGTTCGATCGCTCGACATTCTATCAGTCACGCGTTGTGCCAGAGTTTGCACAGGACGGCACGGTTGAGTTTTTGCTCTGCGTGAGTCGCGATATCACGGAATACAAACAAACAGAAACTGTCTTGCGGCAGCAGGCAGAACGGGAGCGTTTGCTGGTCGCGATCGCCCAGCGGGTTCGGCAATCGCTCAATCTGGACGAAATTCTCAACACCGCTGTTACAGAAGTGCGTCATTTGCTCCAGACCGATCGCGTTGTGATATACCGCTTTGAAACCGACTGGCGCGGTTTTGTCATCGTGGAGTCGGTGGGTGATGGCTGGACGCCGATGCTGGGGCGACCGATTTTTGATCCTTGTCTGATGCGGGAGTCCTGCCTCCGGCCTTACAGTCAGGGCAGCGTGAGTAATACCCCCGATATTCACAATGCTGGACTGGCAGACTGTTATGTCGAGTTGCTGACGCAGTTTCAGGTTCGCGCCAATCTCATCATTCCCATTTTGCTTCCCTCGCCCCAATCACCCCTGTCCGAACGCGGGCAGATCACCGATTGCCTGTGGGGACTCCTGGCCGTACAGCACTGTGCTGCACCCCGTCGATGGCAGGAAACAGAGATTGATTTGCTCAAAAATCTTTCGGCTCAGGTGGCGATCGCCATTCACCAAAGTCAGCTCTATCAACAAACACAGCAGCAGGCTCAGCGAGAACAGGCGCTCAGTCAGGTGATCCAGGCGATTCGCAATTCGCTGGATCTCCAGACCATTTTTGAAACGGCTGTTCGCGAAATGGGTCGCTTACTCCAGGTGGAACAAGCCAATATTTTGCAGTATTTGCCCGAACAAGGTGTCTGGCTCTATCTGGCAAGCTACTGCCAAAGTCCGGCTGTGGCACCCGTTGGGTTGGATGTGGTTGGGTTGGAACTCCCCGATGAGGGAAATCCCATCATGGCGCAGTTAAAACAGCTGGAGGTTGTACGGTTAGACGATGCCAGTACGGTGGCCAATGAGTTGACCCAGATCCTGGCCCAGACGTTTCCGGGAGCGTGGCTGCTTGTGCCGCTTCAGGTGAGTGGTGCCGTTTGGGGCAACATCACACTCATCCGGGGGCCAGAACCGTTTGTCTGGCAGGATTGGCAAATTGACTTAACTCGCGCGGTTGGGGATCAGCTGGCGATCGCCATTCAGCAATCCCAGCTCTATCAGCAGGTGCAACAGCTCAATACGCGCCTGGAAGAACAGGTGCAGGATCGCACAACCTTACTCCAGCAAGCATTCAGCTTTGAAGCGACCCTCAAGCGCATCACAGATCGCGTGCGGGATAGCCTGGACGAAGACCAAATTTTGCGAGCGGTGGTGGAAGAACTGGCCCGTACTCTGGGGGTGAGTACCTGTAGCGTGGCGGTGTATGACCTGGCGCAACAGACGGTGAATGTTCGCTATGAATACACAACGGCGCTGTCACTGCAGAATCGGTTTATCCCAATGGCACGCTTTGCCGAAGTCTATCAACAGCTATTAGACAGCCAGTTTTTTCAGTATTGCAGCCTTGATTTGCGCTCTGATCGGGATCGGACGGTCAGATTAGCCTGTCCAATCTTTGATAACCAGGGTGTGCTGGGTGATTTGCGGTTGGTTAACCGCGCCGACTATATCTTTTCCGATCAGGAAGTTCGTCTCGTTCAGCAGGTGGCCAACCAGTGCGCGATCGCGCTGCGGCAGTCTCGTCTTTATCAGGCGGTGCAGGCACAGGTTGCAGAACTGGAGCGACTTAATCGGCTCAAAGATGATTTTGTGAGTACGGTTTCCCACGAACTGCGAACGCCAATGGCCAGCATTCGTATGGCAATCCAAATGCTGGAAGTGGTGCTTTGCCAGACTGAAGACGGGCGACCGCGCGATGAACATGACCCATCATCGCTCGTTTTGCAGCCCTCATCGTTTCAGCGAGCCACCCGCTACTTCCAGGTGCTGCGTGAGGAATGCCAGCGTGAAACGACGCTGATTGATGATTTACTCGACCTCTCGCGCCTGGAGCGTCAGACTGAACCGCTGCATCTCAGCACGGTGGATTTGCCGATCTGGATCGCCCAACTGGTGGTGCCCTTTGGTGAACGCGTTCGCAGTCAGCAGCAGCGGCTAGAGACGCGCGTTGCCGCTCCTTTACCAAGCTTGACGACCGACTATTCCTATCTGGAACGGATTCTCAACGAACTGCTGCACAACGCCTGCAAGTATACCCCCGCGAATGAAACCATCATTGTGTCGGTACAGGCGATCGACCCATCGATCATGCAAATTAGCGTCAGTAACTCGGGGGTCGAAATCGCTGCTGCTGAACTGGAGCGTGTGTTCGACAAGTTCTATCGCATTCCTAACAGCAATCCCTGGCAGCATCGGGGTACGGGGTTAGGTCTGGCATTAGTGAAGCGGCTGGTGGAACAGCTCCAGGGCACGATCGAAGCCTCCAGCACTCAGGGGTGGACAACCTTTACGGTGCAATTGCCGCTGACCCTAAATCAAACTGGGTGACCGTTCCGACATTAGCCGTTCAGGGGCGTCAATGGCTGCTCCTCCATCTGGGTCATCGCATTGGGGGAGGCAATCTAACGCCTTGGCAGGAAGCGATCGCAGCGTCTGACGCGATATTCTTGCGCTAACGAAAGCAAGGTGAGCCTATGACCTGGAAAGTTGGACAAGCTGTAATGTGCGATCGCGCGGGTGTGCAGTTTGTTGGCTACGTTATTCAAGCAAACCTTAATCACCTGGTTATTTTTTGTGTCGATCGCAAGGCCGTCATTTGTGGTCAACAGCCCCATCTGGAACGACTGGGCTGGACGCGAACTGAAAATGGTTCAGTCGGGGATCTTTTGCATCACAACGGGCAAGATTATAGTGAACAAAGTTGTACCGTTGAGTAAGTGTTTTTCTCGGCCCTATGCACCGTCACGGCTATCGGTTAATCATCAGTGGTTTTGTGCTGGCTCTGGCGTGCTTGATCGCGTCGCCCAGCTTTGCAGCAGAAAAAATTTCCGTCCGTTATGGGCTGTTTGAACAGTCACTCCCGGTCGTTGACCTGGAGGACTACGCCAAAACGGGACGTGTATCCTCCTCGTTAGGCGGCTTCTTGCGGTTTACCAATCGCGAGCAGCAGCAAGCATTGCGGCAACTGCTCCAGATCAACCTCCCGGTTGACCTGGTATCGCTCGACCACGTGCTCAATGCGCCTACAGGGGTTAAATTGCTTTCTCAGTTGTCAAAGGCGATTGTTGACGGCGATCGCGCGGGTGTACAGGCATTGCGAGCAGCGGCAGTTCTGGGCATTAAGCCCGAAGGGTTGAGCGTGCTCAGCTTTCTCGACGCGTATCCCGATCGACAGCTCGCACTCAATCTACCCGATGCGCTCAGCGTCGTTGATGCGGTCAGCGCCAAGCCACCCAATGACACACTGCCAGACATTCCTCTCTGGCAAACCCTGGTTGACTATCAGGCAACGGTCGGGCACAACAAGCAATATCAGGCCTGTTTATTTGGTGATTCCATTTCGGCACAGTTGCTCAGTAGCCTGGAGCCAAAGACAGCCAACTTCGCCCTGGGTGGTATGAGCAGTGTTTCGCTGGTGGCACAACTCCAACGCCTGGTGGCCCAAAATGTGAAATGTCAGCAGGCCGTGATCGCCATTGGGACTAATGATGCCTGGTACACGATCGCAGACGATCGCTTTAGCCAAAATCTGCAAACGGCGATCGACCTCACCCGTCAACTCGGAGCGACTAAAATTGTGCTCCTTCCCGCCTTCTATTCCACACTGGCCGCGAGCAAAAATCCAGAGCTTGCAGGCCCCATTCCGCGGGTTGAAGCAATTAACCGCTTGATTGATACCGTTGCCAAAGCCGAGAACGTGCCGGTT
>JAJPKC010000569.1 GCA_021323955.1 Oscillatoriales cyanobacterium Centralia_MAG_596 | reverse complement strand
GTGATAAGTCCGTCGGACGTTTGCAGCACGGACTGGCATAGCCTGACCCGTGATGGAAATGCTCAGGCTGCTTTCGGCATGAGTGGTTCCTGCTGGCTGTCCTCCCACGTCTGCCCCCGTGTCGATGAAGACGTGTTCTACTCGGTCAAGAATGGCTACAGTTTGCAAATCGATGGGGATCAAATCGCTATTGTTAGCAGGTATAGTCTGAAACTTTCTGCGAGGAGATTATGCAACAGTTCCTTGCGGCTGCAGGTGGTGGTGAAATGACCTGGATGCCCCCGCTCAATGCGTCTCCGGACGACCCACTGATTCTCTGGCTAAAGCCGCGATCGTCTCTGCACTGGCAACCCTACACGCAGTTCCCGGCTTTAAGACAACCAGAGACAGGCGCAGACAACCTGCGGTCAAAAGGGCTGACAACAATGCAGTTTTTGAAGGCGCGCGGGTGGATTATGGTTGCGCCGCCAAAGTAGGCCATAAAAAAAGTAGGCCATAAAAAGTGTGCTGAGCGATCGAGCCAAGCATGAAGCAGCACTCGCTGCCCCCACGCCGCTTCCATTTTCGACGGCGATAATCCAGTCTGGTCGATCGCCATCGCCCCTCTCTATGCAGCAGTGTGTCAAGCGTTTGGCATACTATAGCTTTGGTCAGAACGCTATGGACAGCGCAAGTAACGGCAACACTCCGTCTGGGTCGGCGGTTTGACTCGCCTCTGCCACACTGGATCGGGTGACGGCTATAGAAGTGCGATATGTTCGAGGGTTGTGAGAACTGGCGATCGAGGGGGAGCAAGTTGTGATGATGAAGCGTGTAGGGGTCATTGGTGGGGGACAGCTTGCCTGGATGATGGCAGGGGCGGCGACCAAGCTGGGCATTGAGCTAGTGGTGCAAACGCCATCGCGTGATGATCCGGCAGTCAGTATTGCGGCTGACACGATTGTGGCCGCGATCGATGATGCGACAGCAACAGCTCAGCTGGCGGCTCAATGCGATGTCATCACGTTTGAAAATGAGTTTGTCAATCTGGAGGCGCTGTCGCTCCTGGAAAATCAAGGTATCTGCTTCCGGCCCAGTCTGGAGTCGCTGAAGCCACTGCTAGATAAATATCACCAGCGGCGCTACTTGCAGGACTTGGGGTTGCCCGTCCCCCCGTTTGCCGCCCTCGCCCCTCACAGCAACCCGACTGCGATCGCAGAACAACCAGATTCCATCCAACCCACATTTCCGATCGTGCTGAAAACGCGACGGCACGGATATGACGGGCAGGGAACGTTCATTATTCAGACAGCATCGGAGCTGGACAGCCTGCTGCCAACACTTGGAAATCAGGCGCTGCTGCAAGAAGCATTTGTGCCATTTGAGCGAGAACTGGCCGCGATCGCTGCCCGCTCGGTTACAGGAGAAGTAATCGTGTACCCCATTGTGGAAACGCAGCAAGAAAACCAGGTCTGTCGTCGCGTGTTTGCACCAGCGATGGTCAGTCCCGCGATCGCCACAGTAGTCAAGGAAATCGCAAACACGTTGCTCACCAGTCTGCAAGTCGTGGGCGTGTTTGGTATTGAGCTGTTTCTGACGGCTGACGGTACGGTTCTGGTCAATGAAATTGCGCCCCGTACCCACAATTCCGGTCATTTTACGCTGGATGCCTGCGAGACATCACAGTTTGAGCAGCAGCTACGGGCCGTTGCCGGTTTACCATTGGGCGACCCCACGATGCGATCGCCAGCCGCTGTCATGGTGAACCTGCTGGGATACGAGCATTCCCAACATGATTATCAGGAGAAGCGCCAGCGGATAGCCGCAATCCCCAATGCCCATGTGCACTGGTACAACAAGGTTGAAGCGCGGCCTGGGCGCAAACTCGGCCATGTCACTGTCTTGCTAGAGGCAACAGAGCAGGGAGCAGCGGTAGCCGCGGCGATCGAATCGATCTGGTACAGCCGTTAAATTGCCTTCACGGAGGAGTGAGCAGTGCAGCCATCAGGCTTGCAAAACGTGAGCCAGGTCGATAGATGCCATCACCGACAGCCTAATGAGTCGCGTGTATTGACCCCTGTTTTTGGGTTTGTACCGCTGGCAGATTGACACAACTCGCGAATTTGCACCCGATCCAAAATGGCGTCGCTAAAATCGGCTCCAGTAATCTTCACGTCATCAAACACGGTTCGTAGCATCATGGCATTGACGAGCACCGCATCACTCAAATCAACCCGCGATAGCTTCACTTGATCCAGCATGGCCTGGGTGAGATCAGCCCCTTGCAGGTTGGTTTCGGTCATCGTTGAAGCACTAAATACTGCTCCTGCAAGATCAGCATTGGCAAAATTCGCCCGATTGAGATTGGCGTTGGAAAATTCTGCTACCCGCAGCGACTGTCCAGCAAAATCTTTGCCTGCCAGTTCAGCGTTACTATAGGACGGCGGCGGCGCATATTGAGAGGAGTATTTGGCTCCTACTGTAGCCTGTGCCTGCGCTGGAAGTGCCCAACACCAGAGCAACAGCACGCACAACAACGCAAAAAAACGATTCACCAGCATGCATTAACGCCTGAGGATTACCCTTTTCAGTGTAATCAGAAGCAGTCCCTATGAAACCGTTGCTTCTGGTCGGTTGGCACCCAAAATGATTCGCTGAGGTCTTTGTAAAACGGAGAACGATCGCTGGCAAACAATTGCTGGCGACACCGGCACGGATACCATCCAAGACTGTGATGGGCGATCGTGCGGTAGCCGTCAGACGCCAGGAACATTAGTTGTTCATCCAGACGCAGTAGACCGTTGCCTGGATTTATACCTTGGCTCTTTGGGGTTATTGTCAACATCTGAGTTGACGATCGCCGGCATCAATGCGGTTCGATTGGGCGGAACAGTCGTATTCAACGGGGGTGTATTTGCGACGTTACCCCTGAATTACCTGGATATTTTGAGTAGACGGCTCACTATCCGCGGCAATTTCATGTTTCCACGCAGTGCACCAGCCGAGATTATCGGCATGATTGTGGCTGGTCTGATCCCGTTGGATGTCATGACGGTGAATGCGTTTCCGTTGGCACAGGTGAATGAGGCGATCAATCAGGCTGCGAAGGCAAAGGCGCTGGAACTTTATGCCATCACACCATAAATCAGGCTGTTACGTTGACTGCCACTGGTGTTTAGCATCGTTTCCACCGCTCACCCTATGGAATCAAGCAGATCCTGCCGACGGTTCCCGATTTCTCAATTTCGCGATGGGCGCGGGGCGCGTCTGCAAGCGGAATTTCCAGAGAAACGATCGGGGACAGTTTGCCCTGTTCCAGGCTGGTATACAGCGCTTGATGGATGGCGGCATTGGTGGAGGCATCGAGTAAGGACAACCGAACGCCGATGATGCTCACGCCCAAACCAATAATGCTGACGGGATCAATAGTGGCTGGCCCCTGCCCACCAATGACAATAATGCGTCCGGCGGGGGCCATGAGGGATAGATCGCTGGCGAGGTTCACGTTGGCGGCCATTTCGAGGACGATATCAATGCCTCGATCGCCGGTCGCTGCGGCAATTTGCGCCAGATAATCAGCACGACGATGATTAAACACGTGATGCGTGCCGATGTCCTTTAGCATTTGCAGGCCAGCGTCGGAACTGGCGGTGCCAATGACGGTCAGCCCAGCGGCGATCGCAAGCTGGACAGCAGCGCTACCCACACTACCGCTAGCACCGTGAACCAGAACGGTTTCCCCAGGAGCGGCTTTCCCTAAAGTGAACAGGCTATAGTACGCGGTACGACAGGCGATATTGACGGCTGAACCCTGCGCAAAGGAGACATTGAGCGGCAGCGGATAGACTTGAGCTTCATTGCAGAGGGCAAACTCGGCGTAGGAACCTGTGAGCGGTTGGACGTAGACGCGATCGCCGATGTTGATGCGAGTCACCCCTTCACCGATCGCGGCTACAATCCCGGCGGCATCATTACCAGGCGTGTAGGGTGGTTGGGGATTGTAATCGCCAATTTTGGCTCCGGCTCGGAGATAGGTGTCGAGGGGATTGACGCCTGCAGCATGGACTTTGATCAATACTTGACCCGCACCCGCAATGAGGTCAGGGATATCCTCAAGCTGCAACACGTCTGGTTCCCCAAACTGATGAATACGAATGGCTTTCATAATGGAGACACTAAATTACTGCGATGTGAATAAACGCTTCTGTGACCCGATCCCTTGGGAACAGCCCCCAACCCCCCGAACGTGGAGGACGGCTACGTCCCCCACACCCCTTCCAGATGCGGTTGAGGGTGAGATGCTGGAGCGCGCTTCGCATTGCTTGAGCAGCACGGCTTCTCGTCCTGACGGTGAAATGGCATTATTAGCAGGCCATTCGCCGTCACGCACCGAAACGATCGCTGATGGTCTGGAGCGCGATCGGAGTTAGTCGTGATCCAGTGACACAACCGCTTAAACTAATGCCGTCAACAATTCGACAAATTGCTCCGGTTGCGCGGCGAAGGGAGAGTGCCCGGTGGCGATCTCCAACACGCGATCGCAGGGGGTAGCGGTGAACATTTGCTTTTGCAGTGTGGGTGAAATGACGCGATCGTGGAGTGTGGTGATATAGGTACGCGGTACACGCCCAAAGTTTGCAGCCGTCAGGTGTACGGGGGTGGTCTGTGGCCCAATCAAATCGGGACGTAACCGTGCCTCTGCTTCAGCAATCACCGCGGCCGGACAGTCATGCAAAAAGATATCTTTCAGCGCCTCTGGACGAATCCCAATCAGCCCACTGTCGGGATCGGGCAGTAGATAGGGGCCAATGCTGGAGTCGGCATCAGCGGTGGAAACTTGAAACAGCGATTGTCCATCGGCCAGAAGATAGGCAGCCGCATAGATAAGTCGCTGGATCTGATCGGGATAGACTTCAGCCGTTTGGGAAATGACCATGCCGCCCATACTGTGACCCACCAGAATGACTGGCTCGGCTTGTGCGGCTAACTCTTTGCCAACCCGTGCAACCAGCGTATCCATGGTGATGTCTGTGATGGGTGTTAAATCATCGCCGTGACCGGGTAAGTCGAGTGTGACAACCGTGTGTCCTTTCTGTTCCAGCAATAGAGTGACTTGATGCCAGCACCATTTGCCAAACCATGCGCCATGAACTAACACGTAGGTGCTCATTTAATCTCTCCTTTAGATGGTGTGCTGTTGACTAGAAGGCGAGCGGATTGGCGGCGATGAACACGTTGAAAAATCAGCGCGTTCAGATCCGGGATTTACAAATCTCAAAGGATTATAAGAGGATGAATGCTGAAGCAATTCTCGCAATATTGCGATCTTTGTCAGGTTCTTGCTGGATTCGCGAAATTGATTAGCGAAATTGTCTGGGTGTCACTCCAGTAAGGCGTTTGAAATGATAACCAAAATGACTTTGGGATGAAAATCCAACGCTTCTGGCAATCTGAGCGATCGTGCGATCGCCTTGCTTGAGCAACTGTTTCGCCCGTTCAATACGGCAATGAATGACATACTGATGCGGCGCTAGTCCAGTTGACTGCTTAAATAAACGGCTAAAGTGATAGGCACTCATATCAGCGATCGCGGCCATGTCGGTAAGGGACAGATCGTGTGCAAGATGGGCCTGAATATAATCAATCACACGCTGAAGAATGACTGGGGGTAAGCCTCCTTTGAGGAAGGGTACGGTTTGGGTTGCACTACTGTAATGCCGGAGCAACTGAACGGTCAGCGCTGTAGCTAATGATTCACCCACCAGTCGCCCCCCCAGACCGCCTGTTTCTAGTTCGGTTTTGAGCGCCAGACCGATGCGCTGGATTTGCGGGTCGTGAGTGCCAAAGTTGTGCAGTAGCTCAACTCGATCGGGATTAAGGTCGCACTCTAGCGCAACCTGATGCACAAAATCAGGCGTCAGTCGCAGATGCAGCTTATTCAGAAATCGCTCCCAATACCAGGCACTCGGATGTCCGGCGGGCGTTAAGGTAAAATCTCCGGTTAGCAGTCCGCCACGGTGCGTCCGTCCATCTCGCTTTTGAACTAGAGACATGGGTTCGGCAATGTGAACAGTCAGCACGTGGTCGGGTTGGGGTGCCCATTCAATTTGTGTTGTAGTGTAAGCCAATTGCTCCACCAACATACCGTTCCATCCCAGAGGCTGACTAGACAAGATAGTCACAATAGAAGGAACTTTCGGATCATTATTTGCCTGTGCACTGGCCGCATCCGGCTGTCCGTCTGACATGGATGGAAATACTGAATGGAAAGTACAAACGGCCTGTTGCCGAACCCCCTACAGAAGTTGGGCAATATGTTCGTAGCGGACTGCGATCGCACAGGTAAAGCCAATGCTGGCAACGTCGATCGTGTCTCTGGTGCGATAAATCTTAGACACCCACAAGTTATCAGATTTGCACTGAAACCGTTCAACCAGAATTTGGTTGGAGTGGATCAAACCGGATTCGGCAAGCTCCGGGGTTGACTTGTAATCAGCCAACTTAATCACCGCGATATCAAGGCTTTTGGGGCATCAGATAGGACTTCAATCACGCGCCTGCGGCAGAGGATAACGTCTTGCTGAGCGGCACTTCCCTACAGCCCGACCTTGACTCTATTGCACTCTTTACTGAACTGACACCAACGAGCATGGAGGGATTCGAACCCCCGACCCTCAGGACCGGAACCTGATGCTCTATCCACTGAGCTACATGCCCTCGTTCTTTCGCGAGTATAGCACCTGGGAACGGATGAAAGATGAAGGATGAAGGATGAAAACTTTGAGAAAGTCAGAAAAATAGCTGCTGGCCGCTTTTTTAGCCATAGGCGATTTGTACACCCAATGCCAGTTTATCCAATGCAGCCCTCATTCATCCGCTCTCATCCCTTCAAAGATACGTTGCTGGATCAACCGGATCGCCATTTCGACGCACTTCAAAGTGCAGGTGTGGGCCGGTAGAAAGCCCCGTGGATCCAACCGCCGCGATCGCCTGTCCACGCTGCACCGTTTGGCCTTCCTGTACGTAAATCGCGCTGGTGTGACCGTACAGGGTTGTGATTCCACCGCCGTGATCGATGATGATGGCGTTACCATAACCGCCATACCAACCCGCAAAGATAACGGTGCCGCTATCCGCGGCACTCACCGTGCTGCCATAGTCAGCGCCAAAGTCAATTCCAGAATGAAACCGTTGATAGCCCAGAATTGGGTGCATACGCCAGCCAAAGCCACTGGTAATCTCGCCCACGCAGGGCACAATCATTTGGCCTGTGCCGCGAAATGCGATACTGCCGCGCCCAACGCGCTGCTGAATTAAAACGCCAATGTTGCGCGAGTCCTGTAGCAGCTGAGTTTCGGCCACTTCGAGGGCACGACGATCGCTGCGTAAGCGTTCAATCATGGCCTGTTGGGAGGTTGCCTGCGCCTCGAATTCTGACTTTTGTGCCAAAAGCTCCTGGTTTAAGAGGGCGATCTGGTTTTTTTGCTGTTCGACCTGGTCGCGCTGCTGATCGATGCGATCGGTTGCTGCTTTTAGCCCTGTTAACATCTGCTGATCGGCCTTGAACAGGAGCTTAAGCTGATGGCGGCGATCGAGAAACTCGTTCAAATTCTGACTTTGCAAAAGCACCGCCCAGCCGCGATCAGTCTGCTGACGCTGGAGGAAGCGGAGTCGGGCAACCGTGGAAAACTGCTTTTGCCGGTAGGATTGTTCTGCCTGTACCAGCGCCACTTCCAGATCCCGTAAGCGTTTAGTTGCCGTCTGGAGTTGAGTTTCACTCGCTTGAATCTGGCTGGCCGTCGCTTTGATGCCCTGCCGCAGCCCTTGCAGATTGCCCTGCGCGGCTTTCTCCATGTTTTGCAAGCGATCGTGCTCCTTCGAAACCTGCGATCGCTGCTGATCAATCTGCTGCTGACGGCGCTGTAAATCCTCAACGGAACCAGCCTGCGCTACCTGCATGGGCTGGCCAGCCCGTTGGGCATCGCTGGGCTGAGCCTTCAGTACCAGCAAAACGACAACACACAGGCAAAGCCAGCTAAGCAGCCTATACCAAATCCGGCCAGGCCTGATCAACAGAGGTTCCGTACCTTTGAACAACCGAAGCGTCATGCCCTCGTACCAACTGCGCAAACAAGACACCATTATGACCACAATGGCGACTTCGGCAAGCAAAAGTTGGTAAAACGCCCATGAACGCTAGTGGGCTGCTGGCGCTTTGGCACCTTTCCCACCTTTGCCCAGGAACATCAGCAGCGGCAGCGAACACAAGAACGCAACCCCTACGATACGAAAGATATCGGCATAGGACAGCACAGCGGCCTGGGTATCCACGGTCTGACTGAGAATTGACAGCGCTTGCTGATGGGCTGTCGATGGATCAATACCGCGCCCCTGCAGTGCGCCGGTCAACAGATCAAGGCGCTGATTCGTTTGCAGGTCATAAGGCGTCAGCTTTGAGAGCAAAATTGCGCGGTGAAACGCTTCGCGCTGGGCAAGCAAGGTCGTGATCACCGCAATGCCAACGCTACCGCCCAGTTGACGGGTCAGGTTGTAGAAGCCCGATCCAGCCGCAATGTCTTGTTTTGGCAGCGATCCCAACGCCGCCAGACTCAACGGCAAATACATCGGGATAATGAATACCCCTCGCCAGATCAGGGGCCAAAATAGATCCTCCTGTCCCGTCTGGGGCGTGAGGCTGGACAGTTGAAACATGGCACCAGAGATGCCAACAACGCCAAGGGCAATCAAAAACCGGGCATCGACCTTACCGCTGATTTTGCCCAGGACAATCATCATGACCGCTGATGCCAGCGCGCTGGGTGCGAGCAGCAATCCGGTCTGGGTGGCGGTGAAGTGCAGCACGCTCTGGGCAAAAATGGGCACTGCAAAAGTTGCGCCGTATAGACCCATCCCCAAAATGCCAGAGAATACACTCCCGGCAGCCAGCGATCGATGCCGCAATACGCGCAGATCGACTGCTGGATGACGCGCAGCCAGTTCACGCCAGATAAACAGCCCCAGCCCGATCACACCGGCAATCATCAGGCTGGTGATAAACCGCGAGGAAAACCAGTCATCCCGCTCGCCTTCTTCCAGGACTGTTTGTAAGCTACCGACCGCAATCACCAGCAGCCCAATGCCCCACCAATCGACGCGATTGCTCTGGGCTTTGTGGTCACCGCTATCTTTAGGCAGCGCCAGCAGCGAGATCAGCACAGCCAGAATGCCAAAGGGAATGTTGACGAAGAAAATCCAGCGCCAGCCGAGTCCGTCCACCAGAAAGCCGCCCAGCGTAGGGCCGATCGCCGGCCCCGCAATCACCCCCAAGCCAAAAACGGCCTGTGCCAACCCCTGCTCAGCAGGAGGAAAGGTGGCAAACAAGATCGCCTGCGCTTTTGCCAGTAACCCGCCACCGCAAAGACCCTGTAAAATCCGCGCCGCGATGATCATCGGTAGACTAATGGACAGGCCACACAGCACCGAGGCAACCGTAAAGCCAATCAGCGAGAAGATAAAATACCGCTTAGTGCCAAAATAGTCTCCGAGCCAGGCAGACAGTGGAATCAGGATCACGTTCGCGATCGCGTACCCGGTCACCACCCAACCAATTTCGCTCACAGTAGCACCGAGGCTCGCCTGCATGTCCGTCAGGGCAACGTTAACAATGCTGGTGTCAATGACCTCT
The DNA here is from genome assembly GCA_021323955.1 of Oscillatoriales cyanobacterium Centralia_MAG_596. GTDB lineage: Bacteria > Cyanobacteriota > Cyanobacteriia > Leptolyngbyales > Leptolyngbyaceae > Stenomitos. The sequence goes on along the minus strand of JAJPKC010000569.1, from coordinate 879 downwards.
AAGATGGCACCCAGGGATGCTGCTGCCACGATCGCCCATTTCTGTGGGCCTTGAATATACCCGGCAGCGTCTACGGTTGGGCGACGGGACGATCGCTGACCTTGTTTTGATCGAGAACGTTGAGAAAGTGTAGCCATTGCTCCAGTGTGCAAATACGAGAGTGAAGAGACGAATATCTGAGGGTAGAAGCTGGGGATGAGAAGAAGAAGGCGGAGAGCCAGTGTAACAGCGTAGATGCGCACGCACAGTCAGGAGCAGAGGCCGCCACGCTGCTGCCGCCTCTGTCCCTGTCCCCCGGCCTTTCACGGCTGAGCGCTGGCAACGGTTGTATCGACCGTAACTTTGACGCTCAGGCCAGCGCGGAGTTTGTGCTGAGGGTCAGCATCCGGACGAAATACCAGGCGAATGGGCACCCACTGCACGACTTTATTGAAGTTGCCGGTGGCGTTGTCGGGCGGCAGGAGCGCAAAATTTGCGCCGGTTGCAGGGCTGATGCCCGCGATCGCGGCGCGAAATGTCTCACCCGGATAGGCATCAACGGCCACATTTGCTGGCTCACCGATCCGGAGATTCCTGATCGCCGTTTCGCGAAAGTTCGCTTCGACATAGATCTGGTCAAGCTGAAGCGGCACGAGCGACAAAAACGGTTGGTCTGCCTGCACACGTTGTCCGACCTGAGCGGTGACATTGCCGACATAACCGCTAATGGGGGCTGTGATGGTGGTGTATTCAGTCTGCTGCTTTGCCAGCGCCAGATTTGCCAACGCTTGCTTGACCTGAGCGGCGGCCTGGGCGCGATCGTCCTGCTTTACCACCACCTGCTGTCCCGCCACCTGCGTTTCTGCCAGTTGCCCCTGGGAAACCCCAACCTGTGCCGTG
>JAJPKC010000014.1 GCA_021323955.1 Oscillatoriales cyanobacterium Centralia_MAG_596 | reverse complement strand
TCAGCAGTCAGCGTCACAAGGTACTTTTCTGGCATAAGAGTTCTGGGTTTTTCCCAGTTTCTCTGTTCCCAGCCTACCTGTCAAAACCTTCGTGGCAGACTACTAGCGTTCAGGAAGAAAATCCACTCTTGCAAACGACAAATCAAGCTCAAGTTTTGAAAATTGTGGAACTGCTTCCTGATGCGCTAGAGAAATCCCAACACACAACTGACTATGGAAAGCTTATTCGAGATACGCGGGTGGTTGCTTCCGTCCTTTATAGCCAAGAGACCATCACAACGACAAAACCCGAGACTGCTCTGCTACTATCTCCACCGTTCATAGAGTGGTTTAATCAGTCAGACAAGGTTAAAGAGAAGAAGATTGAAGAGAAGAATAAAGCTGTAGAAATCACTAAGCCCATTGAGGAGAAGATTCCTGAAAAAAGGAAGAAAGAACAAAAACGACTCCTTACAAAAGAATCAAAAATCGACTTTGCAATTATTACGGCAATCGAGCTTGAGCGTCGGGCTATCTGTCAAGCGTTTCAGATTACGGACGATGATCGGGTTGTCAAAGAGTCGCGGATCTATTGGTGCAAGTCGCTAGAACTCAGGGATGATGAGTTCTATACCCTTGTCATTGCGCAAGCTCCTGATATGGCGACGAGCGTTGATGCTGCCCTTCTTGTGTCTGACACAAACTATCATTGGCATCCTGGGGCGATCTTACTGGTTGGCATTGCAGCAGGTGTAGACCGGGAAAAGCAGCAGTTTGGGGACCTGGTGATTGGCAGCGATATCTACTACTACGAGCGAGGCAAGCTGACTTCCAAGGGCAAACGTCCGGATCCCTTTATGTACAGGGCAGATGCAACCTTGTGGAATCATATACGAGCCGTTTCAGAATGGTTTCCTCCTAACACTTTACTCAGACCCGATGGTACGCAAACGCGCCCCAAAATCCACTATGGGGTGATTGCCTCTGGTGAAAAGGTCATTGCTGATCGTGCTGTTCGAGATGAGATTGCGGCTGAAACTCACAAACTGGTCGCCTTTATGAATGACTACGGCTTGAGTGCTGGAGTCTGGAATAGTCCTCAGGGCGTTCGACCCTTGGTGATCAAAGCGATTTGTGACTTTGCCGACGCGGAGAAACATGACGATTGGCAGGCTTATGCTGCAACTATTGCGGCAGAGTTCACGAAACATTTTTTATTGGAACGACCGCTTTCACCACTCAATCCTCCTTATCCCATTATTCCTCCATTTGATAATAGGGAGTATAGGCCAATTACTAAGCTAATTACTCATGCCTTGAAGAACGGAAGCTTAGTTCCCTTCTTGGGGCCAGATATCAATCCAAGCTTCTATATCGACTTAGCTTTGCGCCTAACCGAGTCCATGGAACAAGAGCTGGAGTCAACACAACAAAACTCATCAAATTCATACGGTGGAGGCTTTATACGAAAGCTGATGGGTTCTTCTCTTTCAGAAGAAGATTTTTTTCCTCAAGAATTGCCTGAGGACAGTCCAGGTCGTTTATGGTCAGGGTCACTAGATGATGATCCAGCACCTTTTCATACTCGAAACTTACGAGCTGCCAAGAGAAGGCTACGTACTTTGTCATACTACTACATCCTGAAGAGTAACCCAGATACTCTGTATGCAAAACTGTACGAGATGTTGGAAAAAATTGAGTGCAAAGATTCACAAGCATTGCATCAATTTCTAGCAGCCCTTCCTCGTCTCATGATCTCTAAAGGTTATCCCCAACGTAGTCCAGGTCTGCCCTACCAACTGATCGTAACCACCAATTACGACGATATATTGGAGCAAGCATTCTCAGCGATGAAACAACCGTTTGACGTAGTATTTTATGTGGCGGATGGCGATGAACGGGGCAAGTTTAAACATCAAACTTATGAAGGAAACGTACAGACAATTGAGACACAAGCCTATGATAAGCTCCCTCTCCGTTCTCCTTGGGGCAATGCTGCTCAACCCCGCCCAATCATTTTAAAGCTATTTGGTGACTGGAGAAACTTGTGGGACAACGGTTTTGTAACCACTAATCAACAGTTTACTTTCCTGATCGATAAGCTCACTCAAAATCTCCCAGATAGCCTAAAGAGCGTTCTTGGGGGAAGCAAGATTTTATTCATGGGGTATAGCCCCGGTGACACAGACTTAGATCGCATCATACATTGCTTGTGGCCAGGGAGTAGGATTCCAAATAAGTCATACCTGCTACATCAAGCTCAGTCCGGCGATTTGGAGCAAGAAATTTGGACAATACGAAATGTTGATCTTCTAAACCTACCATTCTCACTGGATAATTTTGTAACTCAACTGAAGGGGGAGATCGAAGCATACATTTAACTATCTGGGGAGGTGATGAAATGACACACGGCACCGATGCCACAAGAAGCTCTGTTCCTCATACTGGTACTTTGGGAAAAATTCAAGAGATGGAAGCCATCATTGAACCCTCTCATGTAGCTGAGGCGAAGGAACCTTCTGATGCTCCGTATAAGGGCTTGAATCCCTACGTTGAAGCTGATTCCAGTATCTTTTTTGGTCGAAAAGCCGATATCCAGAAAGTAGTCAATAGCTTGCTGGCATGGCGTCTAACAATTCTTTACGGCAAGAGTGGTGTAGGTAAAAGCTCGCTTTTGCGGGCGGGGGTGACTCATGCTTTAAATGAGGAAGCCCGACAGAACATCACCAATTTGGATGGAGTGCCTAAACTAGCAGTAGTGGTGTTCCCGTCCCTAGAGAGTGGCTTTTCCTGGCAGGATGATCCGCTGACGAGTTTAACGAAGCAAATTGAAGAAACGATCGCTCATAGCGGTTGGGACATTCAACCCCCTCAGTCAGGATTACCCTTTGTTGAAACCTTAAGAGGCTGGACAGCAGCTTTGGGAGGAGAGGATAACGATGGAGAACTATATATCATCCTTGACCAGTTTGAGGAGTACTTTCTATTTCATCCACAAGAATCTGGACAGGGAACATTTGCGGATGAGTTTCCTCGTGCCGTGAATTCTTCAGATTTGAAAGTTAACTTTACGATCTCGATTCGGGATGATTCATTTGCTAAACTCAATCGCTTTAATAGAACCATTTCAGGCTTATTTACGCATAGTGTACGCATTGACCATCTTGATTGGCGATCTGCATATGAGGCAATTGAGGAGCCAATCAAGATATATAACAATTTATCTAAAAAATCTGGATCAGTTGAGATCAAACCAACTTTAATTGACGCCGTTTTGAAGGGAGTTAGTCAATTTTTACCTATTGGAAATGGGCGTACTGACAATGAAATGCTAGAACCGCAAATTGAGGCTCCCTACTTGCAGTTGGTGATGACGCGCCTTTGGGAAGAGATTACCCCTGACTCTCGTTGCTTAGATCTAGAGACGTTAATGTGTTTAGCGGGTAAGAAAGCAGAAGAAGATGACAATCAGATTCAGAGCGCTGTCAAGAACATCTTTCGGGATCACCTAAAAACTGCGTTAAGCTCGCTCTCCCACCGTGAAGAAGATCTCGCAGCCAGTGTCTTTCAATACCTGGTGACCCCGTCTGGAACCAAGTATGCTTATTCAATTTCTGATCTCCATGCGAATTATGTGTCGAATCACGCAGGAGAGTTGGAATGTACACAATCAGAAC
>JAJPKC010000202.1 GCA_021323955.1 Oscillatoriales cyanobacterium Centralia_MAG_596 | reverse complement strand
TTCAAGAATATGTTGACGTTGTAAGAGATATTGCCAACAAAACTCATACAGGAATACATAAAAGGCAGCTTAACCAAGATGTTCAACGCCATGAAGAGAAATTACAAGAGGTGGTGGAATACATCCAACAGTGTAATTTTTACAGGAGTAATTTTCCAGTTAGAGAAACCGCTAGTTCTAGCTCCTTAATGAGTTTAGCTTCAGAACTGCTTTACTATGACCAACGCTACTCAAATATTTGGAAATTAGCTGCCAAGATTGACGATTTAGTTAAGTTTACAGATACCTCTGAGGATGCAATTCCTTTTCAGATTGCACCATTCCACGAGGTGTACCATAAATGGTGTTTACTCAAAATTTTGAATGCTTTAGAAGAACTGGATTTTGTTAAAGTAGCCGAAGGAAGCGTAACACCCTTGTATGGCAATCCTCAATTTAACTCACTTGTCTGTGAGATGCTTCATCCCCAAAATCCGGGATTAAGATTAAAAATTTTTTTTGAAAGAAAATATTCCTTCATTAACAACACCAATGCTCAGTGGGAATATGGTTTTTGGCAACCACTCCAAAAGACTCTCCCTCCTCAAGATTGGAAGCACACGCCTGATATTTGCCTAGAATTTCACGATGGCAGCAGCAAGTATCCCTCCCTCTTTACACTTGACCCAACATTAGGTAAGTATGATTTCTGGCAAGCTAAATACAAGTATCGTGACACCTTGCGTGTCAACGTCCCACCGAAATCTAGAGCCATAGTAAAAGCAGCATGGGCTATTTCTCCAGGGTCACCTAGTAACGGTCATGAACCTTATTTAGATGAGTCAACAGACTTTAGCAAAGGAGCAATCATACTCAACCACACTTCTACCAGCCAAAACCAGTTGAAGGAGACCTTACATGAAATTATTTCTACAACTGGACTTGCGAAATTTTAGAATTGGCGAACTATGGTAAGAAGAAGCGTATTTTTTCAAGAAGGAAAGTAAGGTTTAATACAGTTAAGATTTTCTAATGTCAAAACGAGTTTGCTATTAGAAAATACAACCAAAAGCCAAGCGCGGCACTTATGGTCTTAGGAAGCACAGAACATTTTAGGGAACAATACTTTGTGGCGGATGAAAATCTGCTCACTCCTGGAAGTTTTGGTTGTTCCCTAAAGTTGCAGCTACTTAACAATCTGTTATGCAAGTGACGAAGTTTTTCAGAAGGAGCCAACTTTACATTTTTCTCACCAAAAATCTATCTTTGGCTTTGTATGCCTTGGTTGAAGGGAGGTTCAGCTAACCCACCCAGCTTTTTTGGGGTGAGTTATGTGAACTACCATTTTAATTACGCTCTAAAGAAACTCCTGCAAAAGACTAAACCTGTCGTCCTCCCAATAGGGTTCAGGCAGGAGCCAAAGCAGCCGCTGGTTGACGTCTACCTCGATGGCAGGCATATCGTCATGTGCAAAAAAGTCAGACAATGCTTGAATGTCGCGCTCCCGTAAGGGTGACAACGGTGCGGCATAGCTAGTCGCTACCAGTTCAGCATAGTCGCTCGGATGACGATCCAGTGCGGTGGCCGATAGACCAAGGCTCTCGGTGACAGCGCGTGATTTGCGCCGCGCGTTGAGCTGGGCAACTTGTCGCAAGGCCTGTAGTCCATCCAGCTCAGTTTCGCGGATGCTGCCTGCGATCGCGACGGCTTTGCGACCAGCAGAAGGTTGGGCCGAAGGGTGAGCTGGCGCAAGACGATCAGCGGCTGAAGGCGCTGGTGTTGCCCCACTGATTGAGACTGTGCTGTCGGGTGGCTGTGTGGCACGATCGCCGCCCATCGCTTTTAGGGCGGCTGATGCAGACACCGACTGACGACCTCCCGCCATCGTTTGAACCGTTGTAGCCACAGCCGGGGGGATCTGGTTTAACGGGTCAATGGACAGAGAGGACTGGTTATCCCCTGACGAAGTAAGCAACATAATTCATGACAAAAGTAAGTCTGTCTGGGATGGTATTGAGGTTAGCGCCCACACGCCATTTGAGTCGGCGCAACTGCACGCCGTCCGTCTCAAAAATTACATAAGGCTGCATTGAATTTCCGGTAGATGCACCAATTTCAATCGCTTGACTGCCACTATGCGGCGCGATTTCCCCCACTTTGATTGCCAGTGTGTTGTCGATAGCCTATTTATGCATGACGCAGACCCAATCAAACATCCCTCACACGGGGCATTTCACTTGTAGGAGCCGTTCGTTTCGCAGGGCCATTTGATAATTTACTAACGGCTGCCGCTTAAACCCACCCTTACTGGCACAAGCAATGTGTGATATAGATCACAATACTCTGTATCGGCGACGAGGGAAACCGCAGCGCCGCAGCAAGGGCTTAAATTTGTCTAAAGTTTTATGCTTCTGATGCAGCGTTTGCTTCCAGATGACGTCTCACAACGCCAGTTAATATAGTTTGAAACTGGCGTTCAGTCGGTATCCTGGCATTCACCACTGCGTTTGGTGCATCTGCGTGGAAGGCGCGATCGCCATCCCCTGCAGGCGTGCTTTCAAGAAGACAATAATCCCGTAATCGTGCGGTTATCGCGGGGACATGGGCACTCTAACGTAGAGATACCGATCAATCTGGTTGCGATACTCGGAGATGGCCGATGCGGCCAGGCTCTGAACCCTAACGCTGGTCTGTATCTGCAGGCCCAACCCAACGGCTGAAGCGTCATTCACGGCTGGGGCGCTCCTATATCCTACGCTTAACGATGGTTAGTTATGATTGACTCACACTCACTGGCTGAATACTCTTCACAGGTGTTGAATGCCTCCGGCAATGCCGAATTGGAGCAGCGCTTGGGGTTGTACCGTGTCTTTTTAAAGCTCTATGAGCATCACCGGAGCCTGCTGGATGAAATTCTGGATCTAGAAAACACGGGGATCAAAGCGCGTAAGCACGTTGCATTGCAATACGTGCAGGGAGTGGTGCAAGGTCAACAGATTTGCCTCATTACAAACCTGGTTAAGGGTAAAACGCAGTCGATCTTACAGAATCAAGGGGTTTGGTTGATTGGTCGCGATCGCAAAAATGCGCTGTCGATTCAAGACAAGCGACTGTCACGCTGTCACGCGGCGATCCAATACGTTGAGGATCAGGGCTTTTACCTGATCGATCTCAAAAGCACGAACGGTTCATACGTCAACGGCGAACCGGTGCGCCAGTGTGTATCGCTAAATGACGGCGATCAAATTCGGTTAGGCAGCCTTGCCTTCACGTTCTTTATCGGTCACGCGCCCAGAACGGCGATGGCGCTGCCCGATGACTTGATCAATCAGGTAAACGCTGCTCGCATGGCCGCTAAGGTAGAGGTTGACGATACCGATGTAACTGAATCGACGGTATTACCATCGGTAGAGTGGGATATGCCGCTGGTGGGCGACGCCAGAGAAACCTCAATGTTCTTGAAACCAACCATTCCTAGTCATGACTTGACGTCTGAGGCTACAGCATATCCAATCAGCATGGCGCAAAAGTCAGAGATTCTGGATCGCTTCATGAAACGGCAGTCACCCGATACCCACAATTGAGGCAATGGGGCGATCGGTCCTGGCCCACTGCATCCAAAGCACGTTTGAGCTTCAGTACATCTGAGCTTCATGCAAAGCGAAAGAACGTCCAGATGATGGACGCTCTGCGCTCTCTATCAGTAGCGGTTGATCCCGCTATGGCAACGCCGCTTACTCATCGTCTTCAAGTACATCCTCTTCGTCATCGTCTACGTCATCCGGTGCAACAGAATTGGCTGAGACAACGGCTCCGATTTCGAGCTTGTGGCGCACTTCCTGGTCAATCTTCTGGGCTACCTCGGGTTTCTCTTCCATGTACTTGATGGCGTTGTCCCGGCCCTGGCTGATGTTTTCGCCGCCGTAGCTGTACCACGCACCTTTGCGAACCAAAACGCCTGTTTCTTCTGCCAGGTCAACCAGGCAACCCAGCGTCGAAATGCCTTTACCAAAAATGACGTCAAATTCAGCAATACGGAAGGGGGGCGCAACCTTGTTTTTGGCAACTTTTACCTTCACTCGGATGCCGTATTCCTCCGTTCCCTTTTTCAGGGTTTGAATGCGGCGCATATCCAACCGGACGGAGGCGTAAAACTTGAGAGCCTGACCACCCGTGGTTGTTTCGGGGCTGCCGTAGGTAACGCCGATTTTTTGCCGCAGCTGGTTGATGAAGATCACGGTACAACCAGACTTGCCCATGTTGCCCGCAATTTTCCGCAATGCCTGACTCATCAACCGGGCTTGTAGCCCGACGTGAGAGTCGCCCATTTCCCCTTCAATCTCAGCGCGGGGTACGAGAGCGGCGACCGAATCAATGACGATGACCTCGATCGCGGAGGATCGTACTAGTTGATCCGCAATTTCGAGCGCTGCTTCGCCGGTATCGGGCTGGGAAATTAGCAAGTTTTCGATATCGACACCGAGCGCTTTGGCGTAGATCGGATCAAGGGCATGTTCGGCATCGACAAAAGCAGCAATTCCGCCGGCTTTCTGAACTTCTGCCACAGCGTGGAGCGCCAGGGTCGTTTTGCTGGAGCTTTCCGGGCCATAGATTTCGATTACGCGCCCTTTGGGCAGGCCCCCGCCGAGCGCCAGGTCGAGGGTGAGTGCGCCGGTCGGAATGGTCTCGACTTTCATGCGGGTCGCATCGCCGAGGCGCATAATGCTGCCTTTGCCAAAATTACGCTCAATCTGAGTCAGGACGAGGTTTAAGGCTTTGTTCTTGTCGGAGTTGTCGGTTTTAGTAGCCATTCGCGCCTCAATGTGGAAGGTTCAGTAGGGAGTAGAAGAGATTGTGGACTAAGAACGATAGACTTTAAACCATCGACTTGGCTGATGCTTTGCTGCTGTTGGCCGACAGTCTAAAGTCCAGGGTCTTGAGCTGTAAGCATACGGGACTCGCAGGATGCGCTGTTGGATCGTATCAGCAGGAGAATTGCGTACACTATCACTAACGTGATTTAGGAGTCAATATTAGTCTGGGCGATGGCACGCGATCGGGCAATGTAACCATTCGCATCTAATTCATCCTCTGCCAGCATTCCCAGATTGATTTTCGAGAATGCAATCAAGCGTACTAACAAGTTGACCCAAGTCTGGTTACTCTAGAGAGGTAGTATCACTACAGCCGTAACTTCTGCGATCGCGGCATTCCCAATTCGCTTGTAGCTCTAAGAAGCGATTCAGACAAGGTTGCTTGGTTTAGAATCGCCTCGGTGCAGTTGCACTTCTTCTAGGTTACATACGATGACCTCCTATTTTCCGAGTTTGCTGGTTCCCGATACAGCGCTGTCCGTGGTCGGACTGACAGCCTATATTCAAATGCTTTTGGAGCAAGACAGTCAGCTCAGACAGGTCTGGGTGACTGGTGAGGTGTCCAGTGCAACGCGTTACCGCAGCGGACTGTTCTTTACTCTGCAAGATCCAGATGCCAAGGCTGCCATTAGCTGTGTAGTGTGGAACAGCTATCTCGACAAGCTCGCGACGCTACCCGTTCAGGGTGAGCAGCTCATCATTTTGGGGCGAATCCATGTACACCCCCAGCGCGGGCAGTATCAGCTCATTGTCTGGCAGGCATTACCGGCCGGAGAGGGACTGCGGGCGCTGCGCTATCGGCAACTACGGACTCGTTTGGAAGCAGAGGGATTGTTTGACCCAGCACGA
>JAJPKC010000557.1 GCA_021323955.1 Oscillatoriales cyanobacterium Centralia_MAG_596 | reverse complement strand
TAGGTGACGTGCGCGTATTTCTCTGTTTCAGCGGTGCGGAATTGGCGCAACCCGTGGTTGGCAATTACTTCGCCCAAAATATTGGTGAGATCCTGTGGCTCAAACGCGACCGCAACCGGCAATTGTGAGTCGTATTGCGTGAACGTCACAAACGCGATCGGTTGGATCAAGTCCCGCTCAAATCCACTAAATGTGGGATCGACAAACGCTTGCGTGAGCTGACGGGCGCGATCGGGACGGAAGTTGAAGAAAATCACACCATCCCCTGGCTCTACGGCACCCGGAGCAACCCGCGTCGGCAGGACAAATTCATCGGTTGTATCCGCTTCGTACGCGGCTTTCAATATCTCCAGCGCCGATCGGCCATCGCCATCGCCATCTTTCGTCATAACGTCGTAGGCGAGCTGGACGCGATCCCACCGATGATCGCGATCCATACTGTAGTAGCGACCACTCAGCGTCACAATACGACCAACCCCGTGCTTGGCGATATAGTCTTCAATCTTAGCGACCGAGTCCTTGCCAGCCGTTGGGGCCGTATCGCGACCATCCGTGATGACGTGAATACACACATCGCTTAGCTGCTGATCCTGCGCCATGTCGAGCAGGCCCAATAGATGGCTGAGATGGGAATGCACGCCGCCATCAGAACATAGACCAACGAGGTGGAGCTTGCTGCCACGACGCTTGACCTCCTGGTAGATCTTGACTAACGCGGCATTGCTCAGCAACGTCCCATCTTCGACGGCGTCCGAAATTCTGACCAATTCCTGTGGCACTACCCGTCCGGCACCAATGTTGAGGTGGCCGACTTCCGAATTGCCCATTTGCCCGTCTGGTAGCCCAACATCTTTACCCGACGTGCGGATTAAAGTGTGAGGATAAGCCGCCCAGAGACTGTCGATTACAGGCGTGTGTGCAGCTGTAACAGCATTGCAATCAGTCTCTTCGCGGTATCCCCAACCATCTAAAATTACCAGCACTACTGGAGAGACAGGCGACTGCGCCATAGAAACTCGCCCTTCCATTAATGAATTCTCCGAAATAATAGCATTGCCGCCTGTATCCTTAAAGCTGCCATGAATCTGGAGCTGAATCTTTTCGAATTCTTGACTTATGAATGGGGCATTTAATGCCTTTGATGAAGATTTTCAGACTGACGCCAGAAAGTGAACACGTCCATTGCAATCAATCCACTCATCTAGAGAGTATTCCCAACTCCCTCATCCGATCAAGTGGATTAGCCTTCCTCGCTACCCGGTTTCAGTCCCCCTGTGTCGAGCGATCGCACGCGCATGCTCGGATTAATCCACTCGTTAAGCCCCTCCCCCAGCAGCGACAAGCCAACCACCATCGTCGTCATCGCCAGACCAGGAAATAGCGTTGTCCACCAGATACCGCCCGTAGACAGCCCATCGAGCGCCTGCCGCAAATCATAGCCCCACTCTGCAGTTTCCTCCGGTAGCCCCAGCCCGAGAAACCCCAACCCACCCAACGTTAAAATAGCGTCCGCGGCGTTGAGCGTGAACAGGACAGGCACGCTCTGCACCACGTTCAAAAACAAATAGCGACTCAGGATCACCCAGGTCGAAGCACCTATGGCCTGAGCCGCTTCAATGAATAGCTCTGTTTTGACGCTGACCGTATGGTTGCGGACAACGCGGTAATACTGCGGGACGTAGGCAATGCTGAGGGCGATCGCCGCATTAAACACTCCACGACCCACCACAAACGCCAGCGTGATCGATAGCAACAGCCCTGGCAACGTGTAAATCGTGTCCATCAAAAACAGCAGCAAGCGATCGAGCCTCCCCCCCAGGTAGCCGCTCACCATCCCCAACGGCACACCCAGCACCAGACTGAGCACAGTGGCCAGCACTACCACTTGAAGCGCCGCCTGACTGCCAAACACCGTGCGTGAAAACACATCGTAGCCTAATCGCGTCGTCCCAAACCAGTGGCTCGACGAGGGTGGTACCTGGGGTGGGTAGGCCAAAAATTCTGTTGGGTCTTGCAGCCATCCTACCCCCTGCAACACGGGAGCCAAAACCGCTAACCCTACAAAAAATACCGTGATGACCAACCCAACCTGGGTCATACGGGCCGAAAGCGTCGGGCGATCGACAGAACGACGAAAGCGAGGTAAAGAGAGGGACATTAAGTACTGTTAGGGATGAGAGTTAGTTGTGATCTTAGTTGTGATCAAGGAAGGGCCGTGGGCAGGCTAAAGGGCAGCGGCTACAAACGAAACCCCACCCTTGTGACGCGGACGCTTTATGCCTCACCCCTGACGGCTTGTAAGTGCTGCTGCGCGATCGCGCAATGGGGATCAAACGAGAGGGCCAGTTCAAAGAGTGCAATCGCCTGGTCGTGCTGTCTTAGCTGTAAATAGGCACGCCCCAGACCACAAGCAGGATCAGTGGTAATTGCACTTTTAGGGCAGGGATCAGTCTGATAATAGCGGCCTTCCTGACCCAACCGTAAGCAGGTTTCAAAATACGCCGTCGCACCCAGCGGAAACCCCAACGCCAGCAACACTTCACCAGCAAGATGGTTCAACGGTGCGTGCGTGGGACACCACTCCAGGCCGCGCTGACAGAGCAGGCGCACTGTCTCTAGATCGTCTGCCTCCAGCGATCGCCACCCCAGTTCGCACACCAACGTGGGTACCCAAAAGAAATCCGTTGGGGGGTCGCCGCTCAAGAGATGGGGCAGAATGCGATCGAGCGCTTCAGCATAGCATTCTTGCGCCTTGTCGCTCTGTTCTATACGGCTGTAATTTCGCGCCAGACAGTCCAGCAGCCAGAGGCTTAAGCCTTTCTCCTGCCGCATTTTCTCTAGTAAGGGAATGTCGCGTTCGATGGTCTTCTGCAAAACCGCCTGTGGATCGCTGTTGCCGTAGTGCAAAATCTTCAGCTCCGGAAATTCGCTGACCACCAGCGGTTTGCCGTCATGGTGCCGGAGTTGCTCATGATAACGGCCAACATAACGCCAATGGGGATCATTGCGAAAGAGACGGACATGCACACCGCCGCTCAGGTCGCCTTCTAGCAACGTGATTTCAGTACGGTTGAGGGCAAATCCGACAACTTCGGCGGGTGTTGCCGCCAGTTCCTGACGTAAATTCTCGGTTTCAACGACCAGCGCCTCATCCGCGTCGAGAATCAACACCCATTCGCCAGTCACCTGTTCTAAGGAAAAGTTGCGTGCTGCCGCAAAATCATCGCACCACTGGAAGTGGTACAGCGTCGCTCCATACCGTTGAGCGATCGCGACTGTGTCGTCTTGAGATCCCGTGTCCACTACCACCAGTTCATCAATCCAGTCCTTGGCGCTATCGAGACAGCGAGCGAGATGATTGCCCTCGTTTCGGACAATCATGCAGAGCGAGAGCAAGGGCCTGGACTGAGATGGTGGTGCCATGAGGGTAACTGACGGGTGCGGGAGATGCCGTAGTCATCGCTGGGAGAAATTTTCAGGCTATCCCAATCCTTCCCACATCAGGCTGATGGGTGGAATGTCTAGAGCCGACGATCGACCAGGGTTGAGTAGCGGTAAGGGCAGCAGCGCAATCGGCATCGCACCATTTCAGCGATCGCCCAAAGCGAGTCGGTAAAAACCGTCTGTCGCTGCTCGATTGGTTCTATTCTACCCACTCGCCGAGTCACCCCATCAGAAGCAAGTCTGGTGTCGCCGCGACCAGAAACACTAGAGAAAGTCCCAGTCCGCGAGAAAAATGGTGGGATCTTGCGGTTACGGACAAATCACACTGGAGGCGTGAAGGGTATTTTTGCCGCAGCAGGTTGCAGCAATGCGTAAAGCATCGGGCAACAACTATGCGGTTGTCCAAGCGTAATGGATGCCCCAAAGACACCGAACGATGAGTGAACGCTCCAACTAGCGCTTGCCAACAAACGTAAAGGCGCGAAAATGGCGAGCCTGCTGTTCAATCCGATTCGCGAGGCGATCGCACACCAAATTACAGAGTTCAAAGATCAGGTCATCTTCAACGCTGTAATACGCCAGGGTGCCCTTACTGCGACGGTTGAGAATGCCTGCCTGCATCATGACCTTCAGATGCTTGGAGACATTGGCCTGACTGGTATCGGTTGCCTCAACCAAATCTTGCACGCATTTTTCACCATCGCGCAGCAGATTGAGAATCCGCAAGCGCATAGGCTCACCCAGAACGCTGAAGTACTCAGCAACTTGTTGGACAACTTCTTGCGACACAGGCTTTGCCGATTTCATGCAAATTGTAATGTGAGGGTAACTGATCCCCAGATTTTAGCCAGCTAATGGCTCCATCGCAATAGAACGCTGGATGACCCGGTAAACCTTATCAGGAATTTCATCGTTTTGAGCGGAGCCAGCGCGAGACTCAATCCATCGCAAATATCCTAAACAGGCCGTCGCGATCTGTGAAGAGGGGTGTTAACCAAACTGGGTAAGATTCAGTCAGGATTAAGGCGCAGCAGCAATTGGCCATACTCCACAGGTTCGCCATTCTGTACAAGAATCTCAACGACTTCGCCGCCCGCGTCTGCTTCCAGTTCATTCATCAGCTTCATAGCTTCGATGATGCAGACGGTCTGACCTTTGCGAATGCGATCGCCCACCTCGACAAAGGGTGGCTCGTCCGGGGCCGCTGCCCGATAAAAGGTGCCAACCATCGGCGAAATAATTTCCACCAGGCGGCGATCGGCTTTGCTGTCGCGCAGGGGTTCATTGGCGTATGCCGAATTCGCCGCGGTTGACGATGCTGAACCACTGGCAGACCTGGTGCCAGCAGCCTCAAGGGAAGGAGCACTCCCAAGCGCCGGTGGTGCTGCCATAACAGCGAGTGGCTCAGCCCCCTGAATCTGAGCGACATCGCTTGTGTAAAGCCGCTCCTCGACACGCACACCACGTCGCACCGTCAGTTCAAAATCAGCGCTTTTTAAGGTTAGTTCCGCAATGTCAGTCTCGTTGATTGCTGCCAACAGTTCGCGGAGTTCGTTCAAATCCAATGACACAGTTGATATAAGCCTCACAAATAGAAGGTAAGGAGGAAGGAAGGAAAGGATAGAGGAGGGGAGGAAAGGATAAAGTATAAAACTTTAGCCTTTAGCCTTTAGCTTGACTCTCTTCCCAGATAGGAATCGGTGCGGGTATCGACCTTGATGCGTTCGCCAATGGTAATGAAGAGAGGCACCATCACCTGAGCACCCGTCTCCACGATCGCTGGCTTGGTGCCACCCGTTGCCGTATCCCCCTTCACACCCGGATCGGTTTGTGTCACTTCCAGGACAACCGAATTGGGCAGTTCCACTTCAAGCACCTGTTCCCCCCAGCGCACCACGTTGACCTCCATTCCTTCTTTGAGGTACTTCACGCGATCGCCGATCTGGTTGGCATTGAGGCGAGCTTCTTCGTAGGTTTCCATATCCATGAAGACAAAATCGTCGCCGTCTTTGTAGGTGTGTTGCACGGTGCTCTTTTCCAGGTTTGCCTGTGGCACTGTTTCACCCGCCCGGAAGTTGCGCTCAAGTACGCTCCCGGTTTGAACGTTTTTGAGTTTTGTTCGCACGAAGGCAGAACCCTTACCAGGCTTGACATGCAGAAATTCAACAACGCGCCAAACGGCTCCGTCTAGCTCAATACTGACGCCTGGCCGAAAGTCATTACTAGAGATCATGAGTTGTGTGTCAGGGAAAATGCTCAGCCATCATTGTACCGCTCAGGGGAGAAGCAATCGCAGAAGGCTAACGGATAAATACGTGAGGATCGAACCGTAATATAGCCGTCCTGAAGCCCGTGTAAGCAGCATGTGGCGATCGCGCGCATGGAATTCGCTTTCAGCCTTTAACCTTTCGCATGGCCTCCCTGTGGCAAGATTAAAGACTAGGGCAGATCAGTTTGCTGTGCGCCTTGTTTGTGAAAGCGCCCTAAACTGATGTCCGCTAAATTTGAGGAAATCAGTACCAGATATGCAACAAGGAATCGATCGCATTAAACACTGGCTTAAAACGGGCGTAACGCTCCTGTTAATGACTGTTCTCTCGCTGGGACTGTGCGCCGCCGCTGGCAGGCCGAGTAGTTTACCGGCAGGCAATCCCATTACCGACGGTAAAGCCTTACTGCGGTACGCCCTGCCGATCGACAATGCGCCTGTACGCCAACTGCAGAGCAGTCTGGAGGACATTGCCGTGCAACTACGAGCCAATCGTCGCTGGGGCGCAATTGCGGCTGATATTAAAAAAGCGAACCGCGTGCTCAGTGAGCAGGACGGGGATCTACTCGCCAGCGTTCCAGATGCCAAAAAATCAGCATCAGAAGCCTTGATTGCTCAACTGAAAGCGGGTGTCGCCGATCTGCAGACCACTGCGGATGCTAAAGACCGCGAGAAAACGCTGGAACAGCGATCGCAGTTGCTCGATCTGGTCAGTCAGCTCGAAGAAAACATGGTGCAGGCATTTCCCTTCAAGGTGCCACCCGCTTACAGCAATCTGCCGCAGCTTAAAGGCCGCGCCACGGTTGAATTTACAACCAGCAAGGGCAAGATCACAGCAGTAGTAGATGGCTATAGCGCACCTGTAACGGCAGGAAACTTCGTCGATCTGATCAAGCGGGGCTTTTATAACGGCCTACCCTTTACCCGTGCCGAAGAATCCTACGTGCTGCAAATTGGCGATCCTCCTGGCCCCGAAGTAGGCTTCATCGATCCAGCCACGAAGAAGTACCGCGCGATTCCGCTAGAGGTGCTGGTACAGGGCGATGATGCACCCACTTACGAGATCACGTTAGAAGATGCCGGACGCTACAAAGATTTACCAGTCCTGCCCTTCTCCGCCTACGGTGCGTTGGCAATGGCGCGTCCGGGTGAAGACCCCAACGGCGGCTCTTCGCAGTTTTTCTTCTTTCTGTTTGAGCCTGAGTTAACGCCAGCGGGTCTCAATCTGCTGGATGGACGCTACTCGGTGTTTGGCTATGTGGTTGATGGGAAAGACGTGCTGAGGCAGTTGCGCGCAGGCGACAAAGTTGAATCGGCAAAAGTCATTCAAGGCTTGGACAGTCTGGTTGAACCCGTGGCGTGAGCCACACGATCGCAGATTTGAGATTGAAGCATCGGCTGGACGTTTGACTCTTCATGCTGAGGCAAATGATGAGGGTGGATCGGGGAGAATTGAGGCCGGCGTTCACTAAAATCAGCAATCGACTGTTCCAGTGGCCGCCGATACGGAATCATTAAACCCACCTCATCCTTTCCGCAAACCCACCTCATCCTTTCCGCGATCGGCAACCACAATCCTCTCACAAGCAAATCATGGCAATCTTTGAGTGGATCTTTCTGGCTGGATTGGGTGTCCTGGCAGGCATCTCGATCACGAACGTGGTGCAAAATCGGCAGCAGCAATCTCGCCTGGAACAGGCGTTTTACCAACTGCTGGCGGTGGAGAATGGCTGTGTGTCGTTGATCCAGTTGGCTGCAACCGCAAGGGTCAATGCTGAACTGGCGAAAAGCTATCTCGACACCCAGGTAAAGTTTTTTGGCGCAATCCCTGAAGTCGATGAAGATGGTGATGAGTTCTACCGATTTCCCAAGCTACGCCGCTGGAGCGAACCAGAAATTGATGAATGGCAGTAGAGGGTCGGCATGTCTAGC
>JAJPKC010000614.1 GCA_021323955.1 Oscillatoriales cyanobacterium Centralia_MAG_596 | reverse complement strand
CCATGCCCAACGGTGGCATCCTCACGCTTGCCGCCGAAAATTGTGCGGTTGATGCCGCGTTCGTGCAAAAAAATCTGGATGCCCACGTCGGAAACTATGTCGTGATTACCGTCAGCGATACTGGTAGCGGCATTGCTCCAGCGGTGCGCGATCGCATCTTTGAGCCATTCTTCACCACCAAGCAGACTGGTCAGGGCAGTGGGTTAGGGCTTTCAACCGTGTTGGGAATTGTCAGAAACTACGGCGGGTTCCTGCACGTTCTCAGTGAAGTCGGGCAGGGGACACAAATGCAGGTGTATTTACCAGCCATTGAAGGGACGCCAACCGCCAGCGAACAGCCAGAAGCACTGCTGGAGGGAAATGGCGAACTCGTACTCATTGTTGATGATGATGTTGCTGTGCAACAAAGCACAAATGCGCTGCTAGAAAGCCATCACTACAAAACGTTGATCGCTCCAGATGGCGAAGCGGCGATCGTGGACTATGCTCACCATCAAGCGGAAATCCAGTTGGTCATCCTGGACGTCATGATGCCAAAGATGGATGGCATTTCCTTAATTAAACGGTTGAAAGCCATCAATCCAGCCGTCAAAATCATTACCGTGAGTGGATTGACTGCCAACCGAGAACTGGCCTTAGCAGCGGGGGCTAGCGCCTTTCTTGCGAAACCCTATTCCCTGGAAACGCTGATGAAAACGGTCTCTGACCTGGTTCAAGAGCACTAATCGATCGAGGAGTTGATTCCTTTTGATGGGTGCCAGTCTGGGTACAGTCACGTTAGGGTGGAGAATAGAGGTGTCAGGATCGCCCGTGAGCACCGTAGTCGGACACGGCTTGCAGGCAGCGATCGCGCACCGCAAAGCGGCAGCACGCTACAGCCCTCATTTCGTAATGCCATCGTGAACCCCGTACTCCTGATGATGAAATCAACCAAATCTTCCTGGGATCCTGGCCGATTTTTGCAGACCCTGGCCTATTTTGAGGTGATTCCCGTCTTAAATTGGGTGCAGCGACTGCTGCAAGGTTCCTCTCTCGTCCAACCAGCCATGCACCAACCAGTCGCCCCGGCAAATACAGTCCTCGTTGTCCACGCCACCAGCCGCATTGGCAGGCATGTAGTCAGACAACTGCGCGATCGCGGCTACGCTGTGCGTGCACTGGTGCCGACGCCAGAACAGGGCAACGTGAACCTGGGCCATGATGTCGATACGATTGCCGCCGATATTACGCAACCGGAAGCCTTGACGGCCGCAAGCATTGATCGTGTCCGTGCCGTCATTTACAGCCTGGAATCTCCCGTGTCCGCCGCAGACAACACCCCGATTGACCTTAAACAGCATTTGCAGGGCATCCAAAATTTGCTGCAAGCGGTAGCCCAGCCGCTACAGGCGATCCAATCAGGTGAATTACCGGTCTTCGACTTCACAACTGGTTCAGCCACCGCGATCGCCAATCTGTGGGGTGCCCTGGATGATGTGGTAATGGGCGGCGTTAGCGCCAGTACCATTCGCCAAAGCGATGGTGCAGCCCTGTTTACAGGCACCGTTTCTACCGCCAATTCAGGCGGGTTCGCGTCCGTTCGCAGCCGCAATTTGGAGCCAGCGCTGAATTTGTCCCACGCCGAGGGGATCAAACTGCGCGTCAAAGGGGACGGGCAGCGCTATAAATTTTTGCTCCGCAGCAACGACAATTGGGACAGCATCGCCTACTCCTACTCCTTCGATACCCAGGCAGACAACTGGATCAATGTGTTTATTCCCTTTAGTGGGCTGGTTCCGGTCTTTCGTGCTAAAACACTGCCCACCGCTGAACAACTCAACACCAGCCGGATCTGCTCGCTCCAACTGATGCTGAGCAAGTTTGAGTACGACGGTCAGTTGAATCCTCACTTCACGCCGGGCCCCTTTGCGCTCCAGCTACAAGCCATCAGTGCCTACGGGAACCTTCCGCGATCGCAATTCATTCTGGTCAACGCCATGGCTGAGGGCGATCGTCCAGCGGGCGATGCTGCTGAAACCGCCGTCCGCCACAGCGGGATCCCCTACACCATTATCCGTCCCGGCGAGCTGACAGATGATCCTGGCGGCAAACAGCTCACCGTCGCCCAGCACCCACTGCACGGCAGCATTAGCGGCGCAGATGTTGCAACGATTTGCATTCACGCGATCGAGCAACCAGCCGCCCGTAACGTCACCTTCGCCGTCAAAGCGGAGGCCAGCGAGGGCACCGCAGATTGGGAAGGCCTATTCTCAAATCTGACACCTGATGCTTAAGGCTCAACCCACAACGGTTACGCCAACCAATGGTTACGCCCAAAAAATTGATCGCACTCTGACAGAGCGCGATCAACTATATAAACCCGGTAAACGAAGCACGAAGACGTTAGCTCTTGGAAACAAACCCTTGAAGTTGTTTGATGGCAGCTTGACCAATATTGAACGCAGCCCAACCAGCCGCAGCAAGCAAGGGTAGTAAAACAACAGCTACACGCAGATCAATATCCATGTCAGAGCCTCTCAATTTAAAGATTTTTGAATGATTCTCATAGTTTATTTTTAACGCAAAAGGGGCCGATTTCCTAGCCCTCAGCCACAAATCCTCGATCGGTTCCCTTCCCAGCATGAACCAGCGCTAGCTTTTCGTAACGTTGCGCATGCTCAATCAGCCCTTCGGCTTCTGGTTCTGTAATCTGCCGTAACACTTTGCCCGGAACCCCGACCACCAGCGATCGCGGCGGTACATCCTTCGTGACAACAGCACCCGCGCCAATAATGCTCCCCGCACCCACCCGGACACCATCCAGCACCACAGCACCAATGCCAATCAGGCAACCGCGCTCAATATACGCGCTGTGGATCACGGCCCGGTGGCCAACCGTAACGTAGGCGTCCAGAACGGTTGGCAGTCCCGGATCGCCATGCAAAATTGCGCCGTCCTGAATATTGGTGCATTCGCCGATCGCAATTCGCTCGACATCACCCCGCACAACAGCGCTATACCAAATACTGGCTCCCGCAGCGATCGTGACCTCACCGATCACCGTTGCGTTGGCAGCCACAAATGCCGCCTGCGATAGATCTGGCGGCGTCCAGAAAGATGGATACTGTTCCAATTGAGTTACCAAAGTGTCGATCGCAATAAAATGACTCGCGGTAATTGCCATAGGGGAGGCAATTGCCTAAGGAGTATAATAAATCCACTGGCAGTGACGCACATCAACAGGTATGACCGTCCTTAATGATTAACCCCGGTTTGCAATACCCTA
Organism: Oscillatoriales cyanobacterium Centralia_MAG_596; assembly: GCA_021323955.1. Lineage (GTDB taxonomy): Bacteria > Cyanobacteriota > Cyanobacteriia > Leptolyngbyales > Leptolyngbyaceae > Stenomitos. Next base: position 2,409 of record JAJPKC010000614.1, on the reverse strand, counting down.
TTTTTGGGCCAGAGATTCAGTGCCCCCACTGCCGTCAAACGATTCCGGCATTGACGCTCACAGACACGTACCTGTGCCAACGGCATGGTGCGTTTGAAGCAGATCCCAAAACGGGTGAGTTGGTTCATCTCCAGTCGGGTCGGCACTGGCGGCGGTGGGAAAACGAGTGGTACCGTCAGCACACCCATCCCGATGGGATCCGGTTTGAAATTCACGAAGCGCTCGATCGCTTGTATACGCAGGGTTATCGAGCCACCCGCGTGATTATTGCCCAGCGCTACAAAGACCTGATCAGCACATACCTGGAGCGCAGTACGCCCTGGCGCGGACAGGCAGACTCCCCCCGGCCACGGCTCTACGGGCTACCCGTCGAATTCAGCCCTGACCCCAAAGATGAACCCTGCTGGGAAGTCATTAACTTTGATTTGGATAAAGAACCGGGTGCACCCGTACAGTACCCCTACTTCCGATTATTTGAATGACACTATTTGAATGACACGTCAGGGTTGCAGGGAGCAGCCTGCGCGGTCCACTGCTGGGGTTGCCGAAAGCGATGGATGTCTTTAATCGCCTGCACCCAACCATCTGCCAGCGATTCGAGAATGCGATCGCCCTTCTCTGTTGTTGCCGTCGTCGGATCGCCCAGCACGCCACTCTTGCTGAGATCGCGCGTGGCCCAGGCAAACGGCAGTTTCCCTTCCATGCTCAACAAGCTATCGTCCGGCAGGCCTTGAGGATACTCTGCGATCGCCCGTTCCATTCTGACCTGATCCGGCAAAATCGACAGCAGCAGGCTTGTCTCAGCATCACCCGCATGGATTCCCAACTCGCGCTCTTTTGGAGTCAGCAGATCGCCTGCAACATTGGGCACTCGCCAGATAAACAGCGGCAACACAATGAAGTCTTCATAGCGCTGATGCAAATCCCGGGCGACGATCTCAATCACCTGGGGTTGACCACCGTGAGCGTTGACAAACACCAGCTTCCGGAAGCCGGCCCGATAAATGCTCTCACCAATCTCCATCAACGTCGCAATTAGCGTTTGAACACTCAACGTAATTGTGCCGGGGAAATGCCAGTGCTCATTCGATTTACCATAGTACAGCGACGGTAGCGCGTAGGCGGGGACGTGATCCGGTAGCTTTGCCAGCGCTTTACCGATGACAGCCTGCCCGATCGCCGCATCCACAGCCAGCGGCAAGTGAGGCCCATGTTGCTCGATCGCCCCAATGGGCTGCAAAATCACCACATTATCCGGATCTGGCATTGACTGAATGTCTGTCCAGGTCAGATACGCAAAGAATCGCTCTGGTGGAATAAAGCCGTGCATCATAACGGGAAAGGATCAATGATTAAGGATAGAGGATACAAAGATGAAAATCTTGAGAAGAGCGTTTTGAGTTTTCAGTGAATTTTGACCATTGACGACTGGATACGCGTTGATCCCCCATCCTTTAAATTTCAGCCTTCTAGATAACATGTCCACAGCGCTTGAAGAACAACTCGGCTATTTCTTTTTCGATAAGCGCATTCTGGCACGCGCACTCACCCGCAAAGCGTACGCTCTCGAACAACGGCAAAAGAATCAGGCGTGTGACGACCAGGAAATTTACCGGACCCTGGGTGATGCTGTACTCAAAACGGTGCTGACCGATTTGCTGATTCGGGCTGGGTCTACAACACGACAGGACATTACAGTCCGAAAAATTGAGCTGGAGCGCGAAGAAAATTTGGCGCGGATCAGTCAGGCACTCGGCATCGGCTACGTCCTCAAACTGGGTGTGGGCGAAAAGCAACAGCGTGCCGACGAACAACCCTATGTCCTGGCCGAAAGCCTGGAGGCGGTTATTGGCGGCATCTACCTCGATGGTGGTTTCAGTGCCGCACGGGAAACCATTCGACGGTTGTTTAAAGACGTGTTTCCGATCGAGTGACCGATGCGATCGCGCAGACGCCTATGCAGACAAGTTCCTGCACCCGGCCCATCCTCGATGTCCAGCGTGACCAATCATTTCCACTCAAATGCCGCAGGACTCACAGACGTTCGGTACAATTGTTCTCATTCTGCGATTTAAGGCCGATCCGAAATCAGCGTCAGCGGTGACTGCGAATCGCCCCCACGAAGGAGCCACTATGCGTCTGGGTAAAGTTGTTAAATCGAATTCACACTGCGACTACATTGTGGAACTCGACGATGAACGGAGCCGGGTGAATTCACCCCAGCCTGATGACTACGGGTTTGGTTGCTTTGTTCGGCTTGACGGCGGCGATCGCCACTGGGCTGTGGGGTTGATCTACAACACCCAACTCTTCAATCCCATGTTTTTAAATATGGGCCCCCGCCTATCCAGCGAACCCGATCCGGTCTTTGCCCCCGATCTGATTAGCGAAACCCGAACGCTATTATGG
>JAJPKC010000085.1 GCA_021323955.1 Oscillatoriales cyanobacterium Centralia_MAG_596 | reverse complement strand
TGTCCTTACCGCTGCGAATTTTGCGATATCCCTGAACTATACGGACGCAACCCGCGTTTGAAGGAGCCCGAACAGATTGTGGCCGAACTGGACGCGATGATGGCTTCGGGCAATCTCCGCGCTGTGTACTTTGTAGACGATAATTTTGTGGGCGATCGACGTGCGGCTCTGAAGCTACTGCCGCATTTAATTGACTGGCAAAAGCGCAACGGCTACCCTATTCAGTTTGCCTGCGAAGCGACGCTAAACCTGGCACAAAACAAAGAACTGCTGGCGCTGATGCGCGAAGCTTATTTCTGCACCGTCTTTTGTGGCATTGAAACGCCCGAAATTGATGCGCTCAAGTCCATCTCCAAACAGCAGAATTTGTTGGGCGGGATGTCTATTTTGGATGCCATTAAAACTCTAAATAGCTATGGCATGGAAGTGGTATCGGGCATCATTATGGGGCTGGACACCGATACGCTGGACACCGGCGATCGCATCCTGGAATTCATTCGCCGTTCAAACATTCCGATGCTCACCATCAATCTGCTTCACGCTCTGCCCCGCACACCCTTGTGGCGCAGGCTGGAGGCAGAAGGACGGCTCAACTTTGACGAAAACCGGGAATCAAATGTCGAGTTCCTGCTGCCCTATAACGAAGTGGTCGAGATGTGGCGACGCTGCATTACTACTGCCTACGAGCCAAACTTTCTCTATCAGCGCTTTGCGTACAACGTGGAGCACACCTTCGAAAACCGGATCAAACCACCCCTCAGCCCTGCACGCGCCTCGAAAAAGAACATCCGCAAGGGTCTGTGGATTATGGCAAACCTGATTCTACGCATTGGTGTTTTCAGCAACTACCGCCAAACGTTTTGGAACATGGCAGGCCCCAAATTGAAATCAGGCAAGATTGAAAACCTGATTCACATTGGCTTAGTGGCCCATCATCTGATCACCTTTGCCCAGGAATGTGGCCGGGGGGAGCAAGCGGCTTCCTTCTACTCACATACGTCTAAACCGGCACAGCGGCTACGCGTTGGTAGCTTTGCTCGTTAACAATTACACTGATCGCGCTGATAAGCTTAGTCGGCTGCTTTGATCGCAAGCGCTGGCGCGATCGTCTTGCCATAAAGCGCTACAAATCGATTGAACAACCACATCGTTTCGTGCTTTGAGAGTCGCTCCAAATTCACCAGTCGATGAATCTTGCGCTCCGCTAAGGTCTGGAGGTAAGGAAGGTCTTCAAACAGGGTCAGACAAGCCGCGGCGTGGAGCAGAACTTGCAGCAACGGTTTGTACCATCTCAAGTCGCTATAGATATCAATGAACAGTTTGTGCTGATTTTGACCCAGCGGAATGGCGTTAAAGATAACAGTCATGCGCTTATCACCATAGACCGGAATACTTAATTCAACGGTAAACGGCGTGTGCAACGTCAGTTCCACTTCCACCACAGGCTGTCGCCAAATTCGCAGTGCATTCAGCGGAGAATCTAGCACGGTTTGAAATTTGACCATGCCACCAATGTCTGTTGCTTCCGTGTAATTAACCTGAATCACACGTAAATTGTTGAGGCTAAAACTATGGACGCTTTCCAAATGCTTCAGGTTGAGCAAATGATAAATCTGGCAGATGTATGAGAATGGCAAGATATATTCCTGACGAATGAGGTGCTGATCCTCCAGTTCGGCCATACGCAACTGGGCTGTTTCCAGATACGCTTCTTCTGAGCCAGTTAATTGGTACTCATCCTTCAAATTGGCTACAGCGCTGGTATCTACTTCTGGCCTGAGACACAGCCAGCCCATAAAGAATAGAATAGCCGTAATGAACTGCATGAACTCGATCGCGGAAACGTAGCCATCAGCAAATGCAGCCGTGACGCGATCGAACGCCCCAAACAGCCACGATGGAATACCAAACAGCCAAACGCCATTCTTAAAGCTGTCCAGCAGGTAGTAAACCTGTGTGAATGGATGATTATCGACTAGTCTGAAGCTGCTATTGCGAGACATATCACTAATAGTTGAATTGACGTTTGGCCTCTACGCAAACATGCGATAGCCTGCTGAATAGCGTGGCTTGCCGAATGGACAAACCAGGCAAACGCAGCCTGACAGAATGCATCTAAAAAACTCACCTGGATCAACTGGCAGGGCGGCTGGCGTCCTTCGGGCTTTGCTTTAGATGGCTGAAGCCACGAGTGTTGCTGCTCAACCGTTGCGGTGCTTATACGTTTAATTTAACGTTTTGTATCTAGACTTGACATCCGCCTCAGGTTGAGCATGGTTATGCTTAAGGCATAGAGGGCTGCGCCAAACTACTTTTTTGGGAACGCAGCATCAGTGCTGCGCGCTTGAACGGGTGGCACCTCCAGTGGACGCTGGACTGGGATTTCAATGCAAAACTCGGTTCCTTCTCCCTGGGCCGAAAAGCAGGTCAACGATCCCGCGTGCTTTTCCACCACGATCTGGTAGCTGATTGACAGTCCCAGTCCGGTACCTTTGCCAATTGGCTTGGTCGTAAAAAAGGGGTCAAACAACCGCTGTTGCTGGGCTTGCGTCATGCCACATCCGTTATCGGCAATTTTGATCGCAACGTACCCATCACTGAGAGATTCTGTTTCGACCCGAATGGTTGGCTGTTGATCACTGGCATCCGTGTCACCGTCAGATCGTTGTCCCTTTGCCGTCAGCCACTGACCACTGGCGATCGACTCCTCCAATGCGTCGATCGCGTTTGCCAGGATGTTCATAAAAACCTGATTTAACTGCCCGGGATAGCACTCAACCTTTGGCAATTGCCCATAATTTTTCACCAGTGCAATGCCCATTTGTCCTGCTTTGCCCTTAAACCGGCTTTGCAAAATCATGAGTGTACTGTCAATTCCTTCGTGGATATCGACCTGTTTGACCTCTGCTTCGTCCATGCGCGAAAAGTTGCGGAGCGACAGCACAATTTTTTGGATGCGATCAGCTCCTACTTTCATGGAGCTTAACAACTTCGGTAAATCATCTAACAGGAAATCAAGGTCGATCGCGTCTGCTTCGGTCTGGATTTCAGGCACTGGATCGGGATAATGCTGCTGGTACAGCTGGATGAGATGGAGTAAGTCCTGGGTGTAGTTGCTGGCATGGGTGAGATTGCCATAAATGAAATTGACCGGATTGTTAATTTCATGGGCAACGCCTGCAACCAGTTGTCCCAGGCTAGACATCTTTTCGCTCTGCACCATCTGAGTTTGCGTCCTTTGCAGTGCTCGCAGTGCTTGCTCCAATTCTTGCGCTTTGGCGCGGCTCTGCTTGTAGAGGTCTGCTTGCGTCAGGGCGATCGCAAGCTGCCCCATCACGGCTTGGATCAGTTCGATCTCGCTGTCAGTCCAGATGTGCGCTTCGCTGCTGTGACAGCAGAAGATCGTGCCCAGCAGCCCAGACTGCATCAGCATGGGAATCGCCAGCATTGATCGATAGTTGAACCGACGCATAAACCGCAGCAGCGTTGATTCAGGCAGGGATTCGGCATCCTCAACGCACAAAATCTCTTGATTTCGCAGTCTGATCAGGAGTGGCGACGTGGGTGAAACCGGATAGCGATCGACAAAGCAAGGAAGAGCCGTATAGCGGGTTTCCTTAATGACCTCCCAATAGCTATCTTCCCGGTTGGGGTCATACCAGGCAAACTGACAGCGATCGGCTTCCACAAAGTTCTGTACTTCGCGGAGAGTCGTCTCCAAAATGGTGTCAAAGTCGAGTGAATCCCGAATCCGGCTCAGCAACCGATTCAGCAGCCGTTCTCGATAGGCCTGTTCGCGCATCTGTTGCTCTGATTCGCGCAGCGCGGCTTCTGCCTGTTTGCGTGCGGTGATGTTGCGCACCACGGCACAGTTGAACTCTTTACCGTTCAGTTCAATGTAATTAACCGTGACCTCCACTGGGTAGACCACGCCGCTGCTATTTTGGTTGAGCGTTTCGATCGTAAACGATCCGCGTTCTTTCAATGCCTGCCAGTGAGACAGCCATGCGTCCACTGGAAACTCTGGATTAAAGTCAAAGACACGTTTTCCCACGATCGCTTCACGTGGATAGCCTAAATCTCGGCAGGCCGCATCATTAACGTATGCGATCGTCGCATCCGGTTCTACCCACCAGACGGGATCGGCGGCACGATCAGTCGAGAATTGCGTCAGTCGAAGCGCTTCTTCTGCCTGTTTCCGATCAGTTACGTCTTCGATGACCGAGAGAATGCCGGCAATGGCTCCATTGGTTTCGTAGAGCGGTGTCTGCGTAATATCCAACCAGTGGGTCAGACCGTCTGCCTGGGTAATCGCCTCTAAACGGTGGTGATGGGTCTGGTGGTGTTCGAGGAGCAGCGATGTGTGAGCGGCTAAAAAGGTCGTTGGATGGTTGCCCCACTGCACTGCCGTGACCGCTTTACCGATAAGTTCATTGGGCTGATTTAGCCCAACGGCACGGGCAAAAGCGCGATTGCACCCTCTAAAAACGGCATTTTTATCCTTCCATGCAATCGCCTGGGGCAGGCCATCGATCACCTGTTGCAGTATTGCTAACGATGTCTCCAGGGTTTCGGCTGATGCCGCAGGAAAACCAGAGGCATTGGCTGCATTCTGTGAGGGGTTGGCGGATGAAGGTTGCATGCCTTAGAAAGTGAATGTCTTGGGGTGTATCGTGAGCGATCGCGCACTGTACTACACGTAGTGTTCCCCTTCCAGTGGCCCGTTATCGCTTTGGCGCGAAAGCTGAGGACACTGCAAGCAAGCGGCAAGCGGCAGTCTGAGCAGGATTTCTGACTCGCCTCTGCCACACTCTGGGCAACGACAGCTATGGGTAATAACAGCTATAGCATGCGCCCCGTGATGGGCCATGCGAGCGAATAGCTGCTGGCTGATCACGAAGGAACCAGAATCTCAGCGCTTCAATCGTCTCAATGTGAACGCACCGCCGTGCCCCCACATCTGCAAACACATTGTCGATTTTATTTAATCTACGATCCTAACGGCGAACAGGCAACGATTGATCACTGCCAGTAGCGTGCCGCATTTTACTTTTCCGTCATAACCCATGAGCCGTCCCAGTCGTCGGTTGGGGGATTTTTGAGCCAGTACTGGCAGCGTTCCAGGTGCAAATTGGCGGACTTATCGTCTTTATCAATTTCCAGCACCATGCCAAACGCCCCCATCGCCATTGGAAATTTGCGATCGCGATAGAATTGCAGTCCTTTTTCGTAATATTCAATGATGCGCTGCTTGCTGTCTGGAATCGGTTCTGATCGTAAGCCGACGAGTTCATAAACGGCAACGGGACGATTTTTCCCTTTGACGCGGATGTAGTCGAGTTCCCGCGTCCAGATGCGATCAGCACAGGGCTTGTAAGTGTTTTCGCTAATCACAATGTCGGTGCCGTACTGTTTGCTGGCGCTTTCCAGACGCGATCCCAGATTGACCCCATCACCGATGGCGGTAAACTCCATCCGCTTGCTGGAGCCAATGTTGCCGCTAATCACACTGTCGGAATTGATGCCGATGCCAATTTTAATCGGCTGCTGACCGTGGGCAATGCGATCGGCGTTGAACAGTTCCAACCGCCGCCGCATCTCGATTGCAGTCTGCACAGCCATCCAGGCGTGATCATCCAGTGGGAGCGGCGACCCAAAGACGGCCATAATGGCATCGCCAATGTATTTGTCGAGGGTGCCTTTGTGCTGAAATACCGCATCCACCATCGATTCGAAGTACTTGTTCAGCATGTCCACGACTGCTTCTGCTTCGAGGCTCTCAGTCAGCGTGGTGTAGCTGCGAATATCAGAGAACAGGACTGTGACATCTTTGCGATCGCCCCCCATTTTGGCCGCATCGGGATTTTCCAGAAGCTGTTCTGCCAATTCCTGGGTCATGTAGCGATACATCGTACTTTTCAACCGTTTTTCATCGCTGATGTCTTCCATCACAACCAGCGCGCCTAAAACTCGGGCTTCATCGTTGGCATCCGCGATGGTATTGACCGATAGATTGATGCTGTGCTGCTCTTCGCCCTTAAACGGCTGGAGCGTCTGGTCGGGGTAGTATTGCTGGCGGCTCTTGTCGTCTTTCGCTTCCAACCCCATGGCAAACCACTTTTGAAAGTCGCCTTTCTCCAGTTTGATCAAATCGCTGACTGATCTGCCTTCGATCGTATCGTCATCGCTCAATCCCAATAGTTTTTTCGCGCTTTCGTTGGCGGCAATGATCGTGCCGTTTTTGTCTGTTGAGATGACGCCATTAGTGAGCGATCGCAGAATGTCGCGCTGCATCTGCTCTTGCTGTTTTACCGTCTCGAACAATTTGGCGTTTTGCAGCGCGACACCGGCCTGAATGTTGAACGCCTGCATGAATTCCTGGTCATTGCGGTTGAAACTGGCACGCCAGCATTCCGGTGCTTCTGGATAATTTGTGGGATCGTAGGACGGATAGTCGCCTTGCTTTTTCTTATTGATGAGTTGCGTGACGCCAATTAGCTCACCATCGGCGTTGAAAACGGGCATACAGAGAATGCTGCACGTCCGGTAACCAGTTTTTTTATCAGTCTCCTTTGATGTTTGGGAGTTGGGGTTGTCGTAGAGGTCAAAGGGAATAATCACAGGTTCGCCGGTGGTGGCAACCTGTCCGGCAAATCCAGCACCCATCGGAATGCGAACTTCTTGTAGCTCACCCCCGATCGGCATTTTGGTCCAGAGCTGGTTCCGGTCGCGATCAACCAGCCACAGCGTACTGCGATCGGCCTGCATGAGTTCTTGGGCTTCGTCCATGACCTTTTTCAAGGTTTCCTGAAGGTCGAGACTACTCTGGCTGAGCGATTTCGTTGCTTTCATTAATGCCGAGGCGGCGCGCTGTTGCTGCGTAGCGCGGTAGAACGATCGCGATGATTCAATAATGAGCCGGATCGATGGCGCAAACTCTTCAAATACGGCCTCGTCTTTGTGGGTAAACCCCTGGCGATCGATTTTGTCCTCCAACGACGCAAACAGATCGTGATCCTGCTTGAGCTTGTTAATCAACTGCACCACAGCGACTAATTTGCCCGACTCGTCCAGTAAGGGCATCGCGAGCATGGTGTATGTTCGGTAGTGATTTTTTTCGTCGAACTTCCGTGCCGCTTCCGATCGGTGATCGTCATAAAAGTCGTAGGCGATGTTCACCACTTCCAGCTTGGTCGCCACTTCGCCCGCAATACCGACGGTTGCTGGCAATCGCAGTTCCAGATTATTACCGCGTTCGTCCTTCGCCACGATCGCCCAGAGTTCATTCTTGTCCTCATCCAGGAGATAAATGGTGGCGCGATCGGCGTTCAGTAACTCACTCGTTTTCAGCGTAATCGACCGCAGCATCTCCTCGAGGATGGCGTCAAACCCCTGAGCATCCAGCAAATTGTCCAGCATGGACAGGGTTTGGTGAACGACCTGAAGCTTCTGCTCGACATCGGTAACGACTTCCTTGAACTTGTCCTTGGTGAGGGGAGCTAAAAAGGCCCCAAAACTGCCTCTGGTTGTGACCAGAGCGCCTGCCGCTGTGGTGCTCATCTGCCCGCTTTCAGACGGGTGGACGGCCAGTTCAGCACGGGCACGATGATCAACTGACTGGCGATCGCCGGCAGCGTTTGCAATCGCGACTTCAGGATGAGCCGAGACGACTTCAACGTCCAGGTGAACCACAGCATCAATAGATTCGCCATGACTGGGATCAGGCAGATGCGGCGATGTAGCTTTCATAGGTACCCACTGAGGATTGAGAGTCAAAGCGTGCACTTAATGGTAGTGCGAGTCCCTAATAACCTACCCGATCGATAGCGTCATTGAAGGGGATGATGCAGCCATATCAAAGCTACCAATTAAACTGTCACCCATGTGGTGGTACTCCAAATCTAGGATGATTCTGGCACTATGGCATGAGAATAGATGTACTGGTGCTTACCATTGTTCGCTTCACAGATCGCTTCTTGCTGTCAGAATGCCCAAGATAGGCCGTCTCGCTCACTGGGTGAAAAATCAATGCATCTATTTTCCATACTGCCAGTCGCTGCATGCAACTTCCTCACACGTAATCGTTAGAAGGGCGGCAACTATCGGTAAACCCATCCTGTAGAGTCGTAGTCTCCTCAACGCCGGGTCTGTGCGATCGCTGTATAGTAACAATTGTAAATAAACGTATTGAGCGGGAGACTGTGGCCATGCAAAGCCCTGGAGTCTTTGACACTGATAAACGAAAACTTCTATCAGCCTTGAGTCACGGGTCGATTTTTCTCAGCGGTTTGATCATTTCGATTGGTATTCCGATTGCGGTTTTGCTGGTATCCGATGATCCCGTCGTTAAAGACAATGCCAAGGAAGCGATCAATTTCCATTTCAACGTTTGGCTCTACGGCATCATTCTGATTCCGCTGTCGTTCATTACGTTTGGTTTGGCGGGTGCCGTTTGGTGGTTAGCTCACTGGGGCTTAACGATTTGGGCGGTCACGCACAGTCTCAGCAAGCCTGACCAACCCTTCCGCTATCCCTTTATCTTCCGCTTACTCTAGCTCATTGGCTTGAAATGGATGGCTAAAAAGTCCCGCAGGTCTTGCTACCGCTGGCTTCCCGCAGATAACGCTGCTTGAGCGCCGTCAAGCCTTGACCATTAAACGCTGACGCGGTGCTCAAGCAGAATGACAAAACCACGGTTAAAATATCCTTCCAGTCAGACTGAGGGCACTCAACTGTCCAGGGCGCTAAAAATGCAAACCCTGATCCGCTTGCCTCACTTACAGGCTGGGGGTTTGGGGCGGAGAAGGTTGGTGTCGATCGCGTGATAGGGCCGTTACTAGCGCAATAAATTGCCCCTCAGGTGAAGTACCGAGGGGCATTGGAGACAGTTAAACGCTTATTGATAGTGTCACGGTCAGAAGGAACAATCGCGATGGACGGTGTGACGGTTTCTGCAGTGTCCTCCCACGGGTGTATCGAAAACTGCAACCACAACCGATATAGCGTTCACCCGCTTTACGCTATGAGTATCCTCATGCACTAGCAAGGCAGCCTGCGGGCTGCTTTTTTGTTGCTTGGTGTTGGTTGCCTGGATTGGACTACAACAGCGATCGCGCCAGCCAACCAAGGCTTAAACCGGCAAACGAAACGACCAGTAGAATCCAAAATGCTTGCAATTTACTCAGTCCTTGCGTCTGGATATCAATTCTGGCTAATGCTTCGCTGGCTAGAATGGTCGAAATTTGCAGAAACAACTGTAGCCAGAACAGGATGAATGCAATCATTCCCGCAATGATGCACAGCGATAGAAAGGCCACCGTATCTGACTTGAACCAGCGCACGATGAATCGATTAAAGCTGGTCAGGGGGGACATAAATGCGAACGACGCGACCACAATCCAGCCCAATGCCAGCGTTGCACCCAAAAAGTTTTCCCTGGCGACCAGACCACACGCCGTTTGGGTCGAAGTGGCCATCGGCAGCGTCCGTCTGAGACTATCAAATATTTGTTGGCAGGTGCCTGGAAGCCACGGTGGCGTTGTAATTTCAGGGTTAGACAGCAACCATCCCAGGCTGGCATAGGCGACAAGCAATAGCGTCAAAGAAACCCAGGGAAATCTTCTTTCTGATTCAATGTTCATTTCGACTTCAAACGTCAGACTGAGACGGGCAGGTTTCCGTTGAACGATCGGCCCTAAAGGTTGGATAGCCCGATCGCGATCACCGCACAAACTGAACTGAATCTATAGTAATTTTTAGCGATCCGCAATCAATGTTGATCCCCGTGTGTATCGATCGCGCCATTAAGCAACCGCAGGCGCACGAATACCCTGTCTGCTCCTCGGTGTGGGTTTCTGGAGCCCTTCTGCATCACCAGTTCTGGCCAGGCGGGTTTGATGGCGCGATCGCCAGCGCAAGCATCTGGTAAACCCGCCCTTGTCTGTTTCCGGTCATGTTACAGCTGCACAATTCACTGGCAATTCCGCTACTTTTTAGCGCTTTTCTCCAGCACGGTCCCCTTGCGGCGCGATGCTTTTGCAGTGGGTACGATGGTGAGATCCCCGCCTGGTTCGGGTTGGGGATGAGCTTTAGTTTCAGACCCATCACCATGCAGCGCTGGCCCTTCAACAAAACCACGGATCAGGCTGGGAATGCTGAAGGGATCGGTGCCAACCCGAACGATCGCGCCAATTTGATAGCTGCAGTGAACTGATAAATTGGCGGCTGCCGGATCGTTCAGCACAAGCGTAACAGGATAGGTCAAAACATTGGGTAGCGTGTTAAAAGACACATGACCGAGTTCAATCTCGCGCTCAGGGTTGTTTGGCTTTGCGTAGAATGTCACGCGAACGCTGAGAGTGTCTGGCATTAGTAGTTTTGCAAACTCACCGTTATTTTGATCGCCAAACACGATCGTCGTCTTGAGCGTGACGGGTGTTCCGGTTGATAAATGGCTCAGGGGAGCACCATCCAGACTCGAAAGTGCCGGTTCAGCGATGGTGCAGTGTAGAGCCGTGGAAAAAGTGTGCGTGGTGTTCATCAAAGTTGCCTCGCGGGTAAAACGAATCATCAATCAACCAACATCGAAAACTGGCAGGCACGTTTAGGGCACCTGCCAGTCCGGGTTAATCGGCTGAGGGCTGTAGAACTCAGCTCGCAGAAGCTAGGTTTAGCAGTCCCTCACGCGACATTACGACGCGTAGATTTCGATTGAACCTGCTTCGATGAACCCATTGGCGATCGAAGGAGCCGGTGAAAGCGCACCTACACGCAGAGAAGCCGCCAACTTATAGACGAATTCGGCAGTCAACGGGTTGACAGGAACATTCACGTCGATCGTGTAAACGAGTTGTCCAGCAACCGTGTTGATCGTTGTTTCACCCAGAACGGCTTCGGGGCCGGGGCCGTAGGATTCAGCAAACCACTTGATGCGAACGGGCACACCGAGGGCAACGATGGCCAGCGCGCCAACATCACCAAAGGTGACATCGAGGCTGAGTTTGAATCCTTCGCCCTGTCTCAAAATATCGTCAGGGTTGGGGCCGAGGCTGTCGATGGTTGGGTTGCCCAGCTTCACTGTAATGGGAAATAACCGAACTTCTGTTTCGTTGGAGGGGCCTAATGCAGTCATGATAGTTATCCTTGGTTTGTACAGGTTTGTGTTGGGTTGATGTAGCGGTCAGCGTTGGGATTGTGGCCTTTCGCTTTTGGGTACCGCCTTGGCTTATCAACAAATCAATCATGGCAGTGCCCCTCCTCCTTCAGCAGTACCCGTGTAGGGTACTCTTCTGCCACAAAAAATTTAGGGCGCGTCATGGCGACGCGCCCTGAAAACTGTTTACCAACGATCGAGATCTGGCCTTTACAGCCAGTTTCATTTGCATTCACCACAGCATCTGGTGCAGCGATGTTCGGGTGAGCACCGTTTGGCTGAGCACTGTTCAGCTAAGCAGTGTCGTCGAAGCCCACGCTGAAGCGGACACCCACCTTAACCAAATTTTGGCCAACTCGATTAAGAATGCCTGACCCGCCTACATTTCGGGTAACTGTAAAGCGATTTGATGACGTCGCTGTCGGTGTCAATTACACGCTGGATGCTCTGTCACTGTTACAGGCCATCAGCGATCATTTTTTGCCCTTGCTGCTGCTCCGGCGAGTCGGCTGATCCCCGCGCAGTTCCTGGTCACGCCGCCGTCGATCGCGCCACTCTGCCAGCGTTAGATAGCCAATACCGCCCGTGACTACAACCAGGAGTCCAAAAGCAATGAGAACCAGAATGTTAAAAACTGGAATTTCCACGATCGCTGCCAACCTACCGTCTAAAGACTCGAATTGAAGACTCTAAAAACCGTTGCGTCCCCAAACCACTAGCGAAATGGAGAACGTAAACACAACCAACAGGGCAACCCAACCGAGCGTCACAATATCCATGAGTGTATGCAATCAGCGTTACGAAACTACTTCACCGTTGATCATAATTCAAAGTTGCACCGGGATAAAGGCAATGCGTGATTTGTGCGAAAAGAGCGCTGGGACAGCACAGCCGGTAGAACTTTCCATCTACAATGAGAGACTTGCAAACAAAAAAGACCTGCAAACGAACGTCACTTGACTCGCTGTATGGCCGTATCTACGAAACCCGACAAACCAACGAATGGCGCGATCGACCCGGTGATTGGCCCCATTGGCCACACTGAAGCACCCGCAGGGATTGGTCTGGCAGAACGCATCGAATCAGTTAAAGCCGGACTGTTTGGTGCACTGGCGGCAGGATGTGCGGCTGGTGTCGTGCGGCTGGTGAACGGATGGTTGCTGGCACCCCATGTGGCCGTATTGGCCGTGTTGCAGCCGGAGCCCAATCTTGTGGCAGCCTCAGTCAGTGGCGCGATCGCGCTGCTCTCCGGCTTCCTGTTTGGTGTTACCTACCGCTATGTCATCCGGCAAGACCATAACCCGCATCTGCGTTCAGGCGCGGTACTGGCGTTTGGCCTGGTACGGGCACTCGCACAGATTGATACTGGCTGGACACCCCTAACGCCGCTGCTACCGTTTATCGTCCTGGGGTTGGAAAGCCTGCTGCTGTTCGCGGCGGCTCGCATCCTGCTGGATTGGGCGATCTGCCAGCGCTGGGTCAAACCGTTTACATTAAGCTAAATTCTGCAAATTCAGGGTTGCCAAAGAGGAGCGTTCGATCGACCGCCGACAAAATCTTATTTCTCGCGCGATCGGACGCCAGACTGCGAACGACCAGATCCGCCACATCTGCACGATGGATCGATCCAGCAACGTTAGGGTTTTCCGTCAGAATAGCGGTGCCCCGGGGTGGCTCCGATTTCAGCCCACCGGGACGAATGATGGTGTAGGTCAATCCGCTCGCCGTGAGGTGATTTTCGGCCTGTTCTTTTTCAGCTAGAACGGGGCCTAGCGTTTCGAGTGCCTGAGGGGGCAGGGCGGCAGCGCTTTCCCCAGTCCCGATCGAGGTCACTAAAATAAACTGGCTCACGCCCGCTTTCGCAGCCGCATCAATCAGGTGCCTATTGCCTTTAAAGTCGGCACGTTCCCCATCCGTTGGTTTACCGCCGATCGTGCTGATGACCGCATCAAGAGGCTGTTGGGCAATCAGTGACTCCATCGTGGCGGCATCCAGGGCATCACCCACCACCACCTGTGCTCCCAGCGCCACCAGGTTGGTCTGTTCACCGTCCGATCGCACAAGCGCGATTACCTGATCCCCCTGGGCGGTGAGAAGCTTGGCAATTTCGTAGCCAACGCCTCGACTTGCCCCTGCCAAAAAAATTGCTGCCATCGCTTGTTTGTGTCCTCTACAACCCCACCTCATTCCCAAAGTCTAGCGAATTCATCCAGAGTGTTTCAGCAAGGGCGCACACGTAACGGCGCACTTGCAACGGCGATTTGCAACGGCGCGATCGCCATTCGTCACCCTTGAACCCGGATTATGTCGCACGACTTTCTATTCTCTACTTCTGACCTGCGACCTACCCATCAGTAAACTTTCGTGAATTAACCAACCAGTTTACGTCGAATAAACTCCAGGACTGAGTCAGAAAAGATGCCGATTGGGACATAGTGGGCATACCGCAGCAGAAATAGCCGTGGGTCACCGGGCGCTTTAGCAAGCAGGCGTTCCGGCAAAAAGGGGATGATGCAGGTGAGCGCGATCGCCGTCGTCACGGCTTGGCCGAGATCCATCAAATTCAGACCCTTGCGAGTAACCGGACTGAAGTAGATTCCCAGGACAATGTAAGCCACAATACAAATCTCCTGCACGATGCAAAGCATCTCGGCCCGAGAAAGATACACACCGACCAGCAACTGGTCGATTTTGGTGGGCTGTTGCCGCATTCCCAGCAGTACTGACCATGTCAGCGGCCCCACGACTCCATCTGGATGCAGGCCGTAGGTGCGTTGAAATCGCTTGACGGCCCGCACCGTTGTTTCATTAAAGTATCCATCGCGCTCACCGCTATAGCAGCCCGCCAGTTCCAGTAGTTCTTGCAGGTTGACGATCGCACGCTGGATCTCCAGTGATGCCGGTTGACCACTGCGGCGTAGTTGTGGATAACACAGCGCTGCCCATGTCAATGCCCCTACCACGCCATCATCGGCCAGGTGACAGTCCCGTTGAAAGCGTTTGACAGCCGCTTCTGTAGTGGTATCAAACGCGCCGTTGGCCAGCGCCAAATAGCCTTTGGCCATCAAAATCGCCTGTAGTTCCGCGATCGCGTCCTGAATGGACTCGCTGTTAATGTCTCGGTAAAGTGGTGGCCGTGTCGTAATCAAATGAACCTGCTGTCGTGCAGGCAATGAAACGATCTGGCTTAACTGATTCTGTTTGGTGCGCAACCACGGAATGAACCCTTTTGCTCGTTTCATAATTGTTTGCTTGGTGAGAGGTTAGCGCCTGTAGGGGCATTCAAGGAATGCCCCTACAGCGAAGCAAAACTTAAACCTCGATGATCAGTGTTGATGTATCCTCAACCCCGACGATCGTGACAGTCTGACCGGGCAGTAGTTGGATGACCTGACCGACAGAGACCAGCAGCTTAAAGCGCCAAAATGTACCGCCATAGGCGACTTTGAGTATTCCCACATCGCAGGCTTCCAGCTTGGCCGCCACTCGCTGCGGTAAGTTTTGAATGATTTTGGGCTGAAAAAGATCTAAATTCACGACAATTTCCTCCAGTAAAAGTGAGTGAACGAAAGCAAGTAAACACAATTTGGCGAATGGAAAAAGCCAGGAAGTGGCACCACTTCGCTGGCTAGCGGCTTCAAGCCGTTTGGAGCCAAACGCACCGATTGAGTTTGCACAATGTCTTTCCAAGCGTTCAGGGGGTCTGACCTGTCAGCCGCTAGAAAGGGTAAACCTTACAGGCCAGGGTTGTTCGATCGCCACTGGCCCAGTTGCGTTTCAATCCGCTGATACAGGGCTTGTACCAGTTGCAGGTCTGTCTCGTTGAGCAGTTGCCGCTGGCGGACATGCCCACCGACCTCGACGATCGTTTGGTAATTGCCTCTACGACTGCTCGTGGAGAACTCGCCATGCTGTGTAACCGACAGCATTTCGATTACCCGGAAGGCCGTGTGAGAAAAAACAGGATGCAGCGGAATGAGTGCGGCATGATTGGCCAAATAGGCTGACGAATTGCCATCGGGGCTGATAGACAGGGGGTGAGACGAGATTTTGATAAATAATTGAATCGCGTCCGCACCCGTCATGAATTTGGACATGTTGGGGGGCATTGCAAAGTTCCTCCATTGTTACGGGGAGCGACTTAGAGCCATATCTGAGCCGGTTGTCACGTGCTCTTTAGCTCACAGTTGCAGAAATGCTTTTCTCATCCTCACACAGCGATAGGCTGGCTATAATGCAAAGATAGAGTCCCGGAGTTGTCTGGAGATAATAATCGCTTCACAGACCATCTAGATTTAGATCGACTACTCACCTGTCTTTGCTATAAATTTAATCTCACAAGCATAGAAAATAAAATGTAGCTTTTGCTACATTTTATCAACAAATCCCTCTTAATAGAGATTTCGTGAGGGGTTTTTGTCTCACCTATGTGAGAATTTCCAGGTTCCGGCGCAACCATCTCGTGAGGGAATAAATTTTGTAAGAATCCATGCAGAAACCGCGCACAATGAGTTTTATAAAGGTGTTTCGGCCATTTTGGCATATGTTGATAGTGTAAAGATGAACGCAATAACGGCGAGCAAACGATAAAGCCCTGAGGCCTCATCCGCAGCGGGCTGATTGTTCATGCTATAAACAGTCATCTCACATAGCGATACCTGTGATATAGCAGTGTGAAAAGGAGTGTATGGTTCCCATGTCTACGATTTCTGGCAGCTTCGTTCCTGACAGTTTCGTTACTGAAATCGCACTCCAGCATGGTGTTACGAAGACCGAACTCGAAGCGCTCTTACTTGCTCTCGCCGATCGTCCAGGGGCCGAGATTGCCAAAACGCTGGCGATCAGTGAAGCGGCTGTGAGAAAGCGACTGGGAGAAAGCTATAAAAAATTTCGGATTGAAGTGGGTGGCAATAAGAAGCTGACCCATCTTAAGCAAAAGCTTCTGGTCGAGTATCAGGCGCATCAACCCGGTCAGCAGGAGTCCCATCAAGACTGGGGCGAAGCTGTCGATGTCAATGATTTCTGTGGTCGTGAAGCCCAGCTCACTGAGCTAGAGGACTGGATCATTGGAGATGCCATTGGTGGCAACCGTGCTGCCAATCGCTGCCGTCTTGTTGCGGTTTTGGGCATTGGTGGCATCGGCAAAACGACTCTGGCAGCCCGCATTGCTCAGCAGGTGCAGCATGATTTTGAGTTTCTCATCTGGCGATCGCTCCGCAACGCGCCTCAACTCAACGACATCCTCGCCGACCTGCTCAAGTTTCTGCCGAGCGATGACGCCACTGACCTGCCGGATGACGAAAACAGTCGCTTACTGCGGCTGCTACAAGTGCTGCGAGACCATCGCTGCCTGATCATTCTCGACAACGTGGAATCGATTCTGCGGAGTGGTGAAGGAAAGGACTACGATCGTGCTGGCGAATATCGCGATGGTTATGAACTGTATGGCTATCTGTTCAAAAAGCTGGGTGAAACGCTGCATCAAAGTTGCCTGCTGCTCACCAGCCGCGAAAAGCCCAAAGACGCCGCCGCACTGGAAGGAAAAAATCTCCCCGTTAAGGTCTTGCAGCTCGATGGGCTGACGCCTACTGAAGCGCGACTAATTCTCAAAGATAAAGGTTTAACTGGATCAGAAACGGAACTCAAGGAACTCATCGATCGCTATTCTGGTAATCCTTTAGCTCTTAAAATTGTTGCTACCACGATCTACAATTTATTTCATAATAATATTGCTGAATTTTTAAACCAAATCGAGCAAGAAACCGCTGTTTATGGCGATATTCGTGCCCTATTAGATCAGCAATTTGAGCGGCTATCGAATCTTGAAAAGCGGGTTATGTATTGGCTGGCCATTAACCGCGATTACGTTTCACTGGCTGATTTGAGAGACGATATTCCGATTCCTGAACCGTCCATGCGGTTGCTGGAAGCGGTGGAATCGCTCTCGCGGCGATCGCTCATCACAGTCATCACGGGGCAGCTTGAGTCGGGCAAGATTGGTCAACTGCCCGTGATTATGGAATACATTACGGAACAGCTCGTTGATAATATTACCGTTGAAATCAAACAACTCATTGATCAGGCAGAGGAAGCCGTTTTGAGTTGGAAAAAACTACGTTTTCTAAACAGTTATTCCTTAATTAAGGCTGCGTCTTTAGACCACATCCGTAAGGCGCAAGAAAAAGCGATTCTCGAACCGATTCAAGCCAAATTGCTCGATACCTACGAAATGGATCTGGAAGCCCAGATTCGTCGCGTGTTCGATCGACTGCGCGGACAATCATTTGCCAAACGCGGCTACGTCGTTGGTAACTTACTCAATTTGCTGTGTCGGTTGCAAAGCAGCTATCCGCAGGTGGATTTGAGTGGGCGCGATTTTTCTGGCCTCACGATCTGGCGGGCCTATCTCAAGCATGTCAAGCTACAGGACACCAGTTTTACCAATTCTGATCTGACGGGTTCCGTCTTTGCCGAAATTCTTGGTCTGGCCAGTCTCGTATCGGTGCAGTACAGTCCCGATGGCAAGTTTTTTGCGACTGGAGTAGGCGATGGCGAGATTCGGCTGTGGCAGTCAGCCGATAATAAGCAGACTCAACTCTTTAAGGGGCACACTGCCTGGGTTTGGGCACTTGCGTTTAGTCCCGATAGCGAACTGCTGGTGAGTGGCAGCGCTGACTATACGGTCAAAATTTGGAATACCCGTACAGGAGCCTATCTTCGCACGCTCAAGGAGCACACCAACAAAGTCTATAGCGTGGCCTTTAGCCCTGATGGTCGGACGATTGCCAGTGGCAGTGAAGACCAGACCATTAAACTCTGGGATGTGAGCAGCGGTGAATGCCTTGCCACCCTCAAAGACCATACGGGATGGGTCTGGTCGGTAACATTCAACCCGATCGATCCGCGTCGGTTAGTCAGCGGTAGCGCCGACGGTACGATCAAGCTCTGGGATCATCAGGGCAACTGTTTGAAAACGCTCACAGGGCATACCAGTCAGATTTACTCAGTACGCTTTAGCCCGAATGGACAAATCCTCGCCAGCAGTAGCGAAGACCAGACGGTAAAACTGTGGGATGCCCACACCGGAAAGTGCTTTGACACGCTCAAAGGACACAGCAAAAAGGTATACGCGGTTCGCTTTAGCCCGGATAGCAAAACCCTGGCCAGTTGTGGTGAAGACCGCACCATTAAACTCTGGGATATCCAGACGGGGGATTGCCTGCGAACGTTGTCAGGGCACACAACCCAGGTGTGGTCAATTTCCTTCAATCCCAATGGGCAGACGCTTTTGAGCAGTAGTGATGACCAGGCCGTGAGGCTGTGGAATACAACCACTGGTAAGCTGCTTAACGTCCTGCAAGGCTATTCGCGCGGGGTATATGCCGTTGCGTTTAGCCCCGATGGACAAACGGTGGCTAGCGGCGGTGATGACGACGCTGTGCGCTTGTGGAACATCCAGACCGATCGCTGCCGTACGCTGCAAGAGCCGAAAACGAAAGGACGCCTGCGATCGCTGGCGTTTAGCCCCAATGCGCAACTCCTGGCGACGGGCGGTAGTGACTATACCGTAAAACTCTGGGAGCTTCAGGAAACCCAGCCAACTGCCCAACCACGCTCATTAGAAGGTCACACCAACTGGATCTGGACCGTTACGTTCAGCGCCGACGGGCGGATGCTTGCTAGCAGCAGTGAGGACCGCACCATTCGGCTATGGGAGGCAGAAACAGGCCGTTGTCTGAAAGTACTGGAAGGTCATACGCACTGGGTCTGGACGGTGGCCTTTAGCCCCGATGGACAAAGGCTTGCCAGCGGCGGGGCCGACAGTAAGGTAAAGCTTTGGGATGTGGCAACGGGACAATGCCTCAGGACACTGGCAGACCATCAGGAGATTGTCTGGTCGGTTGCGTTTAGTCCCGATGGACAGACATTAGCCAGCGGTAGTGAGGATCAGAGCATCAAGCTGTGGGATATGAACACAGGCAAATGCCTGCAAACGCTGAAGGAACACACGAAACAGATCTACGCGATCGCCTTCAGTCCGGATGGGCGTATTCTGGCTAGCGGTAGCGGTGATGCCACCGTCAAACTCTGGGATGTCAGTACAGGAGCCTGTCTGGACACTCTCCGCTGGGGGCACACCGCCGCCATCCGTGCGGTTGCGTTTAGTCCCGATGGCACGATGCTTGTCAGCGGCAGCGAAGACGGCTCTGTACAGCTCTGGGATGTCCCAAAGTGTGCCCGACTGCGGCAACTTAAGTTCGATCGCATCTACGAAGGCATGGACATCACTGGTGTCACCGGCCTTACCGAAGCGCAAAAGTCCTCACTCAAAGCCCTCGGCGCAGTGGAATTGGAGAAATGAAGACGCGATCGAGCTTAACGTCGTACAATGAGTTGTACGTGTTTGGGCACGCCGATGGAAATTCTTAGCGCCAGTGAAGCAAGAGCCAATTTGTTTAGCCTGGTTGAGCAGGTGAATCAAGACCACCTGCCACGAGAAATTACCAGTCGAAAAGGCAATGCTGTTTTGCTATCGAAAGCAGATTGGGATAGTTTGCAAGAAACCCTCTATTTGCAATCGGTGCCTGGTTTAGTGCAGCACGTGAAAGCAGCTGAGGAAGCTGATGATTGGGTGCCGGAAGAAGCATTTCTGGAGCAGTTGAATGGCCTGGACGATTCAGTTTAGTCGCCAAGTCCTGAAGGATGCCCCAAAAATACGATCTGCCAATTTAGCGCCTAATTTAAACAAGTTACTGGACGTTTTGAGGCAAAACCCCTATGAGCCACCGTATGAGAAGCTCTCCGGTAACCTCCAGGGGTACTATTCGAGACGCATCAATATCAAGCATCGACTGGTTTATGCTGTGGACGACGAAACAAAGACCGTCAGGATCGTTTCTGTTTGGTCGCACTACGAGTAAGCAAACCACGTTCGCGATTGCTTGCTGCCCTTAAGGCGTTTGTCTGGTAATCAATGTTGGAAATGGAAGAAAGTCGGCCAGTGTGCGATCGCATTCGCGAAAGCAGCATGATCACAGGGCATCCGGCTAACAGAAGCCCAAACAACGTTACTCAAAGCACAGGGTGACGTGAAACCGAAGAAATGAAGACGCGATCGCAATTGACTTTACTTACTGGCCTCTGACTGCAAAGTATTCGCATCTACCTCCGGGTTCTGGGGGTGAGTTAGTGTAGATTCACACAGGTGGAGCGATCGCGTCCTGTATGTTGAAAATTTACTATCTACCCGATCAGCGCTTGATTGAAGCAGGGCAAGCATTTACCCTGTTGGATGCGTCTTTAGAGGCGGGCATTCCGCATACGCATATTTGTGGCGGTAATGCGCGTTGTTCGACCTGTCGCGTACTGGTGACCGAGGGGTTGGAGCACTGCGGACCACGCACAGCTGCCGAGCAGGAAATGGCGCAGCGGCTCCACTTCGATCCATCGGTGCGGCTTGCCTGCCAGACAGAACTGGTCGGCAGCGGCAACATTGCGCTCCGCAGGCTATCACTTGATGCAGAAGACCTGGTGCAGTTTCAGGATCAGGCGATGGGCAAGCTGGTGCCCGGTTTTATGGGTCAGGAGAAAGAAATCGCCATTCTCTTTGCCGATATTCGCGGCTTTACGTCCATCTCCGAAGCGCTGTTGCCCTACGACGTGATCTACGTGCTCAATCGCTACTTTCAGCGGATGGCGCAGGTGATCAGCGCTTATGGCGGCACGATCAATGTTTACATGGGCGATGGGTTGATGGCGCTATTCGGCGTTGAACCGTCGGGTAATGCCGTCGAGCAGGCCGTGCGCGCCGGACTGGGAATGCTGGAAGCAGTGGAGGCGATGAACCCATCGCTGGAAGCGTTTTACCATCAGCGCTTGCAAATTGGGATCGGCGTACACTACGGCTGGACGGTAATTGGCACGATCGGCGATCCCCAAAGTCCCAAAATGACCGCGATCGGCGATGCAGTGAATTTAGCCAGTCGGATTGAAGCCGCTAACAAACCGTTGGATACATCGTTTCTCATCTCAGAAGCCGCGTACGCTCAGGTACAAGACCTGGTGAAGGTCGATCGGCACTTCCAGATGCCGCTTCCTGGTAAGAGCGGTGAGTACCGTCTACATGAAGTCATCGGCATCGCCGCACCACCAGTTGTGAGTGAGCCGGAGGGAAAAATCTTACCGCGATCGCCCCAATTCAAACGTCACCCGCTGGGAAAACTAAAACAGCATCTCCAGTACCTCTGGAAAGCCCTAAAAACGTTGCTGGGCTGGTCATAGCAACTTGTACGCCCCACTCCCGAATCCCCGCACTCAGCATGGTCATCGCCTCAGCATGCCTAACTACAAGAGACGGAGCTGGGTATCTTGCGGAGTCACCGATTCTAGCGGGTCGATCGCGTCGAGACTCGCTACCGTTTCGGGCTGGAGCCAGATGTGTTCTTCCTCCGCCAGCAAGCTCTGCGCCACCTCCAGCATGTCAGCCGCAATCTCCTGTAGATCATCCCGGTTGGTCAGATACGCTTTCAGCGCTTCGATCGGGGCGATCGTGCTGCCAACACCCAGTTCGGGCAGACGCGTGCGCGATAACTGGCTAATCAGTTCAGGATGGATGGTGTAGCTGTGAGCTGAACTGAGCGCCTGATGCACTTCGGCTAAATCAAGCTGATCCAGTTGATCCGATCGCGTGTAGTAAATCAACCGCACAACCGCATCTTGAATTAAGTCGGGTTTGAGTGCGTATAATAAATCCGCCTGCGGTGTATTGGACGTTGACAGGTTCACCTCAATCGTCCGAAACGCCCGCACTGGTAGCGGACAAAACTCAAATGCTGTTTGCCCCCGCTCCAGCGTGACCAGTACAAAGCCTTTGTCTTCTTTTTCCTCGCTAAAGTCAACGCGCTCAATGCTACCCGGGTAGACGATCGGTGGACTTTCGTTCAGTACCTGATGGCGATGGACGTGGCCCAAAGCAACATAGTCAAAGCAGTCGCGGGCTAACAACGACAGCGGGACGGTGAACCCTTTGCCCACGGCCAGAAAGCGCTCAGCCCCATAGCGAGCGTTGTCTGCCATCAGGTGCGCCAGCAGGACGGTGGGAACGTCTGGATCGAGCCGACGAATTTCACCTTCCAGCGCTACGCGCAGGCGATCGATCAAAAGATGTCCAATCTCGCTGAGCGACAGTCCTTCTGCGTCGGGACGTGTCAACAACGCCGATCGCGTCAGCCAGGGTAACGTGATGATCTGCACCGGGCCATTGCGGGTTTGAATACGATGGGTTTCCAGGCGATCGCCCACCACAAACCCGGGTACACCCAGCGTCCGGTAAATCGATAGACTGGCTCCACCCTGTCCCTGTGCGTGCTGGTCGTGGTTGCCTACTAGCAGTACCGTTGGAATCTGGGCATCCACCAAGCGCCGAAACTGACTGGCAAAGGCTTCCTGCACGATCGGCGGTGGGGTCGCATCGGGAAACGCATCGCCGCCAAAGAGAACGAGATCAACGGGTTCTGCGATCGCGCGATCAATACATCGCCCCAGCGTCCCGACAAAATCCTCCAGCCGTGAATTCAGGCCAGTTTCAGGGTTCACCCGTCCGTGGGAAAACCCACTGCCCATATGAATATCTGACAGATGGAGAAGTTTAATCACGCCGTTGCCTGAGGATTACTGACAGCCACTCCCCAGTGTATATCTCTTTGCAGCTAACGGCGCTGGAACGTCGGTGGCAAGGGCAGGTTTAGACAGAATTCTGGTTGCAGTACCGATTCATTCACAACCTGCCCCGATCAGGCAGGTGGCTTAAATGTGGATGCCACACTCCGTTTTGCCCATACCACGCCAGCGTCCGGCTCGTTCATCTTCGCCTTCTTTCACCGGCGTCGTGATGGGTTCGTCGCCAATGCTGGGGTAGCCCTGGTCGTGCAGCGGATTGTAAATGACATCGTGTTCAAACACGTAAGCCCAGGTTTCCTTGCGCGTCCAGTTGGCCAGGGGGTTAATCTTAAGGCGTTGCTGGGTGTCTAGCTCGAAGATTGGCATATCGGCTCGCGTGTTTGCCTGGTCGCGGCGACGGCCCGTAATCCAGGCGATCGCGCCAAGCTCTGCCAAACCACGCTGGAGCGGTTCAATTTTGGTGATCTGGTGGAACTGAGCAATATCGCTATCCCACAATGCTTCGCCATGCTTTGCCGCAAACTCTTCGCGCGAGTTTACATCGGGCGTTTTGTAGATTTTCAGGTTAAGTTCGTACAGTGCCTTCGCTTTTGCCACCAGTTCCAGCGTTTGCGGAAAGTGATACAGCGTGTCCAGAAATAGCACGGGTACTGGCTGTGCTGGCTTAAGGTCGCGATAGAGGAGGTCTGTGATCAAGATGTCGTCAACATTAAACGCGCTGGTCTGCACCAACCCTGTCGGAACGTTCTCAACGCTCCAGGCAAGGATATCTTTGGGATGAGCGTTCTCGAAGCGTTGATTCAGTTTTTTGAGGTCGAGACTGTTCGGTTGGATCAGCGGTTTCGTAGATTGGGTCATCGTGACGAATTGCCTTAAATCTTCTGCATTATCTACGATAGCGAACTAGGGTAACGTTGTGGGAGAGCGATCGCACTGAATCTATTCAGATTCGTCATAAATCGGTCGCGGTCGCCGCGTCAGTGCCGTAACTAACAGTCGCAGGATCGTCGTAACTTGAGTGCCCATCTAATTCTCTATAGCAAACCGGGATGCCACCTCTGCGAAGGTTTGGCGGAAAAGCTGGCGCAGGTGCAACAGCTTGAACTAGCGCTGGAAATCCGTGACATTACAACCCGTGATGACTGGTTTCAGGCCTATCAGTACGAGATTCCGGTATTGATGTTGGTAAAAGGCGAAGCGTCCACGCCGCTTCCCCGGCCTTCGCCACGCGCAACGGTTGCTCAACTGGAGCAGATGTTGCAGAAATATCTGTAGAACTTAACCTCCAAAGGGTAATCTTCAATCTAAAATCCAACATCGAGGATCGATCGCCATTCCTTGTAAGGACATAATCAAAGCTAAGTTCATGAGGAGACGCTGGACATGACATTGCGCGAGTTGCTGGCAGTTGTGAGTGGAATTGACTCGTTGCCTGACCATCCAGCGCTAGAGGCTGAGGTGAAAGGACTGGCAACCAACTCCCAGACCTGCCAACCAGGCGATCTGTTCATTGGGATGCCGGGAACACGCGTGGATGGCGGCGATTTTTGGGCGGGGGCGATCGCGGCAGGGGCGATCGCGGCAGTGGTGTCACCCCAAGCGGCGCAGAAGGTGACGGGAGACGCGTCTGGGCGACCTTGCATCATTACTGCTGCCGATATGACTCAAGCGTGTGCTCAGCTTGCAGCCGCGTTCTACCACTACCCAGCGCAGCAGCTAAAACTGGTCGGCGTTACAGGCACCAACGGCAAGACCACCACCACGCACCTCATTGAGTTTCTGCTTCAGCAAGCGCAAAAGCCAACTGCCTTGTTCGGGACACTGTACACACGCTGGCCAAACTATCAACAAACAGCACTGCACACCACGCCGTTTGCTGTCGATCTCCAGCGGCAGTTGGCCGAGTCACTCGCTGCAGGTTGCGAGTTTGGCGTCATGGAGGTGAGTTCTCACGCGCTGGCACAGGGACGGGTGTTGGGCTGTGCGTTTGAGGTGGGCGTGTTTACCAATCTGACGCAAGACCACCTGGATTTTCACCGCGATATGGACGACTATTTTGCGGCAAAAGCACTGCTGTTTAGTCCAAGCTACCTGAAGGGACGGGCGGTAGTGAATCTGGACGACCCCTATGGTCAGCAGTTGATTGAGCATTTGGAGCGATCGCAGGTCTGGAGCTACAGCACAGAGGATGCGACTGCTGACTTATACACTAGCGATCTGGTCTACGGGTCAGATGGGGTCACGGGGGTACTGCATACACCGCAGGGCGAAATACCCTTTCGATCGCCGCTCGTGGGTCAGTTCAACCTCGCGAATCTGCTGGCAGCAGTGGGTGCCGCACTACATCTGGGGCTGGACTTGAATGCCATTGTGGCTGCGCTGCCTCAGTTTAAGGGGGTTCCGGGACGCATGGAACAGGTGCAGATCGCGCCTGATCAGGACATCAGCGTGATTGTAGACTACGCCCACACCCCCGATAGCCTGGAGAATCTGCTGCGGGCAGCGCGACCGTTTATTGCGGGAACCATGATCTGTGTCTTCGGCTGCGGTGGCGATCGCGATCGCGGTAAACGTCCCCAAATGGGTCGCATTGCGGCTGATCTGGCCGATCGCGTGATCGTGACTTCAGATAACCCTCGAACCGAAGACCCCCACCGCATTTTGCAGGATGTGGTCGCAGGGATTCCAGACTCCGTTGAGCCTGTTGTAATCGGCGATCGGGCTGAAGCCATTCGCACGGCCATTTTGAACGCACAACCGGGTGATGGCGTGCTGATTGCGGGCAAAGGTCACGAAGATTATCAGATTTTAGGTACGGAGAAGATTCATTTTGACGATCGGGAACAAGCACAAGAGGCTTTGAAACAGCGTTTGTCAAGCTAAGAAGCTGTTAGCCTATTGAGTAATAGTGGACAGGCTCTTTGGAGATACCTGTAAGATATGAATGCTTTTGATTGAATCTACAAGTTATGAGGAATTTATATGTGTATAGCGAAGAAGCATGGCTATCAGAGCCTTTGACTATTGATAATACGCGGGCAAACTATGATGAAACATTGGTTAGCTGGCTGGAAAGGTCCACTCTTCCATGCGCACAAGCAAACAGACAATTTTTGCGGGAGAATTTGGCTAAGCTTCCTTTAGAGTACAGGAGGTATTTTGCCAAAGAGCTGCGAACCAGATGGGATAGTGCATTTCCCGAATTCATACTAGCTAAAACTATTCAGGAGCTAGATGGAAATTTTTCCCTAGAGCAAAAAAATTCAAGTGGCCGTCGTCCAGATTTTCTCGTAAATTTCAATGAGTATCAATTAGTTATTGAAGTTGTATCTCCGAAATTTGATTGTGAAGGAGATAGCGAACGAATAAAGGATGCTCCACTTCTTGAATTCATAAATAGGTATTCCCCCCAAGGTTGGAGTATTGATATTATTCAATTACCCCAAATCGGTCCTCAAGATTCCAGAAAAGACTTTAAGAAACTATTCCAGCAAGCATGTAATAGTTTGCCTGCTGAACCTGAAAAGAAATGGTATTACGTAAATCAACAAATTCATAAAGATCGTTTGCATCTGGGATTTTTCCCTGAAAAATTAGGGCATGAGGCAATTATCGGCAGCAGAATGTATCCTTTCGGAGATGTAAAGGATAGAAAGGATAGGATACAACAAGCCATTAAAAGAAAACGAAAACAGGTAAGAGCAGAAACCTTGCCCGTACTACTAGCAATACATGGTTCAGGTTACGGAGTGACGTTTGATGACTTCGACCGTGCATTATTTGGTGAAGTATTCACCTTTATTGGGAATAGCGATAGCGTTGAGAAAACTCAGTTCAGACCAAATGGGCTCTTTCTGGAATCTGGCAAGGAGGGGGGAAAACCAACTTATGCTGGAGTGCTTGCTTTTGAGAGAATAGACCTTACACGCAGAAGTGATCCTGTGATCTATCACCACCCAAGATTTACTGGGGAGTTACCTATGCAGTTGAAGAACTTTGAACAGAGAAGGTTTCAGCATCCCAACAAAGTAAGTATTCAACCTGCAAAGCGTTAGAACGAACGTAATTGCAGAGATCGACTTCACACTCAATCACTTACAAAGGAAGTTGTTGGCAGCTAGAGCCTCTTGATGAAATTTGAGTGGAAGCCAGAGAAAGCCGGTTATCAATTTGAGAAAGCACAATATCTCTTATAAGAAGCATGAACACTATAGATAGTTCTCCAGTAGATGACGGGTCGTCAGCAGATTTGGTATCTGTGACAGAATTGCAGAACCAAGTTAATGATCTACTCAAACAATTGTCGCCAGAGCGATTACGGGTACTTGCCGATTTTGCAGCTTATTTGGCAAATGCTGAAAGCGAAATTGCAACCCAAGAGCTTCTGGCAATTCCTGGCTTACTGGAGCGAGTTAAGCAAAATCAAGCAACCTCTAAAGCCCAGTACGCCAACTGGAGAACCCTTCGCTCCGATGTATGAAGTTCTTCTCCATCCCGATGCCCAAAGAGTTTACATTAATGCTGATAAAGCCTTAGCGAAGAAAATTGCTCGATGCTTGCAGCAGCTAGAGCAAACTCCTCGTTCACATCCTAATATCAAAGCTCTTAAGGGAGATTATGCCGGTTACTATCGCTACCGTATTGGAGACTACAGGGTGATCTATTCCGTAGAGGATGAATTAGTTCAGGTCTTTGTTGTGGCGATTACCCATCGTAGTGAAGCCTACGAACTGTGAAAGCAATTTATTCAGATCGTTTTTTCCAAACATTACTCATCAAGTCGTTGAAGCGAGGTTATCGCTATGTTGCTAGAGTCACCCCCAAAACCGATTGGTGAAAAGCGAATTACCTTTCGCGATCTCGATTGGTCGTCGTTTAAACAAATTCAGCAGTTGCTAATTGAACGCACCCGTGCCCGCTTCATTTACGATGACGGAGTGTTAGAAATTACGAGGACTCTCGAAAGTCACGAGCGTTTTGCACGATTGATTGAACTCTTTATCCGTATTCTGGTCGTAGAGTTGGGCATGAAAATCAAAACGATGGGGTCAACAACGCTCGATCGCGAAGACTTGCTCAAAAGTGCCGAGCCAGATAACGGCTACTACATCCAAAATTATGCGCTGGTTGCGGATCACGAAATCGACTTAGAGCATGACCCTGTCCCGGATCTAATCGTTGAAGTGGACATTACCCACATCGACATTAATAAAAATCGACTTTACGCTAGCCTGGGTGTACCGGAATTTGGGCGGTTTAATGGGCAGGCGTGGACGATTTTGTGTTTGGTTGATGGTGCTTACGTTGAGCGCGATCGCGCTCCTACGTTTCCCGTGGTTGAAAAAGCAGATTTGTACCACTTTCTGGAAGCGGCGTTATTAGATGAAATGCAGGGCTATTTCATTCTAAATAAGTCTTTGAGCAAGCTAAGACTAAAACCAGCCAAACGTTGAGCTTGAGCCATGTTCAAGAATCCATTGTTGCGATACAAATTGAG
>JAJPKC010000017.1 GCA_021323955.1 Oscillatoriales cyanobacterium Centralia_MAG_596 | reverse complement strand
CTCAATGGTTCCTCTGGCGATCGCTCCGGTGCCGATGAAGCGGTGCTGGGGGACAGTGACACAGCAGGCAATCGCGATTCTGATTCGACGGGTGTTCGGTCTGATACGGCCTCAGAATCGTGCAGTTCGAGGAAGTTTTGATATTCTGCCTCCATCATTTCCCGAAACGAACGGTAGCGATCGGCTCCAGGAAGCCAATCGCCAAAAAACCAGGCTTCCCACTCCCCATCTTCGGTGACGACCTGCGGATTCAAAAGGTAGATTGCCGCTTCGCCTACGTCGCTGATTTCGATCGCGGTCTTCAGGTATTCAACGCGGAGCTTGCTGCAATCCTGCTCTTCGCCATAAACGAAATATTCTGCATCCGCAACCGAGGGAGGTTCCCATAGTTCATCCAGTTCGATCGCATAGTCAAAGCTGACCTGAGCATTCTCATGCTGATGGGTAAAAGCGTCGATCCACTTTTGGTGTCGATCGGCAAAGCGCTCGATCCCTTCCGTAGACCAGAGCTTACGAATGAAGGGGGTCGTCTGACGCCAGCCATTGGTCACCCGAAGAAATTCCCGGTAGGAGGGGGGCAATTTGACTCCTAACCGGGATTCTGTTTGACAAACCTGTTCTTCTGTTGCCCTCGGGTAACCAAGCCACCCGGACTCAATCACAGCTTTAGGAAGTTGTGCCAGTTGCTCCGTACTCATCGATTCCAGAGCAACCTGGCTCCAATGCCTCAAAAAGCGTTCCCAGTCAAAAGCACTCATCGCACTCCAAGCCTCAATGCACCACCATCACAATTTTAATTTTTGCCTATCCAATTAACTATAGTAAGCGGCTCCATTACTTAAACGACCTGTACGAAAGGAAGTTCAAGGAGATCAGGACTGGCATAACCGCCCTTTAATTGAGTCACAACTTGCAAACGGTAAAAACCAGGCTGTAACGACGTAATCTCCGGTAAGCGGCGGGTGCAAGTGGATTTTCCGTTGGTAAATGTACCTGTGGCACTATTCTCTAAGGGAATTCTTCTCTGAACTTCTCGATTTTGAATGAAACACTGGATATGGTAGTTCAGCGATTCCCTGGTCAGGTCAACTGCCCCCGCTCCAGTTAGTTGGAACGTCACTTCAATTTGAAATGGTTTTGCGGCATGAAGCATTCCAGGCAAGGAACGCTTTGCCATGTTGACGACGATCGCTGACTCCGGCTCCGGTTCTTCCGCTTCCACTTTCTTCGCATCAACCTTTCTCGCTTTTTTCGGCTCTGGTTCTTCCTCACCAGCGTCTTCTGCCGCCGATTTCTCGGCTTCAGGGGGTTGCCAGAACTTGAGTTGGGTAATTTTTAGCGTCAAGGGTTCCGCAACGGCAACGTCTGTTTCCATTTCTGATTCCGGTTCCGATGCCACTGCTGAAGTGAATTCCAGAGGTTCTTCGTCTGTAACCGACTCTGCTGGAGTGGTGGAATAGGATTCTAACCCAGGGGTTTCAACTTCAATCTCTATCACAGCTGCAACCGCTTCCGGTTCTGATGAACTGTCAGACAAAGGTTCGGCCTGTGTTTCAGATTCCAGTTGGGAGGAACGTTCATCAACGGGTTCCGGTTGTCGATCGGGTTCATGGGCAGATTCCTGCTCGACTGCTTCCAGGACAGAACCAGATTCCGATGCTGATGAACTGTTGTCCCTGAGTTCAGGCTCAATTTTGAGTTCGGGTTCCATTGGGGCACTCACCTCCGGTTGCGGCTGAAAAATGTGTTTGAGTTGATCCAGCATCAATTCGTAAACGCCATTGCACTCAATACCGGACCAGATGGCGCGTCTATCAGCTTCCAAAAAATAGGCCGTGGTTCGCTGCTCGGTTTGTCCCCCTACCTGTCGAGATTGCAGTGATACGACAAAAGTGGCAAACGTGCGCCAGGAAGATTGCTGCGCCGCAAATCCTTGTGCCTGCTGAATCCAGCGTTCAATTTCATGGCGACAAAAGGCTTGCTCTTCATCCTCAAGGCGAGACAGCACCCGATTAACTGAAAGGTTTGCCAAGTCAGCAACGGTGTAAACATGAAACGTTTCTCTTAACCACCGTTGCATCGCAGGACCCAAACCTTCAATTTTGGCAAATTCATTAAATTCTTTGCATTTATTCGCATTGCCTGCAGTCTGCAGTCCACCTGCAAATGATATTGACATTTTTATTTCTCCTGCACGTTGTGTATGAGCGATCAGAGAACAGTTGAAAAGAGAACTCCGATGTCCTCACCCGTTACGATCTAGTACATATTCTTTTGAAATAAGTCGTCTCAAGCGTTGCTCATCCAGGTATGATTCTGTTCTGCTAAATCATTAGCAGGAAAGTCAACTGTTAGGATCTATGAGGCTTTTATTGATAACAGGGGCAACGGGCCCATTGCCCCTGTTAGAGTGCAGACAATAAACTGATTACACGTTTTCGGGTTCTTACTCTCATGCCTGTCAAATCTATTGAATGAAAGACATAGGAGATTTTCAGTCATTTCCGACTGACTCGTAACCTAGCGAGTACTAACCTCGAAGACTAATCCTTCAATGAAACCAGTCATGATCGTCTGTCCACCACAAGATGTAGAATTTGACGATCTCACGGAAGCAGCAACTCGATAAATACCTCCAACCAATGGAGCTGCTGCGGTATTGTATACGGCACTGTTAACTACGATCTCACTTTCAGGGAAGACAGCTTGTCCATTTAAAGTGACAACTGTAGGAGCTGGATTTGGCTCTTCCCCCAGAAGTTCAAGGAACCACGTCACTTCAATATCTTGCGGCGGCAAATAAGGACGGAGATCCCCAAGGTATTCCATCTCGAGTTCCAAGAAAAATTGTTTTCCGGGAGTAATAATGGTAGCTGGACGTCCTGCTCCACCAACAATTTCAATTTGTAGTCCTGAGAGTTCAGCATACGCCTTATCTCCATAGACTGAATTTAGATCCGTAGTTTGAACCATAGCTGACATAAGACTATCTCCTTATCAATCAAAGTGTTGTTGTTTATGTCCCTAAACCAATGAAAATCAGATTAACTTTTGGCTAATTGCCTTTGTCTTCTCTGCTCTTGGCTTTCCATACTTCGATAATCGCAGGTTTCTCTGGGTCTGGAATAATCACACCGGGGCTATTTCGGGTGACGAAGTAAAAACACCTGGTAAAGCTTATTCTCCAATCATTTCAGAGGTTTCGCATATGCAGAATCCATCAGATTCAATAGCGTCTGATTACAGGAGGTAGGATCTTTGAGAGTTTCTTTAAGTGCCTGTCCTCGTGGGATTTCAAACGATGATCATGTGTTACTGAAGCTAGTAGTAAACCATTCAGGAATAGATCCTAACTAGTGCTCAAATTCCGTAAGCATTTTGCTCCAGACGTCTGTAGTAGCGATTTCACAGGAATTTCAGAGCCAGGAGTCGACTGACAGAGGTAGTTTGATGTAAAAAAGGCTACTCCAGAACGATCGAAGAGGCTCCTGACACGTAATCAAGTTGGCATTAGGCCAAAAATTAAAGTGAAAAATGCTTTCATCGGGTGGGCGATCGCGAGAAATAGTGTTATGTGTTTTAAAGGGAGAATAAATTGAATCGGTAGATCAATTGAACTATTAATCCCATAAGTAGAGACACACAAATGATTGAGGTTTGCTCACAATTGACGGTTGTGCGATCGACGACCAGCATACTTAATTAACTTTTGCCTGCTCACTTGTATCCAGCCAGTCTTAAACCATGAGAAATATGCTTCAAGCGGTTTAAGCAGCATGCATTAAACCTTTTTCAGAAGCCGCTTTTTTTAAGCTTAACTGGTGAAATAACCCAAGGTCTATGCTCCTGTCTAAGGTTTCCCATTTTCTGTAGCTTGAATCAAAAGCCAGTATGCAGATAATTCATCTGCTCGCATTCCTAGAGGCTTTTCCGTTACACTTCTAAGCTTGGCCGCACCATATTAATTTCTCGCATAATAAAGGGTTGCATTTCTATGATGTTTATTAGAGTACCTGTTGAGAATCTGGTTAAGAGCAAGGAAATTGCTGGGGATCAAGCAGGCCATCCAGGGTGGATGGCCACTAAAAGCCAAGAGCTGGTGCTTCAAGAAGCGCTAGAGAAACTCACTGATGGGGTATTAATTATCACCGATGAGCGAAAGATTATTTTCGCTAATGATTGTGCTAGCCGCATTTTGCGCCAGATTAATCAGGATCGAAGTAGCAATGACCCTATT
>JAJPKC010000080.1 GCA_021323955.1 Oscillatoriales cyanobacterium Centralia_MAG_596 | reverse complement strand
AAGTATATGAACAACATCATTGAGCCGGACCAAGGAAACATCAAGCGGATTACAAAACCCATGATGGGATTTCAATCGCTCAACACAGCCAGGAGAACTCTGCGAGGGATAGAAGCCATGAACATGCGCCGAAAAGGGCAAGTGAACGGGATCAATCCAGGGGACAGTGTCTCTCAAGCTAAGTTTATCGAAGAAATCTTTGGGATCGCAGGCTAACGGAGTGATAAGGATAAGGATCGGTTGTCCTCACGTGGAACTTGCGACAGAGCCTATAAGGCTACCAATTGTTTTGCGGCTTGATGTTTGTAAGCCACAAAACCTGATTGGGAACAAGACAATTTACTTCCCAAGGTAGATGTCGGAGAACCCTGTCTTTGAGACCCTGAATATGAAGTTGAAGTGTAGTTTTTTATACTGATGTCATGCATTTTGCTGGTAGACGACGAAGCCGCCCTCTGTGAAAGCCTTGCTTACTCACTGAAAAAAGAAGGTTATGAGGTCACTACAGCGCCAGATGGACACAGCGCAATCAAGCAGTTCCATAAGCAAGTGCCTGATGTCATTCTGCTCGATCTGATGATGCCAGAAGTGGATGGGATGGAAGTTTGTTGGCGTATTCGAGCGTTTTCTAATGTCCCGATTCTAATGCTCACGGCCAAAGACCAGGATATGGATAAAGTGCGGGGCTTAGAGGCCGGGGCCGATGACTATGTGACCAAACCCTTCAATACACGTGAATTGCTCGCACGGATTAAAGCCGTGCTGCGTCGCCATCAGGGGGAACCTGCTTAAAAGCGGTCAAGGCGTCATGCCAGGGTTTGATCGCTCGGTTGGCTCAAACCGTGACAAAGGTTGCGCCAGGTTAGGGCCTTTGCAACGGACACGCCCTGTTCCCCAGTCATGTTTAAGCCAATGAAACGATTTGCCAAAGCCTCTCTCACAAACAGATGGTTAGCATCACTCCAGTGGAATTCAATTCACACGAAGCTTCTGGCTAACTACCTGCTCCTGATCGTCTTAGGCACCTCGCTCATGTCAGGGTGCATCCTATGGATGTTTTATGCCTTTTTCATGCAGTCTCGGCAGACAGATTTAGAGAACTGGGCCGCGGCGCTGAGCGAGAGCATTGCAGATGTCCTTGAAGCAAAAGAGCCGCAACGGCTGCAGCTCATTGTCCAGCGCTATGGGGCAGCCGATAACATCACACTCCGAGTCTTTGATGCTCAAGGTGCGCTGCTCGCCACCTCTGACCCGCAAACGGATCAACAAGTCACGAATTGGCTACCGATCCCTGGCGTTGCCGAAGCCCTTCATGGTCATTCGGCGCAGGGCATGGCGAAAGGGGTTTTATCCACGAACGATCGCCTCTATATTGCCAAACCGATGACGCGCAATGGTCAGTTATTGGGGCTATTACGCCTCTCGATTACGTTAGACCAGTTTCAGAGACAGTTTGCCAGGGTAATCTGGACTATTTTAGCCGCCCTTGGCCTGACCATTCTTCTCTGTGCCCTGGTCAGCGATCGCTTAGCCCGGAGTCTCTCCAAACCCATTGAAGTGATGCGAAACTTTGCGATGCGTGTGGGCGGCGGCCAGTTTGATGACAGGCTCACCATTCGCCAAAGCACTGAACTCGACCAACTGGCAACGGAACTCAATCGCATGAGTGAACGGTTGCAATCACTGGATGAGGAACGCCGAGCGTTTCTCGCGAATGTTTCCCACGAGCTGCGGACGCCTGTCAGCAATGTGCAGGTCACCATCGAGGCGTTGGAGCGTGGCGCTGTGGATGAACTGGAACTGCGCGAGCGCTTCTTTCAAACCATCAAGGAGGAAACGAAGCGGCTTTCGGGCTTAATTCATGATTTGTTGGACTTGGGACGCTTAGAAGCAGGAGTTGCGCCGTTAGAGATCCAAGCCATTGCTTTACGCAGTGTTATTAGCCGTGCCATCAGAGCGATGGAAGTCCGCATGCAGGCGAAAAACGTGACTGTGGACGTTGAGATGGCGGACCTGCAGATTATGGGTGATTCGGAGCGCTTATTGCAGGCGTTGCTGAATCTCTTGGACAATGCGATTAAGTACTCTCAACCCAAGGCTCATATTTTCATTGCGGCCTACCGCCACAAACAGCAGGCGCTAATTTCAATTCGAGACCAGGGCAGCGGCATGCCTGAAACCGATTTACCCCGCATTTTTGAACAGTTTTATACCACAAGCCGCTCTCGTAAACAAAGTGGGGTTGGCTTGGGGTTAGCAATTGCCCGACGCATCATTGAAGCACATGGCGGCAGCATCACCGTCAGTAGTAAACCTGGTCAAGGGGCTGTCTTCACCCTTTCGCTACCATTGGGAGGATAGTGCCCCTTAGACGTATCGGTCGTTGCTCCCGTTGCTTCGTGTCGTGTTACCGTTTCTACCTGGTTCACAACAAAAATTAGCGTAAACGGGCGTCCCATCTCTCGCTTGACAAACGCTTCTAAAAGCCGCACTTGTTTGGGCGTGACGGGGTTTTGCGATTGCACCGTCAACCGCACCTGCGGCGGGTTGCTTAGCCAGTTTGTGTCAAAGTTCACCAACTCTAAATGTTGAAAGGTCAGCGTCCGATTCAATAAGGCGGCGCGAAGGCTACTTTCCAGCCGCGACTGTTGTACCAGTCTGGCGAAACTGACACTCAATGGTAGCAATAACATGGCTGTAAAGGCGATCGCCCAGCCCAACGCCTTGCGAGCTTGCTCAAAAGGGGTATAACCCGCGAGCAGAAACGTCAGCATACAGGCGAGCGTAATGCCCAGCAGGTTTGTCAGATACAGCAGCAAGGCACCGAAACTGAGCGACCAGTTCCCATGCGCCAACCCCAGTCCCACCACACAAAGGGGCGGCATCAGCGCCACGGCGATCGCGGTGCCTGCCAGACTGGTTGCCAGTTTGGGTTGTACTGCTGCGTAGCCACTGATGCCGCCGGCGGCAACCGCAATACCCAAATCCAGTAAGGTTGGCTTCGAGCGCGACAGCACCTCACTTCCAAAGCTAGAGATCCCTGTAAGCAGTCCCAGTCCCGCTGCCAGAACGACTGCCAGGACAGTGCCGATCATCACAGCAAACAAGCCTTGACGAAAGAGGGGAAGATTGCCCGCCAGGGCACCAAACGCCAGCGCGCGAATGGGCAGCATGAGTGGGGCAATAATCATGGCACCAATAATCACCGCGGTACTATTGGTGAGGAGCCCGAAGGTGGCGATCGCGCACGATCCCACAATCAAAATTAAATAAACGGTGTCAAGCGTTGCGTCTGCCGTAAGTTCATCATGCAACTGCTGTAGTTGCAGAGGCTCAATTCGCCGCTGGCTCAGCAGCTTGAACCGACTACGGAGCGGCGTTGCTATCACTGAGAGCGTCTGCCGTAAAGTCACATGCCATGCTTTCATCATTACCTTGAGCATTGTTTGTCAGCAATCTGACTATGATAAGACGATGAATCTCAACGGGGCACAGGTATGGCAATTGAATCGACGACGGGAGAAATGGCGATCGACACAAACTTGAAGCAGTTTGTGCTGGTTCTCTGTGTCTCTCTGGGCGTTGCGACCTTGCCTCAGATTGCGCCCTGGTTTCGCAAGATTCCTTATACATTGCTGCTGGTGATTGTGGGGTTAGGGCTTGCTTTACTCGATGTGCGACTGGTCAATCTCTCGCCAGCTTTGATTCTTTCAATCTTTTTGCCGCCTCTAGTCTTTGAGGCAGCCTGGAACTTGCAATGGGCACGGCTCAAACGGGATCTGGTGCCGATCTGCCTCCTGGCGATCGCGGGCGTTCTCATTTCCATTGCTGGAATTGCGGTCGGCCTAAATCAGCTTGTGGGACTCTCCTTCCCCACCGCTTTGCTGATTGGAGCCAGCCTGTCTGCCACCGATCCCGTCTCAGTCGTTGCTCTCTTTCGTGCCTTGGGCGTCGATAAACGGCTTTCGACCTTAGTGGAAGGAGAAAGTCTCTTTAATGATGGGATGGCGATCGTTGCCTTCAGCTTCCTCTTATCTTTTGCGCTTGGAACGGCACACGTTCAGGCTCAGTCGATTTTGATCCAATTCTTTTCCGTGGTTAGCATTGGCATCGGCGTTGGCTGTTTGATTGGATTTGGGCTATCGTACCTGACGCAACGCTTTGATCTGCCACTGGTAGAACAATCCCTCACGCTCGTTTCTGCCTACGGCACCTATCTTCTGGTCGAAGATCTGGGCGGGTCAGGCGTGATTGGGGTCGTCACCACTGGTTTAATTTTAGGCAACTTTGGCTCTCGTATTGGCATGAATCCCCGCACCCGAATTATCGTGACGGAGTTTTGGGATTTCTTATCGTTTTTTGTCAATTCCATTGTGTTTCTGCTGATTGGTGACCAGATTCGCTTTGCCATTTTGGGCCAGAATTTGAGCGTGATCGCCGCCACTGTCGGAGCCATGCTGTTGACACGGGCGATCGCGGTTTATGGGTTGGGCTGGTTGAGTAATCGCATCACCCAAGCGGATATTTCCATTCCTGACCAAACCGTACTCTGGTGGGGCGGCTTGCGCGGTTCTGTGTCGATCGCGCTGGCCTTGAGTATCCCCGCTGTTTTACCTGACCGGGAAAATATTATTGCCACCGTCTTTGGTGCCGTCCTCTTCACGCTGCTGATCCAGGGGTTAACGATTCCACCGTTGTTAAAGCAGCTCCATTTACTGGGAAATCAGCCCATCCGCCAACGCTATGAGGAGTTGATGGCTCACCAGGTGGCTTTAAACCGCGTGCTGAAGCATCTCACTCAAGCAGAACAACGTGCTTGTCTTGAACCTGAGTTTTACCGTTACCAGGAAACGCTGGTGCAAGGTGAACTGACTCGTTTGAAGCGTGAAGTCGAGCAACTGCAAGATGACTATCCTAACCTCCAGCATTTTGTGGTGGAGCAATTCCGTAACGAACTCCTGGCGATCGAAGCGACCACCTATGCCGAGCTTGTCCGCACGGGTCGCTTAAACCAGGAGCTTGCACCCCTGCTACAAACCGTTTTAACCGAAAATCAAGATCAGCCGTGAAACTATGAGCCGGAACCGTCAAAGCATGCAACCCATTGAAGGAGCCAATCGATCGTTGCGACGGCGGTTGACGCTTAGAGGAGAATTTGCTTTAGCACTGTTGCCCACAGCCGTTGTCTTAGGCGTGTTGGCTTTGGTAGAAGTCCTCAGCCAGCAGCGGTTACTGTTTGCGTCACTTGCCTCCAGTGCCTTTCTGATTTACCTTGATCCTCAACATGGGACTAATTCAGTGCGGACGCTGACCATCGCTCAGTTTATAGCCGCCACGATTGGCTTTTTAGCCTATTCTATCTTGGGTGCGGGCTACCTATCTGGTGGTACGGCAATGGTGTTGACGATCGGTCTCATGATTTTACTGGATGTCGTGCATCCACCGGCTGTTTCAA
The DNA here is from genome assembly GCA_021323955.1 of Oscillatoriales cyanobacterium Centralia_MAG_596. GTDB lineage: Bacteria > Cyanobacteriota > Cyanobacteriia > Leptolyngbyales > Leptolyngbyaceae > Stenomitos. The sequence goes on along the minus strand of JAJPKC010000080.1, from coordinate 1,420 downwards.
CCTCGCTGAGCTTTGCACTGCGGGCAGGTAATCAAAGTAATCTCGTTTTGTTTGGTCTTGCAGTTGGCGTAACGGCAACGCTGGCGCTCCTGGAACGCTTTGCTTTATGGCTATTGGCCCGTTCTAGCACAACAAATTCAGAATAATCGTAGCCGTGTCCTCACCAGAGCAGCATTAACGCGTTTACTCAATAACCGCCGTCTTTTCAATCTTTAGCTAGCTTGATTTATTTTTGTCAGGCTGTAATTGGGATAGTGCTTGCAGCTCTTCCCAAGAGTAATGGTCAGGTAGTTCAATCGCTTTCGCATCGGCACTCAAGCCTAAGGACGGTTTAGTTTCCTGAAGCAGTTCGTCTGCCACCTCTGCGATTGTCTCGCCTGCCATACCGCCCGCGATTACACCGGCGACTCCGCCAACGACTGCACCTACTTTACCGCCGATTGAGTGACCAATAGCGGCTCCTGCCACGCCACCCCCCGTCGCTCCCACACCTTGAGCGATTGGATGAGAACCCGTTGGCTTATAGACATCGCTTGCTGGTTCTGTTGCCCGGTCTGGTTCATTCATAGTTATTACTGCCTCAATTCGTTGTATTCTCTAGCAGGTTCTTGGTCGGCTAAACGATTTCGCTCTCCCTGTTGAATCTCACGTTCCAGAAAATAGTTCAATAACGTTCGTAGAAGAACGATCGCACCCAGGTTCAAAATATCCTGTCGAGTGGGTGCCACTGCCGTTCGTAAAATATCGCTGGCAACAGTGAATTCTAACCCCAAGGCCAGGACACGCCCTAGCTGAAGCCGAATCGCCTCTGTCGCATCAAAGTGTTGCCGTGCATGGGAAAACAAGCGGCGAAGGTAGTCCAAAATGCTACGAATGACCGCCCCTCCAATCACGATCGCGGCGGCGATCTCCGCGCCTGCCGCTAAATACCCAACGATGACCTTTAGCCAGGCTTCTGAGGGGTTACTTTCGGCAGCGACTTCAGTCCCTGTTCCCACATGAAGACTTAATAACAACACTAAGCCGAGAATCAGCGCGAGCGGCAGGAGCAGATCGATCAAGGAAGGGTTTTTCATTACACACCTAACCGTTCCATCAAATGATCTCCCACCCGCAAGGCGTTTGCCATAATGGTCAGCGTTGGATTGACACCTGAATTGGATGGAAAGAAACTACCGTCAACGACATACAGGTTATCCACATCATGAGTACGGCAGTGCAGATCCAAAACAGACGTTTGAGGATCGGAGCCAAAGCGGCAGGTGCCACATTGATGGGCCACCGCTTGTATAGGTACGTGATTGCGAGGATAGAGGCTGAAAGGAATCACATGCATCGCTTGGCGGCGAATGGCTTTTAGCACCGAAGTCCAGCGATGGATGAGGCGATCGCCTGCTTCCGTATTGTTGGGCGTGTAGTT
>JAJPKC010000688.1 GCA_021323955.1 Oscillatoriales cyanobacterium Centralia_MAG_596 | reverse complement strand
CGTTTTAGCGTTTAGCAAACGTGGAACCATTCTGGCCAGCGGGTTGTCTAATGTGCAGCTCTGGAATGTGGAAACGGGAGAATTACGCCATACACTGGATGCCGGTGAGGTCACATCACTGGTCTTTAGCCCTGACGACCAGATGTTAATCAGTGCCAGCAGTAGAACTAAATTTTGGCAGGTCGAATCAGGCGCGTTAATTCAGGCGGTGAAATCCAGTTCGACTGACCTTGCACTCAGTCCAGATGGACACCTTCTAGCAACCAGCAATGGTGGCACGATTAACTTTTGGCAACTAGAGACAAGAAAGCTCGTGGGATCGCTGCGGGGATCGTTATACAGCAGTCTTTCCATCAAGTTTGGTTGGGGGGGAAAGCTCATTAGTGGGAGTAGCGATGGCATTAAAGTCTGGCAGCCCATACCTGTCTCATCCATGCATGGACGGCCATTACTGGCTCATTTCGATCGAGCGATCGCGGAACCGGGTGCCCATTGAGATGCCAGTTCTGGTGGTGGATGGGCTACCTGAAATCAACGGGTCATCGCCAATCAGTTCCATCGTTGATGACAATCAAAAATAGCAGCACTATCCATCATTGCAGCAAGCAGTAGCATCGTACGACTGGTGCATCTTGCTAACCCGTCAACGACCATCGAAACGTCGTTTCAACCTATAGTTCAAGAGGAGTGTTCATGTTCACTAAAGCCCAGCAGCAAACGCTTTTACCAGTGCCATCGGGCTTACTGCAAGCGCCGAGACTGCCGCGCAGTCCTGAACCTCCTTTGAATAGCAATGGTGTGACATCGCTGATCTGTCCAGTAAAGTTTTCGCTAATTGTGCCGACTTACAACGAACGTGACAATATCGAGAAGTTGGTGCAGCAATTAAGCCGTGTGCTGGATCAGGTGTTACCGGATGACTATGAGCTGATTGTGGTGGATGATGACAGTCGCGATCGCACATGGGAGTTGGCGTCCCAGCTGATGGCATCCTATCCATCGCTGCGCGTTATGCGCCGCCAGCAGGAAAAGGGATTGTCTACGGCTGTCATTCGCGGTTGGCAGGTGGCGAAGGGCGAAGTGCTGGGCGTGATTGATGGCGATCTGCAACACCCACCTGACATTGTGCCGCAGCTATTGGGCGCGATCGCGAATGGAGCCGACTTAGCCGTGGCCAGTCGCCATGTGGATGGTGGCGGGGTCAGCAGTTGGAGCCTGACCCGTCGCATTTTATCGCGCGGTGCTCAGATTCTGGGCCTGGTCTTGCTGCCACGGGTCGTGAGTAGTGTTAGCGATCCGATGAGTGGCTATTTTGTGGTGCGACGCAGCGCGATCGCCGGCCAAATTTTGCACCCACTGGGGTACAAGATTTTGCTCGAAGTCCTGGGACGGGGCGAAATCAATCAGCTTGCAGAAGTGGGCTATGTTTTCCAGGAGCGCGAGGCAGGGCGGAGTAAGGTGACCTGGAAGCAATACGTTGATTATTTACATCATCTGCTGCGGTTACGGTTATCGACTGGACGGTTGGGCTGGTTAAGCCAACGTTTGGAGTTTCCCATTGGTCGGTTTTTGCGCTTTGCCGCTGTTGGATTGAGTGGCCTCGTCGTCGATATGGGCTTGCTGTATCTCTTACACGGCCTGTTTGGTCTGGGCCTAACTCGCAGCGCGATCGCCGCGTCGGAATTGGCGATCCTCAATAACTTTCTCTGGAACGATCGCTGGACCTTTCAGGATGTCGCGAAACGGCAGCGGGGCAACCGTACAGTCCTCAAGCGCTTGATTAAATTCAATGTGGTTTGCTTGATGGGTGTGATTCTCAAGGTGCTGTTGCTCAACCTCTTGTTTAACGGGCTACACATTAATGCGTATCTGGCCAACTTTCTAGCCATTGTCGTCGTAACGATTTGGAACTTCTGGTTGAATTTGAAGCTCAGTTGGCGGGTCACCGAGATGCAGCCATCGCCAAAAGCGTAAGCGAAACCTGCTGGCAGAACGGACGCCTGGGATCAATCTAATTTTTGATGAATATATACGGTTGATAGCACCGATCCCACTTCGAGGGTATCGATCGCGCCGCTGTCAGTATGGCCACCCAGCACATACAGCTTGCCATCGATCCCAACGGCTCCGTGGGATTCTCTGGCGATGCTCATCTGAAATTCCTCCGACCAGGCTTCGGCGGCAGCATCGTAAACATCAATACCAGGACTGGCTTCCAGCAGGGATTTACCGCCTGTGGCATACAGTTTGTCACCGATCACGGCGACCGCAAGATGCGATTTGGCGATCGGCAGTGCCGGTTTGTCAAACCAGGTGCCGGTTGTGGGTGAGTACATCTGGGTGTGGTGGCTCCTGACTTTGCCCAGGCGATTGAAGAACCACTTGCGTTTGCCCGCGATCGCGTAGAGCCGCCCTTTCGCAACACCCATCCCCATTCCATACCGGGCAATGGGAAGCGGTTGCTTTGTGACCCAGGTGTTGGTGGCGGCGCTGTAGACTTCATGCACAGCAACAGCACGATCTTTGGCGAAGGGAAAAGTGGTTTCGACCAACCCACCGATCGCGTGCAGATGATGGCCGATCGCGGCCACACCCAGGTGACTGCGCGGGGTTGGCAGGGGTGGCACGGCAACCCATTCGCCTGCTTTGGGGTCGTAGCGATCAACGCGATCGCTGCGTTTTCCGGTGGACGTCATCCCGCCAACCACGTAAATGTGTCCAGCCATCACAGCAACCCCAAAAGCATGACGGTGGGGTTGGGGAATCGAAGGCTGGGGCACCCAGTCATTCACACCCAGCTGAGGCCGCGGGTCATAGGCCCAAACTTCGCCGGAGTGATAGATCGCAAAAATTTGATGATGCACCGCTACGGCAGTCAGACGACCGGGTTGCGGCAGATGCGTTGGATCTGTATGCCAGGGAAATTGGGGCTGGGGCAGATGCAGCGTTAACCCGGTGGCCGTATAGCCGCGTGGTGGTTCCGGTGTTGTGCCCAGAATGCAAACACCAGGAGGAATGGTGCCGACATTATCGGCCAGTTTAGCCGCCGTTACAGACCGATCGACGAGTTGGGCGGTATCAACGAGATTGGCGGCCAGTTGACCGGACAGCAGCCCAACGTCAACATGCCCGTTCAAGCAAGTATCGCCGGTCACCGCAAGGTTAGCATCGATGGTGAGTGGCCCGCTCATGGTGTCGCCGGTTTTGCTGACAGCGGCTTCGCTCTGGGGCGCAAAGAACTGGCGTAAATCGTGAATGTGGGGTTTACCGTCGCTTATATGCAGCACAGCTAATGGGGTGTAGGCGTGGGCAATGCCGTGGGGCGATCGCGCCAGCAGCTGGCCGTCGGCATCGGTAGCCCAGGCTACCCCTTGGGTTGTTCCCCCTTCGGTAGCTGTGCGAGTCGGAATCCACCAGAAGTCGCCACGCTGGAACTGGCTCCCCTCAAACTCAATTTGGACTCCGTTTTCCAGCTCGATCGCGGTATTCGCGGTCAGGCAAACAGGAATTACACCCATCCTGGTGTTTTGGGTTTGATCCCAGCAGCGGAGCAGGGGATGCTGGGTGGCATCTTGCCCAATAGTACCGACGAGCGGCTGTTTGAGATGCACGATCGGGCTGATGCCGGGTTCAATACTATCAATTTGATACAGCGGCGCATCCAATCCGCTAAGAACGGTAGTGTCATCCATAATTTCCACCCAGTTGCCCGCTTGCAGGAGGGAATTGGTCTGCCGCCAATCCTGAAGGATGACACTCTGATGCTCTACCTGATCGATCGCAAACACCAGCGCTCCGTTATCGCGAGACCACTTGCAGGTGGCAATTGCCCGCAGTTTGCCGCTGGTATCAGCGCTCCAATCGGGCGGAAGCGTGTCCAGCGTCAGGTAATGTTGGTCAGAATCAATGGCAACAATTTGCGCGAGGGTGCCGGGTTCCGTATCGTCGGCGTGACTCAGCTCCACACACTGTCCGACTGTCCAATTGTGGTCAGACCAGCCGTCCGTGATCGCGACTTGTTTCGCAGTGGGCCGCACATGCACAGCACAGGCTGACTGCCAGCGGGCCGATGCGTGATCGCCGTACGCGCCGCCGCTGGAATGAATTTCAATGCGGTAGAGCCGATTATCGGGCAGGTTCGCGATCGCGGTCTGTTTCACCTTCAGTTTCCCCCGCTGATCGAGGGACGGCAGTGCTGTCTCTAGCAACAGGTGGGCCTGATCGCGATTGATCGATCGATTATGGGGGAGGGGCAGAGCGCGAACCTGCCAGATGGTCTGCGATCGTGCAGTGGTATCGATGCCGCCCAGCGCCACTTCGCGGATGGAGGGATCTTCGATCGCGGAGACAAATCGTGCCCACACATCGAGATACAGCAGGGAAGCGCCCGATTTGCGGTCAGTGAGTGCATGCAGGCGATCGGCAACACCAGGTTGATCGGTCAGGCGAATCTCCCCCTCGTTCTCGCACAGGACGCCATCGACGTAGCAGCGTCCCGAACCAATCCACAGATCGACAGGCACCCAGGCAGGTCGGCAGGGTTCTCGATCACCATCTCGCCAGCCGGTATGGCCGTTGCCGCTCCAGTCTTCAATCTGATTCCCATCGCCTTCGGTAAATTGCCAGTTGCTCACCAATCCGGTTTGGGGTTGGGTCAGGGGGCACTGTAAGTCATTCTGAATTTGGGGTTGGGTGCGGGCGGTACGCCAGATTTGAACGTCATCAATGACGCCACTAAAGCTGTGGGTGGGGATATGGGGGTGGAAGGTGGCCCCAATGACCAAGGGGACGTGCGAATGGGCCGCCGGATGGCTGGAGGGGCTGAGGGCAGACAGTTTGCCGTTGAGGTAAATGCGAATATCGTGGCGATCGTAGACAACAGCGATGTGGCTGAATTGGCCGGATGGAATCGATCGCGTAGTGGTGACGGTGCGGATGACCCGTTCCCATTCCTGCTCGGCCTGGAGGGTCACAATCGCCTCGATGGACGCTTCAACCGACCTGGTTTCAGACAGAACGGCGATCACCCGCTCCAGCAGATGTGCGGCAGGGCGGAGTTCGACGCGCTGAAACTGAATGGTGCGATCGGGCTGGACGCTCAGGCAATATTCGCCGGTTGGGGTGGGCGTGTGGGGATGGAATTTGCTGACAATGGTGCCGCCTGTGCCGCTGGCATCGGGGTTGATCCAGGTGGCGATCGTGAAGGGGTGGCAGCCAACAAAGGAAAAAGCGTTGTTTTCGCCGACCCAAACGAAGTCGTCGATACCGTCAAATTTGAGTCCTTTGCGAATACGTAGACCGAAGCCGGGATGGTCTTTGGGTACGGCGCAGGGACCGATGCGATCGCGGCATTCGGTTTCCAGCCGATGATTGAGCATTTCAACCAGTTCGTTCCAGTCGGCGTCTAGCTGGACTCGCCCCTGCTGCATCCAGACGCGGCTGTAGCGTTTTGCTGGATCGAAGGTTAATCGTGAAAAATCCCCGTGCATACGTTTATCCTTAAGCGTTCCGGTTTAGCTGCCCCAGTTTGATGAGTGCTGGGTGGTACGAATAGCGATTTCGGTTTAATCGAACATCAGGCGCATATCGGGGCGTGATGCTGAAATTGCTCATGCTGATTTGGGCTGATCCGCCCACGATCGCCGTCGTTCTACGTGACATAGACAACGCCGGCTGTGAGATTACAGGGCATGTATTCGCCCAACATTTCAGACAGGTGAACCTCCCGCTGAAACTGGTACAGGTGATGGAATGCGCCGATTTCTGCCCCCTGGGTGCCGCCCGATCGAATCTCCAGGGGACAGTTTAAGCTCAATTGGGCATAACCGGGATGCCCATAGGTCATGGCGGTGAAGGTTGGTTTGAGTTGGGTGGCGATCGTGGCTTGTACGGCGGCGGGTTGACCGTGGGCTGCCAGTTCGGGCTGGCAATGGTAGCAGCGCGGGGGTTGGGAGTTGAGCGGCAGGTAGCAGAAGCGCAGTGCGCCGACCTGACGGTGCTGCACATAGACAGGATCGACAAACAGTACATCGGAAGCTAGCAGCAGACTAGACAGCCATACTTGCCCAAACACAGTGGTGCGTTTCAGGACGGCGGGTGTGCTGTAGGACCGATGCAGGGGATCGGCGATCGCGATGCCCTTGCCCCCATCAATGATGCTGTCCTGCACCCACAGGCCAGCCATTTCAGGCAGCAGACGAATGGGGCCAGTGATGCAGCGGGTGATGGCCACCTGCAGCCCCACGTTATTGGAGCCGTCCGACTGGATACTGGCATGTTGCGAGGCTAGATCGCTGTTGCGTGAGGGTGGTTTGAGCGTGCAGTGCTGCAAATTGAGCTGAAGATTGCCCTGCACGGTCAATGGCCCATCGAGCCAGAGTCCATTGAGCGTGACGCTGGTGCCGCCCTGACTGCCCACAATCCGCCAGTGACCAACGACGCAGGGGCAGGTGCCGTTCATCGACTGAATGACCAGCGATCGCGTGTCATTGGGAGTGATGGCATACTCTGTGCTGGGTGATCCATAGGTGCCGCTGTCAGCAATTTGAATCAGCCCATTTTTGCCGCTGCTGACCCAGGCTTGCACAGCGCTATCTAAGGATGTAAACACCTGGGGCGAACCGCTGGGCTGCGTTTGAGGCACAACCGCATCCTGAGCGACGATCGCCTGCCAGAGCGATGATTCTGGTACAGCAAGGTTGGACTGGCGATCGTACGGGCCGCCCCCCAGATCGGCGCTGAATCCGTAGGCGTAATTCACTCTGATTTCGGTAGGTCGCTCATCGGGGGACAGCACAAATCGTCCAGCGACGGGGTCAACGATGGCGCGGACTCCTGCGGGAAATACAGTCGGTCGATCATCGCTGAGGTCGGCAATCCGCATGGCGGTGGGGGGTATCGCTTGAAAGTCCTGTATGTCAGCGCGTTCAGTCGAGTGCTCGGTAGTTGCAGCAGTCGTCGATCGCACCCAAAGTTGAAATACGGGCTGGTCGTTGAAGTAGCCCGTGGCCGACGTATGGCCTTGCAGCAGACCGTCGATCGCGTCCCGCAGAGGCCGACGGCGTAGAGGTGTGGGGACATTGCGTTCCCCAACGCGATCGCGGGTGGTGGTCAGCGGGATGTTGAAGAGGGGCGTTGACACGCCTAGCGGATGAAACATGTACTCACCAGCGTCATTGGCGGCAGGGGTGCCACAGATCATGGGATAGCTTTGCAAGCGCCAGAGAAACAGGGTCAGACCGTGCAAGCTGTAGCCGCCCTGCGTCAGGCGGGTCGTGGTGGTCATGGGTGTGGCCGACCGGGAACGGATGTCAATTCCGTGGCCGATCGCGCTGAACGGTGTTCCCAGTTCATCGAGAGCATCCTGGTCACTGACGCTGATCAGGCGTTGCCTGGGGCGCAAATGGTTGACCGATTGGGTCACGGCCAGTTGGGTATACCCCTCGACAACGCAGGCGGGCCAACCAGTGCAATCTTTTGCGGCCTGCTCTAGCGTCGCTGGGGTGCCCTTCCGCTGGCGGTAGCGCAGCGTGTTGGCAATCCGGGCCCGCTGACTGTAAGCCAGATGGGTTTCATCAATCAGGCCCCGCACACCGACCAGTTCGGCAATGTAGGGCACGACCCACTCATCGCAGGTTTCAATGAACCAGTTGTCGTACAGGTGCTGGACATCCCGCGCGATCGCCGAAAATTCCTGCGTTAGCACAGCCAGTAACGCACGCAAGGATTCTCGCTGCGCTTGATCCCGCTCCAGGTACAGGGCGGGCAGCAGGCTGTAGAGAATTTCCGGGTCGAACAGGTTTTCGGCTAGGGCGGCATTGGTGGTCTGTTGGGACATGGGGGCGGGGGCGTTAGATAGGTTAGGTGGGCGCGATCGATAAATTAAGACCGCTGCGGGTGTTGAGCAACAGGAGTTCAGCCGGGACGATCGCGGCTTGCGTCTGATCCCAATGGGCCGAGACGGTGTCCAGACGGATATTGGGCTGTGGTGGTGTGCCGTAGCGGTACAGCGCCAGCAGGTCTACAGCCACCACACCGGGAACCATCTGGATGGCAGTAATCACTTCGGATGCCGCTACGGCCTGCCCAAACTGGCGGTTGGCAAAGCTGAACGTCCACATCAGGGATTGGACGATCGCCGCCTGGATGTCAGCAGCGGTGCGGTCAGGCTGAATCAGCACCGTAGCGCTGAGGTTGAAGAAGCAGGGAATGAATGAATCGATCTGAACGGGCTGGGTGGCGGCCTGATACTGACCGATCGCTGTTCGGAGCGGTTGCAGAAGAGCCACGGGATCGGCGGAACTGCCGTCAGCCGCGGCGATCGTCAGGTGGATCAGGTGGACGCGACCATTCCATAGCCGCTGCACCTGGGCTTTGCCTACACCCGCAAAGCTTGTGGCAAAGTCCTCGTAATCGGTCAGGGAAATGATGCGCTGAAGGGCGCGGAGAGCTCCAGGCGCATGACGTTTGGCAGACTCCAGACTTTCGGGATCGGTACCACCAGCGGCGGGTAAGGGATTGGTGACTTTCCGAATGCCGGGTGGACGGTTTTTGGGTAACACCAGGCGATCGGGTTCCAGATTTCCCGCTGTGCCGCTGCCGCTGCGGTAGGTGGCTTCCACATTCTCCAGGCCGCTGGGTAGGCGAGCACCCTGTTTGCCATCACCAAAGACAATTGTGGTTTTACCATCGTGGTTCACGCGCACGGTGTAGTGGTGATCT
>JAJPKC010000660.1 GCA_021323955.1 Oscillatoriales cyanobacterium Centralia_MAG_596 | reverse complement strand
GCTGAAGAGGTTAATTGAAGTGGGCAATACTGTATTTGACGAATTCAACGCCGCTAACAACGGCACCTGAACCGACGCTGCATTTGACGGTGTGAGAGGCTGCGCGGCGTGCGAAATCGGGGTGGTCAGGTGACGGCGATCGTCATGAACATTGATCAGTAGGTTGGTCGGAGCGCCGCTAATTCTATAGGCTGCTTGAATTGGTAGAACATGCGATAGATAAGAGGGTGCTCGTAGTAGGTCCTGGCTAGACGAGAAAAAGCAGCTCACCCAGGAAGCAACCCATACAAGTCCAAAAATTGGCATGAATGATTCTTGGTTTAGTGAACGGTAGTATGCACTACAAAATTGAAAATAGTACTCTATAGTACCCTTCACCAAACCTTTAAATCTCTATCCCAAGGATAATTCTCGTAAATGTACTTAGTACACGTCACCCAAAAGGGGATTGGAATTGGACAGCCATGCCTCGGCTCATGCTTAGATGCTTTCCCCCAACACTGACTAATGACCCGTGACTAATGACCAATAACGTTTGATTTCCGCCCCCTATGAATGACGAGTTGGACTTAGCAAACAACCTGTCCCCACGCCTAGCCAGAGACGCTCAATCCTTCCCGACGCCGCGATCGCCCGGTTAACGGCACCCAAGCCAATACCAGTCCTGGCGCTCGTCACTTTGCTTCCGCTCCCTAGCCATCGCTCGATTCCGCTGCGAACCCAAAGCGATACCCCTTGCCATAGACAGTAGTGATTAAGGGCGGTTCGCCATTGGCTTCAATCTTGCGTCGCAGCAGCCGAATTTGAGCCGCTAAGGCGTTGCTGGTTGGCTTTTCCACACTCTCGCCCCAGAGATACTGGTGAATCTGGTCATGGGTGAGAATCTGGTTTGGGTGGCGCATCAGGTATTCCAGCAGTTGCGCTTCCTTTTCGGAAAGTTCGATCGCCCGTCCGTGACGGTGGGCTAGCTGGTTACTCAGGTCGAGTTCCAGGTCATCCACGCGCAGGCGTTGAGTTAGGGGCACTGTTTCCAGGGTCACGGGACGACGGAGCAAGGCACGGACGCGGGCCAGCAGTTCTCTTAGCTCAAAGGGCTTCACGATGTAATCGTCTGCTCCCGCATCTAAGCCCTGTACCCGATCGTCGATCGTGTCCTTGGCGGTGAGAAACAGCACTGGCGTTGTGTCACCCCGCGATCGCACCTGCTGGCAGATGTCCAATCCTGAGTAGCGGGGCATCATCCAATCTAAAATCAACAGGTCGTAGCGCTCCTGCTGGGCCAACTGGTTGCCCCGATCGCCGTCATAGGCCACATCAACGGTGTATCCTTCGCGGGTGAGGATGTGGCTCAGAGGGTCTGCCATTTCCGCTTCGTCATCAACTAAGAGAATTCGCATCACAAAAAAGATGAATTATGAGTTATGAGTTATGAGTTACCTTCTTCTATTCAAAACTCAAAACTCAAAACTTAAAACGCTCTCATGATTACCGTTGCACTTCCCAAAGGCGCGCTCTTGTCCGACAGCATTCGGCTGCTCCAATCGATCGGACTTGATTTCAGTGCCTTTCTTGACCCGTCAAACCGGCTGTTGCAGATTACTGACCCAACTGGAACCGCAAAAGCCCTGCTCGTGCGCAACTATGATGTCCCGGTGTATGTGGAATACGGTCAGGCGCAGTTGGGCATTATCGGGTACGACGTACTGCGAGAAAAAACGCCTCAGGTAGCACAGCTAGCCGATCTTGGGTTTGGCAAATGCCGCATGTCCGTGGCGGTGAAGCAGTCTAGCCCCTATCGATCGGCCCTGGAACTGCCGCTATATGGACGGGTCGCATCCAAGTTTGTCCACTGTGCACGCGAGTACTTTGACAGCCTGGATTTGCCGGTGGAAATCATACCGCTGTACGGATCAGTCGAACTGGGCCCAATTACAGGCATGTCAGAAGCCATTGTTGACCTGGTGGCGACCGGAACCACCCTCCGTGAGAATGGCCTCATCGAAACCGACATTCTGTTTGAGAGCACCGCTCGCCTGATCGCCCATCCGTTGAGTTATCGGCTGAATACCGATGGGTTGGGTGATTGGATTCAACAGATACGATCGACCGTGGCAATCGCCGCCTGACCGACGGTGCGCAACGGCGACTGGACTTATTGCGCCGCCGCTACGAGCAGTTCGGCAGGCTGGTGAATGAGAAAATCGGGCTTTTGTGCTGCCAGCACTGCACAGGAATTAAATCCCCAGCAAACCGCTATCACCCGAATGCCAATCTTGCGGGCAGCTTCCACATCTCTGGTTTCATCGCCTACGTAGATGGCGATCGCGGGGTCGATTCGATTTTGATGGAGGATCCGCTGAATGATTCTGCCCTTGCCAAAGAGCGTAAATCCAGAATCGATAAAGTCAAACAGATCCTTCATCCCCTGCGCATTGAGAAATGCCACCACGTTTTGCCGGGAATTGGACGTGACAATTCCCAGATGGTGGCCCTGACGTTTGAGTTCGAGCAAAGCCTCCTTGATACCCGGAATCGGCTGAAGATGAGCAATTTCGCGTTTAAGCTCAATGCGTAAACGGCGCATTAAGAACGGCACCTTAAAGAGCGGTACGCGCGATCGCCGCAAAATTTCTCTGGAGCTCAAATTTTTCAGCTCATCAACGGCTGACCGAGGGGTTGGTGGGTAGCCAAACTCAACCGCTAGTCGGTTGCTAATCGTGAGAACGGCCTCAAACGAATCCGCAATCGTGCCGTCAAAATCAAAGATAATTACCTTCACAGTTAAATCAACAATAAATAGCAACGGCGCTTTACATAGTGCACACCAACCGGGTTTACTATAGCGTTCCAATTTAACAGTGAGAAACATCCTGGTATCACTGAATCAGCAAGTGGTGACGCAACGGCTCGATAGTCGAACCGTGCTTACACATGCATTGGGATGGCCACGGATCGCTCCCCTGAACGGCATACAGTATACCCATGATTGACGAAAGGGGGAGTGCCAGAAGCGCAAACCCGCTCTGAAGTCGATCGCCGCAAGCGTGCATCGCACAGCATAACAGTATCTGACCAAGGCCACTAGACTTTAGATTGCGAAACGTCTAAAGTCCAAGGTCTAGAGTTTTTTAAAGGTACGCATGAGCCGGATTGTTTCTAAATCTTCTGTTTCTTCAGAAGCGTCCCAAAGAATTGGTTTTCTGCAACGCTATACGTCTTCACTCTACGCATTTTGGAAGTTTACTCGTCCGCACACGATCATTGGCACGAGTCTCAGCGTCATTGCGCTCTATGTTATTGCTGTTGCTCAGACAGACGCCTCGATCGCTCCCTTCGCCACTCTGCACCCCACACCCACCACCCTACTCCTGGCTCTCCTCGCCTGTTTCGGTGGCAATGTCTATATTGTGGGGCTGAATCAGCTTG
>JAJPKC010000460.1 GCA_021323955.1 Oscillatoriales cyanobacterium Centralia_MAG_596 | reverse complement strand
TCGGTCACATTAGCATTAGCTAGATAATCTTGCTTCAGCCATGAGTTCACCCAAGCGAAATCGTGCGCGTATCCTCACAGCCAGTGGACTCAAAAAGCTGCGGGAACAAATACGATCGCACGAAGTGGAGGAAAATGATGGCTTCAAATACACACTGGAACGATTGGGAGAGTTGACTGGACTCGACCCAGAGACAGTGAAGAACGTCCTGGATTGCAAAGGCTCTGACAAACGGACGATCGCTCGTTGCTTTGAAACTTTTGGGTTGACGCTGATGGATAGTGATCATATCCCGGCAGCCCAAGCTACCTTTACTGCTGACCCCAATTTTGTCGGAAGGGATGAGGCGATCGCAGACTTGAATGCGCTGACTAGCCGCAATGCCAGAGTGATTGTGATCCAGGCGCGGGGTGGCGTTGGGAAAACGACGCTGGCACGGAAGTATCTGCAACAGGAGTTTGGCTCTTTCCTGGAGTTTCCCATTGCTAAAGAAACCAAAGACATTGCCTCGATCGAGGGGCTGCTTGAAGAGAAACTGCGGCAACTGGGTGAAGAAGCAGGGCGAGAATTTCTGGTGTCGCTCGATCGGCTCAAGCGCAAACTGCAAGCGGAACGTATCGGCATTTTGATTGATAACTTGGAACCTGCCTTAGATTCAGCAGGTAAATTCATTGAAGCGCACCGTCGTTATGTGGAACTGTTGCGGGTGCTGGCTGATCCATCAGTGCAATCAGTCACACTAATTACAACTCGTGAACGTCTGCATGAGCCCAGCGTGACGGTACAGCACTACCCACTGAGCAATTTGGGCGTGACAGCGTGGGAGGCGTTTTTTCAACTACGACAACTAGCGAGCAAGATACCTGCGATAACTGCCTTGCATCATGCCTATGGTGGTAATGCTAAAGCAATGGAAATAGTTAGTAGTGTAATCAGGGGTGATTATTCAGGGGATATAGAGTATTACTGGCAGGCAAATCAAGACGACCTGTTGATTGAACGGGATTTAGAAGATTTGGTAATAGACCAATTTAATCGGCTGCAACAGCAGGACAAGGATGCTTACAAGTTACTCTGCCGAATGGGATGTTATCGCTACCAAGATGTGCCGCGTGTACCAATTGAAGGATTAATGTACCTACTGTGGGATGTGCCAGAAAATCAACGGAGACGGGTGACCAAGAGCTTGCAGGAGCGATCACTGATCGATTTTGAAAATGGAGAGTTTTGGCTGCATCCAGTGATCCGAGCGGAAGCGCTCAGTAGGTTGAGAAGCGACGAGGCTTGGAAAACCGTTAACCAGAAAGCAGCAGAGTTTTGGACAGGAAGCGTTGAGATTATTGAAAGGATAGGAGATGTCTTGAGAGCATTAGAAGCATACTATCACTACGTCGAAATACATGAGTTTGAGTCTGCAATCAATTTAATACTGAAGGAAAAAAACAACAAATGGCGACGGGAACGATTAGATGTCTCACTCTACAGATTTGGAATTTTACAAAAAGTTGCGCCAACTATAATCAAAATGGAGAATTATATTCAACCGAGTCCTGCTCTGTGCGGTCTATATCATATATTAGGTGATTTAAATGCTTTAAAGGGCTATACAAAAAAAGCTATTGATTTTTTCAAAAAATCAGCAAATTTGGCAGAGAAGCTGGATCTAGACTTGTTTAAAGTAATGTCTTGTCAAAACATAGGACATTGTAATTTGGACTTTTATGAACTTGAGGAGGCAGAAAGAGTTTATGAGGAAACCGTACTTCTAACAGAGAATACTGAACTCCACCGATATACAGTAAATGCATGGTGCTGTTTGGCATTTATAAATTCATGCAAGGTGTCTGATAATTATAAACATTCTAATTTTTATAGAGAGAAAGCACATAGTTTGGCAAATAAGTCGCTAGAAGAAATGCCCACAGAGAACGTAACAACATGGGGAACCTTATTTGACTTTTGTAGTTTGGGTCTAACATATAGAAATCTAGGAGAAATCGAGAAGTCTTTTGAAATGTTTAATAAAGCGCTTTTGTTTGCTGATGAATGCCACTATATTTTAGCAAAAGCAATAGCTTTAACTGGCTTGGCAACTCTTGAACAAAACCGTAAAAATTGGAGTGCAGCTTTTTCAAGATATGTGGAAAGTATAGAACTTCTAGAAAATATTGGGGCAGTTCCTGAACTTGCTGAAGCTCATTATCAGCGTGGGCTAACTTACCAGGCAATAGGTGACCTTGACAAGAGTATTACGGATTTCCAGGAGTCAATTCGACTATTTACTGAGATGGAAGCGCCGAAGCAGGTAGAGAGAGTGAGGCAGTCAATGCAAAGTCATGATGAAAAATTGAAAATGGAGCTTTAGAAATGAAAAGCGTGACGTTTCGTTCTCATGTTGGTGCTGATGGAATTCTCAATTTGCAAGTTTCTATTGGAGTTACTAATATCGAATTAGAAGTGATGATAATTGTTCAACCTTTAGTTCAACTGGAAGTAGAGACATCAGCGCGTGTGGGATGGATGCCTAGTTTCTTTGAAGAAGTGATTGGCAGTTGAGAAGGTGAACCACTCGTTCGTCTAGACCAGCGAGAGTATGAGGTACGGGAGACAAAACCATGACTTTACAGGATTTAGAAACGCAGCTACTGTCTTTGTCATCATCTGAAAAGCTGGAGGCAATTCAGATTCTGTCTCATAGCCTCAGCCAAAACTGGCGCGGAATTACCAAAACACCTGGTATCTGTGGTGGCGATGCCTGCATTGAAGGCACTCGAATTCCGGTTTGGATATTGGTGCAAGCCCGTAGTCTGGAGATTAGCGAAACGCAACTTCTGTACGACTATCCAACCCTATCTGCTACTGACTTAGCCAATGCTTGGGTTTATGCCAGTGCTAACCCGGAGGAAATTGAAACTGCCATCCGGGAAAATGAGGCAGCCTAAATATGGGTCGCTTCTATGCTGATGAACAGTTTCCCTATCGAATTGTTGAGGCATTGCGGGAACTAGGTCATGACGTTCTGACCGTTCAAGCCACAGACAATCGAGGGCTATCTGATGAGGATGTGCTGGCATTCGCAATCCAGGAAAACCGCACCATTTTGACGTTCAACCGACGACATTTCATTCGACTGCACAACCAGCAACTAAACCATGCAGGTATTGTGGTTTGCAAAGATGACCCAGACAGAGAGGGCATTGCTCTCAGAATCAACGCCGCGATCGCTGCCGCTGAGACCTTAAATGGGATGCTTATTCGAGTGCATCGTCCTGGATAACGACGAACCTTACCGGATCGATTCGATCACGACAGCCGTTGCCATCAGGCAAACAACGATAACGGTTACCCGAACTAACCAGCGCCCTAAAAGGCTGATCAGAATTTCAACCAGCGGAAATGCGCCCAAAACGACCGACAGCAGACAGGCGATTCCCAACCCAAACAGACCTAGCAAAAAATATTTAAGTACCTTACTGGCAAGTCTAAACAGGTAGCCATGCTGACGAGGATTATGCATGATGATCGTGCCTCCGTTAACGCAAGCCGGTAGCAAACCAGGAACCAATCTGCTGCAGCCATCCCGACAGATTTGACTGGTTGGCTTCAGGTTGAGCAGCCATGAGGATTGGCGGATGCATCCAACCTTTCACTGGAACGACCAGCAGCGTCAGACCTTCTCTGCCAATCACCCTCACGGGCGTACCCGGCAATGCCTCTGCACAGTTGGGATGGTAAAACCGGGCAAACCAGGTGGTCGCCAGGAACTTGACTCGCCCTCGTTGGTGCTGGGTAATGGTTTGATCAACTTCACCGATCGCAGCTTGAGCAAAAAACTCAATGGTCTCTGGTGTAACTGTAAGGCTCATTATCGGAACTCCCTTCTTGCTTCGGTTTGATGCACTCAGTGTGCGATGCCAAACCCTTCTCAACCAGGGAAAAAGCAGTCGTTAGCGTCGAAATTAAGCCTTTTCCTAGACAGACAACCTCACCACACTACCCATCCGCTTTTCAACGATCGGAGAATTTAGCCCCACTCACAGGTGAATCCGCTTAAAATCGGAAAAACCCGCTTATCTTCCCGAAGGTCGGGTTTTAACTTCGGCAACCCGAATCTCTTACTGAAAATCGCCATGACTTCAGGACAGCCTAGACGCAAACGCGGTGTTGTACTCACTGCGACAGGACGGGAGAAACTCCAGGACACCATCCAAACCTGGGAAGAACAGGAGAACTTCGGCGACAAGCTGACGATCGAGGAACTGAGCCATCGCACCAGGCTTGATGCAGGCACAGTTGCCAAAGTCCTGGACGCTGATGAAGGGGTTGACCGTCGCACACTAGAGCGGTTCTTCCAAGCCTTCAGCCTGGAACTGACTCCAGACGACTACGGAAAGCCGCTTCCCATGAGTGAGAAAAGACCTGCCAGAGAGACTCATGTGGATTGGGGTGAAGCCGTTGATGTTTCTATCTTCTACGGACGCACAGCCGAATTGGAGACTCTCGCACAGTGGGTTGTCTCTGACCGTTGCCGTCTAATCGCTCTATTGGGCATGGGTGGCATCGGCAAGACCAGTTTGGCTGCCAAACTGGGAGAGCGAGTTCAGGGTGAGTTTGATTATGTAGTGTGGCGATCGCTGCGGAATGCTCCTGCTATTGATGAGCTTCTGACAAGTTTGATTCGATTCCTTTCAAGCCAGCACAGTAATGTACCCGCGACCTTAAACGGTCAAATTTCTCGACTAACTGAATGTCTAAACCAAAATCGTTGCCTGATTATCCTGGACAATGTTGAAGCCATTTTGCAGGGAGGGCAGCGTGCAGGACTGTATCGCCAAGGGTATGAGGACTACAGCGAGTTGATTAGACGCTTGGGAGAATCGCCTCATCGCAGTTGCTTAATTCTGACCAGTCGAGAAAAGCCAAGGGAAGTGGGTCTTCTAGAAGGAACTCTGCGTCCTGTTCGTTCCTTACAATTATCAGGCTTGAAACAGGAAGATGGACAAAGGATTTTGCAGGTAGAGGGAACTTCTGGCTCTGAGATTGAACAACAGCAAATTTTGGAGCACTATGCAGGAAATCCTCTGGCACTGAGAATTGCTGCAACTACCATTCAGGATTTGTTTGGGGGTAGCATCACTGAATTCATCACACAGGGCACGTCCGTATTCGGCGATATTCGTGATCTTCTAGACCAGCAGTTTAGTCGGCTATCTGAACTAGGGAGATCGGTGATTTACTGGTTAGCCATTAACCGAGAGACAGTTTCACTTGCTGAGTTGCGAGAAGATATGGTTCCGTCAATCGCGCCCCAAAACTTATTGGAGGCTTTAGAATCTCTGGGGCGGCGATCACTGATTGAGAAGAGTGCAGCCCTCTTCACGCTGCAACCTGTGGTCATGGAGTATGTGACTGATCAATTTGTGAATCAGGTCTGCCTGGAAATTTCAACTCAGACTATTGCTCTTTTCAATAGTCACGCTCTCGTTAAGGCTCAAGCGAAAGATTACATCAGAGAAACTCAAGAGCGTTTAATTCTGAAACCTGTGACTGAACAACTACTAAGTAGTGGCAATAGGTTAGTGCTTGAGAATCAACTAAAGCAAATTCTCTCTACACTCCGTCAATGCTCTGCTATAAAACCGGGTTATGCAGGGGGAAATATTGTTAATTTGCTTCGCTATCTAGAAACAGATATTAGTGGTTATGATCTCTCATGCCTTTCCATTTGGCAAGCTTATCTAAAGGGTATGGTGCTGCATAATGTTAGTCTTCTTAACAGTGATCTATCAAAATCTACTTTCACTGAGACTCTTGGTTCCGTAGGGATGTGGCGTTTAGTTCAGATGGGACACTAATTGCTGCAAGTGATAGCAATTTAGAGATCCATTTATGGCAAGTGACAGATGGGAGACAAGTCTCTATCTGTAAAGGACATAGTAGTTGGATAAACTCAGTTGCCTTTAGCCCAAATAAGCAAATCCTTGCAAGTGCGAGTGCTGATCAAACAATTAAGCTATGGGATACCTATACAGGAGAATGCTTAAAGACATTACAAGGACATACTAGACCAGTTATGTCGGTAGCTATGAGTCCAGATGGAAGAACTATCGCAAGTGGTAGTAATGATGCAACCGTTAAACTATGGGATCTTCAGACTGGAGAGTGCCTAGAAACACTGCTTGCCCATAGTGATTGGGCTTCATCTGTGGCTTTTAATCCAAATGGGCTTACTCTTGCCAGTAGTGGTAGAAGTAGTCAAGAAGCAAACATCAAACTATGGAATTTAGCTACCAGGGAATGTGTGATGACTTTGGATGGATACGATCGAGATGTGTCTGCTATTTCTTTTAGCCCAGATGGTTCACTTTTAGCAGGTGGTAGTCGAGATAGAACCATTAAACTGTGGGATATTAAAACAGGAGAGTGCCTTAAAATCCTAGAAGGGCATGATGGCAGTATCACTGCGCTGGCTTTTGGATTAGATGGCGAGATTTTAATTAGTGGTAGCCAGGACAAAACAGTATGCTTCTGGAATGTTCAAACAGGAGAATATCTTGGCTACATCCGGGGGCATAGTCACGGTGTGAGTGCCGTCGTTTGTAGTCGTGATGGATACAGATTTGTCACTGGTAGTGGTGATCAAACGGTCAGACTTTGGGATATGCGGGGGAATG
>JAJPKC010000032.1 GCA_021323955.1 Oscillatoriales cyanobacterium Centralia_MAG_596 | reverse complement strand
CCGACAGTCCGAGAACACTGATCGACGCGTGATGGCGTTACTGTCCGCGACTGTCCCCAATTGGGGTTAAACTGCGCCAGCCTACTGCGGCATCGCGGTTGGTTTGAGGTTGAGTCGTCGGCCACGTACCAGAGAGGCGAAGAGACTGCCGTCGGGTCGTCGGAGCTCAGGAGTCTCCTGTTGCTCCAGGAATTCCCTGACTTTGCGCTCGTCCAGGATAATGGTGCAAAGTTCCGGGAAGTGCTCGGCCAGTTCTGCCTCGCTGGGCAGGTTGTCCTGATCGATAAGGAGCGCTGGCTTGCCGCCATTGTTCTGGGCACGCAGCTCAAAGGAGTCGGTCTCGAACTTGGTGATACCGCGGCGATCTAGGAACTCCAACACCGTGCGTTTGAGCCGTTTGACGAGGGATTCGTCTCGGTTGGCCAGTGCCCGTAGCCCCCGGGCGATCGCCATCTGCGCTTTCGCTTCGGCATCCCGTTTCGCAAACCACTGCTCACGTCTCTGAATGACAAAGCAGTAGCGCTCAATGGCCGCGGTCGTCAGTCCAGAGGCCTCCAGGTATTGTTGGGCCAGGTCAGCGAGTTGTGCTTCATCCAGATCATCGTTCTCATCGATCAGCGCTTCCAGTTGCTGGAGTAGCGCCTCAGCGTTGTAGAGCGATACCGGCCTGGTGGTGGCGGTGGAGTTGTCCACAGCTGTTGTTGGAGTCATGGGGAATGGGGTTGGGTTGAGGGTTGACACCCCTGGGGGTGGAGATGGCGTGACTGGGGGGTGGGTCTGACGGCCAAAAATCACCGCCCCCGTTCAACGAAGGCGGTAGTTGCGGTCGGCTCCCTTAAGGGCACCGTTAGACCAGCATCGCCAGTCCAGGCAGGTCGATGCCCCATGCCTGGGCAGCCCGGACGATGTGCTTGCAGTGGGGCTGTTCCCCCAACCGCTGCCAGACTATCGGAAATTCGGTGAACACAGCCTGTGAGACTGCGTGCTGGCAGGGGCAGTCAAGGTACGTACGCCCATCGACGGCATGGCGTTCGACCCGATAGCGGGAGTCTGGTCGCCGTCGGTGCACGACATCGAATGCATCGGTGCCAGCGGGGACACAGTCATAGTCCTGCGCCTTCTGCAGTCGGAGTCGCATGAACGGCCGCATGAAGTCGGCGAGCGTGAGGTCAATCGTCTGAGATATATCAGTCCCGAGGCTGTGGTAAGTGACCACGACCCGATCCTCGGCCGGGTCAGGCAGTGCTACAGAATCGATGATGGGCATGAAGATGTCTTGCTTGACGAGCCGCTCAACCGCAATGCCCGGTTGCAGCAACAACGCGTTGATGGGGGGAAGTTGAAGTGGTCTGAGGGTGGTAGTGAGCATGGGTCTTGTTTGAATGGTCGCCCGGCTCACGTTAGGGATGGGGGTTAACGTTCCAGGTAGGTGGGTTTTGGCCTGGACGTGGCTGTGACCATGGAAGAGGTGTTTCATAACCACAACTAAGCGCCCAAAAAACGCACGGAAATTTCTCCACACAGGCACTGAGCGGCAGTGATGAACTGCGTTCTTCGTACGCGACGGATCAACCCGATCGCAACACGGGATACTCAATGCGAGCTGTAAGCAAGGCCACGATCGCTCAACTTGCCGTTAAACCATTAGACCTCTTCAAAAATAAGTCTATCGGTCAAAATGGAGGGGTCAGGAGGTTGAATGATGAAGCAAGCATTCTTCAATCGTCTGGTGCATCTACTCAACACCCATCCCCAGCAAAGCAAACGGATGGTCGGCCTGCCAGCAGACGCTCTGTGGGAACTGTGGCAGCGAATGGCAGAAGTAGAACGCGCTGCACAACTCAGGCAGGCCCAACGCCCTCAACGAAAACGCCAAGCGGGTGGAGGACGGAAGAAGGATGCCGCGGTTTTAGGCCGATTGCTTGTGACTCTGCTCTACTTGCGGCAACACTGGACCATGCAGTCGCTTGCCCTGAGCATTGGATGTGCTGAAGCGACGGTATGGAACGACATCCATGAGAGGCTACCCCCTATCCGTGAGTCCCTACCCGCCATTTTGCTGGAACAATGGCAGCAAGAGTGTCCGAGCCTTGAACGAGGAAAATTGGAACGGTGGTTGGCAGAACTTCCTCAAGGAGCACTGCTGGTGGATAGCTGGGAACAACCCATTCCTCGTCCCAAGGATGAGCAAGAGCAAGAACAATATTATTCGGGCAAGAAGAAGCAACACATCCGTAAGAATCAAGCCATCCCCCGACCTCGGGAAACCGACTTGGTGGATGTGGTGCTCGAGGAGAAGGGACCCCGCGGCGACAGCAAACTGTTTGAGCAAACCTAAGGGGAGTTGGCCGAGCACCTGAAGTTCATCGGAGATAAAGCTTACGTGGGTCGTGACAATACCACGACTCCTCATAAAAGACCGCCCAAAGGGAAACTAACGGATGAGCAGAAGGAGTTTAATCAAACCCTCAGTCAGAAGCGTGTGTTCGTTGAGCACGTGATTCGGGTCATTAAGATTTTTCGGGTTGCCAAAGCGGAGTTTCGGATGCGTTCAGCCAGGTATGAAATGGTCATAGGTTGCGTATGCGGATTAGTCCGTTTGCGGGTGCAGTATGCCTAAATTTAGGGGTTTAGTGGTTTGGCCTGCCCGTTTTTCTTATTCTTGAAGAAGTCTACTCACCACCTCATACACTAAGAACAGACATTCCTCCCTTACCGTTATGGTTAACACCGCCATCCAACGTCTCACCTTCGAGGAGTACCTCGTTTATGAGGACGGTACAGATAACCATTACGAACTCATTGATGGGTTGCTTGTGCTGATGAACCCGCCAACCATTGAACATTTTCTCGTCACTAAATTTTTAGAGCAGCGGCTGGATGGAGAGATCGAGCGGCTCTCCCGACCCTGGTTAACCTTTCGCGAAACGGGGGTCAGAACGGGTTACAACAAGTCCCGGTTAACTGACCTGTGTATCGTCACTAAAGAACAAGCAAAAGAACTGCTGGGGCAATCAGCGGTGTTTCAAACAGCCCCGTTGTTGATTGTAGAAGTGGTTAGCCCCGATTCGATCAAGCGGGACTACCGCTACAAGCGTTCTGAGTATGCGGCCCTGGAAGTACCTGAATACTGGATTGTGGACCCAATGGAAGCGAAAGTCACAATTTTGCTATGGGAAGAGGGGCTGTATGAGGAAACGGTATTCGTCGGCAATCAACCGATCGCTTCCCCCACCCTGCCAAATCTGCCCCTTACCGTTGAGCAAATCCTTGCGGCTGGTACGGTCGCCTAACAATTGCTACTGTCGCCCCATGAGATGCAGAAGTACGGGTGTATTCTGCCCTCAAAATACCGTACATCTGCTGGCTCTGGAATTAGGGAATCTCCAGCCCGTTCCCTGTAGCGGATGATATATCAACCACTAACCCCATAACGATTCAGTAGGCATTGTCCTGTCTCGCATCTTTTCCGATTGAAGTCACGATCGATCAAAATCGCCTCAAGCAGGCAGGTTTGGCGGCTAATCCTGTGTCCTGTCCTGCTGTCCTGTCATGTCTTGCTCTGTAAACTCATACCCTCTCGCCTTCAGTGCTTCTTCTAGTAAGAGTTCCACCATCTGAGACTTAGAACGCCGTTCCGTAGCCATTTCCTTCTCAATGGCTTGATTAATCGCTTCACTCACATAAGCATTGAGCTTGGGCTTATTCGTCGCCACAGAACCATTCATTGACGTCGCCATCGATCGTACCCTCTCTGCGTTGTTTTGCTCTATCTCTATCCAAAGTAACGCACCGTAGATATTAGTGCGTTACTATTTGAGAAGTCCTGCTACCGGAGAGGCTCTATGTGGTCAGTCGTGTTCTATGCTCCCAATCACGCCCGCCGAACGCTGTTTAGAAGTGAGCAGCGGGGCGAGGCAGAAGCCAGCAAACAACGGTACAAGCGGCTGATTGGTGCTGGGTTCAAGTTGGAGGTCGTTTTTGATGCGCCAACCGCAGTCGTGCCAACCGCTGACAAAGACGATAGGAAATGGGCGGGCGGTAGTCAATCTGTAACGGCCTCACCGTGGCAGGCTTCGCCCTATCCGAGAACACAGCTATGAGAAGATTGCAAGCGATCACTCTGACGATGACTGACCAGTCATTCATTCACGCACTGGCTGATAGATCACAAGCGCAAGCAGTTCATACGAATGCTCTGGCTGAACCAATCACCCAGAGGCTTTTTACGACCCACGGAGGCGTTAGCGATGCCTCACATCATTAAGTACATCGTGATCTACCCGGCGGGAGAACTACCCCCAGGCTATGAACGGCCAGCGGGTGAGGCGCTCGGCAACCGGTCGATCGAAGACTCCTTTTTCGATACGGTTGATGCACTACCGGCAGTGGGAACGGTTCAGTGCTACGACGATCGGGACTGGCAAGTAGCCGCCGTGGCAGAGTGCCGATCAACACAGGTACCCTGGACGTTTGCTCTTGTTACCCTCAGTCAGGATGGCTCTGCTAGTCAGCGTGACTGGAGCCACGAACCGCCTGTCTTGAGCTTTGAGATGGTGCCTTACAGCGATGAGGGTGGGCAAGCGTATGACCTGTGTAACCCACGCTATTTGAACAAAGAGGG
>JAJPKC010000113.1 GCA_021323955.1 Oscillatoriales cyanobacterium Centralia_MAG_596 | reverse complement strand
TATTTGCAGAAAACACAAATCAATTCGTGAGGCTTCTCACCTTTCAAGAGCAGAACAAGAGCGCCCACCTAGATACTGAAAAACTGCTCATACTCACATAATAGCAGGAGGACATTCATGAAAGTTGTTGTTGACTTGAATTTATGTCAGGGGTACGGACAATGCTGCTATGAAGCACCTGATGCTTTCAAATTAAAAGGTACAGAAATTCTCGTCTACGATTATGCACCACCAAAACGCCTGCAAGGTGCAATTATGCGGGCTGCACAGGCATGTCCTGTTCGCGCAATCACTGTGGAAATCGATGAACGGCAGGAAGGGGAAAATGATTGAACGAGTTGTCATTGTTGGTGCTTCTCTGGCAGGGTTAAGGGGAGCTGAAGCATTACGTGATGCTGGTTTTCAAGGGGAATTAACTGTTGTTGGTGACGAGCCTCTTGTCCCCTATGACCGCCCACCGCTCTCAAAGCACTTACTTACCAGGGAAATCTCTACTGACCTAACTGCTCTGCCAAACTTGACTTCATTGGATGCTAGGTGGCTGTTGGGTGTAGCGGCTACGAGTGTTGATCTCAAAAATAGAATTGTAGAACTCGCAAATGGTGAGCGCCTTTGTTTCGATCAACTCTTAATTACAACTGGCACTCGTGCACGACCTTGGTCAAACCCAACAGAAGCTGCCCTAAAGGGAGTGTTTCTCATTCGCAACTTTGGCGATGCGCTCAAGTTACGAGCAAAGCTGGCGGCAATGCCTCAGCATGTCCTGATTATCGGCGGTGGGTTTATCGCATGTGAGGTGGCTTCCTGCTGCTGTGATCTAGGTTTGCCTGTCACGGTGGTCGCGCCAAAAGCTTTGCTTGTTCATGCTCTTGGAAAAGTTATCGGTGATATTGTAGCGCAGATGCAGCGTGATGCAGGTGTGGATCTGCGACTCGGCGTTCGGGTCTCTAAAATCGAGGGCAATTCCCTGTTCCAAGTTCAGCGCGTTCATCTGTCTGATGGTACGATCATCGATACTGATTTGGTAGTCGTTGCCATTGGTGCTGTCCGTAACGTTGAATGGTTACAACACTCCGGTTTGGCTGTCGAGCCGCGTGGAGTGCGCTGTGACCAATTCTGCCGCGTTCTTAACCCCCATGGCGAGATCCTCGAGGGAATCTTTGCAGCTGGAGACGTGGCTGTCTGGCCTCACCCACTCTATGGCCATCGCCTGATTGCGATTGAACATTGGGGAAATGCAGTTGCTCAAGCGCAGACGGCAGCTTACAACATGGTTAGTAAGACTGCCCAGACAATGCGCGTCCACGAGCACCTCCCAGACTTTTGGTCGAGCCAGTTTGGGGTCAACATCAAGAGCATCGGGCTGCCACAATTTGCCGATCAGCTTGTCTTTACTCAAGGTTCGGCCACGGAACGCAATTTTATTGCTGCTTATGGAGAAGCAGGACGCACTATCGCCGTTGTCAGCTTTAACTCCGCCCGGTGGTTGCCTGCTTACCGAGACCAGATCAACAAACCCTTTCCACCTATGCAAGGCGCGCTCAACCAATTTGATCTCTCGCCGCTCAATCCTGAATTTGCTTTGCCTAATAACAGGTAGGATAACAATCCTTTCATTGCCAGCATGATTTCATCAATAGACAAGGAGCAGGTTAAATGAATAGCGGCAGTTTATTTGCAGAGGTTCTTAAGCAAGAAAATCGACATAATCCCTATCCACTTTATGCTCAACTCAGGAAAACGCCTGTGTCTAGACAGGATGATGGCACCTATGTTGTTAGCACATATGCTGCAGTTCGGTCGCTACTATACGATCCACGTGTGAGTTCAGACGAACAAAACAATCTTAGATTTAAAAGTGGTTTAGGGATATCTACAAGCGATACACCCTTAAGACAACCGGAGATTCCACCCGCGTTCATCTTTCTCGATCCTCCTGACCATGATCGCTTACGTGCGATTGTCATGAACCAATTTACACCGCAGCGAATTCAAGCTATACGTCCGCCGTTAGAGGAACTGGTAAAAGATTTGCTTGACAAATGTCGTGAGTGCCAGCAAATCGATATCGTTGATCAGTTTGCTTACCCTTTGCCAGTCACAGTGATTTGCAAATTGCTCGGAGTTCCGCTTGAGGATGAACAATACTTTCAGGAGCGCTCAACGATTCTAGCTAATTCGCTTGACCCTGAACAGCACTATAGTCAGGAAGATGTATGTCGAGTCAAACAAGCTCGCGCCCAATTGGGCGAGTATATGCACAAGCAGCTCGACAACTGTCGTCAACATCCTGGCAATGACCTACTCTCAGCGATGATTGCAAACGGCGATTTGGAAGCAGGGCGAATAAATGAACAAGAGATGATTGCTATCTCTATGCTCCTGTTGGTCGCAGGTCATGAAACCACCGTGAATTTGATTACTAATGGGATGTTGACATTACTTCGCTATCCTCAGCATTTAGACAGGTTGCGCCAAAACCCGGAGTTGGCACCAAAGTATGTCCAGGAGTTGCTTCGTTTCGAGCCACCTGTGCAATTCCGCACCCGCACAACACTTGCAGATATTGAAATTGGAGGTACTATCATTCCCCAGGGTGTACCGCTAGTGCTTCTGTTCGCCTCTGCCCACCGCGATCCTACCCAATTTGAAGCCCCGGATCAATTTAACCCTGATCGTCACAATAACCAACACTTTGGTTTTGGCGGTAGTTTACATTTGTGCGTTGGCGCACCTCTAGCCAGGATGGAGGCAGAAGTGGCTCTAACGGCTTTGGTACAACGACTTCAGTCCCCACGTCTTGCCGAGAACATGCCTGAGTATCGTCAAGGTGCTTCCTTACGCGGACCAAGACACTTGTATGTGAAAGTTGAAGGGGTGGCTTAACAGCTTTGGGCTCATGTTATAGATTTTTTGTCACCGAGGGTCTTTCTAGAGAGGAAGGCAACCTTAGAAGCCTCACGATTGATCTTGGGGTTGAATCTAAAGGGCTTTACTGGGGCATCTCTCCACAGCACAGGCACATGAGACGCTTTCATAAACATCATTGTGGATAGCGATGAAGTATCCTCTCGCTTGATGTATTCTAAGCGCTCAGGG
>JAJPKC010000354.1 GCA_021323955.1 Oscillatoriales cyanobacterium Centralia_MAG_596 | reverse complement strand
CGGAAAAATCTCTTTGATTTACGTCGTATGGCGATCATTCATAATCTCCATGTCATTGCCAGACTCGCTGGTGCTCCTCAAAACCAAGCTAGCTGACTTGGTGACCGATGCTCTAGGGGCAAAAGCTGCTCGCCTTGTCTCTTGACCAAAGGCAAAGATAGGCAGCGAAGATGAAGAAGCCGAGTATCACTAAAGCGTTGAGGGTGCCCGTAGGATAAGCCTTTTGAGTAAAGCCTTGCATCATTCACCGTCTCAAACGTAAGCAAGCCTGACTAAAGGCTCGGATGACGTCGGTAAATTGCTGGTTGCGCTCCATGAGTGCCATATGTCCTCCGGGAGATAGTACAACCAGTTCTGCTTGAGGTGTTGCCTTCATCATGCAATCGCTCGCAAAGGGTCGGGTCGCGATGTCTGATTTACCAACCACGACCAGCGTTGGAATAGCGATGGTGGGTAACGTTTCGGCTTCATCAAACTTGAACATCGCCAGTACGCCTCGCGCTAACACGCCAGGTGATGCTTTGATACCAACCAAGCTAGAGAAATTAAGCTGTCCCCGTGTTTCTCGGCCTGTGAAGCCAGAAATTTCGGTGATTAATAGCGTTGTACCGTTGAAATAACTGAGCCAGCTTGAGAGCCACAGCAGAGGAGAAAAGACGATCACGAGGTGAAGTAACGGTTCCAGTAAGGGTTTTTGTAAGGCCAGCAATAACTTGCTGAGAATGGCAGTTTTGAGTGGATTCGTGTAAGTGCCGTCTACCAGGACTAAACCAGCCACCCGTTGCCCCAGATGCTCTGGAAACAGACGGCTGAAGGTCAGCAGGATCATGGCTCCCATGCTGTGCCCCACCAAAATGACGGGCTGATCGCCTGCCAACATTAGGACCGCTTCCAAATCGCGGGCATATTTTTCGAGGGAGTAATCTCGATTCTCCGGCTTTTTAGACTTGCCGAGACCAGGAAGATCCCACACAATCACGCGAAACTGCTCAGTCAGTTGTCGCTTTGCGTAATACCAGGCTGTGCTGTCCGGTCCCCAACCGTGCGTCAGGATCAGGGTAGGAGCGTTATCGGGTCCGTAAAATTCGACTTGAATATCGCTACCATCGGGCCGAACGAGACGATGCACCAGGTTGCTGCGATTTGGCTTAGGTTCATCTTTGCCAGGGCGATGCAGCAGCAAGATGGGTAGAAAGCCCAGAAAAGACCACAGCAACATGGCTGTACTCAAAATAAGCCAACCCGTCGCCAGTAATGCGCCAGTAGCCCACTGGTACAGGATGTAACCGCCTCCCCCCAGCAGAGCGATCGTCAATAGGCTCGACAGCAACCGTAACAAAAAGTCGAGGGGCATAAACATAGTTGATTCAAATATCCGTAGCAAACGATTAGGGTGCATTAAGGTTAAGAGTCTGCTAGCCGTAGGGCAACTCTCTGAAGTTAGAACCATCAGTTTTAGTGAAAGCGCTCCAAGCGTAAGGTGAGAGTTTCGTCCTGGCAAAATTGAGAAGTCTACCCAAAAGCAGATTCTCGTCAGGCTTATCTGCATTAAAAAGAGAGGGCAAATTGCACCAGAGCTTTTTTTAATGGTTCTCGAAAATCCCCTCTGTCAACGCTCTGAGGATGAGATTGAGGACGAGGTGTTTGCTTTTCCCACATCATTCGCCCAACAGCGACTCTGGTTTTTGGATCAGTTGGCTCCAGGGACGTGCTTTTACAATGTGCCCATCACGTTACGACTCCGAGGCACGATCGATCACCAAGCGCTCACACAAAGTTTTAATGAGATCGTGCATCGCCATGAAGCCCTGCGGACGACCTTTGCCTGGATGGATGGGCAGCCTGTGCAAGTGATTTCGCCTTGTGTGGATGTGTCTTTACCCTTGATCGATTTACACCCGTTGCCCACTGGGGAACGCCATGCAGAGCTACACCGACTGCTACGTAACGCGATGCAGCGATCGTTTGACCTGTCGCAGGGTCCCCTTTTGCAGTTCATGCTTATTCAACTGAGTGCAACCGAGTGGGTGTTGCTGTTGAATTTCCATCACATTGTGTTTGATGAATGGTCCAGTGGCATATTCATTCAAGAATTAGGTGCGCTCTACACGGCCTTCCAGCAAGGTCAGCCCTCTCCTTTGCCAGAATTGCCCATTCAATATGCAGACTTTGCCCACTGGCAGCGCGAATGGTTGCGGGGAGACGTTTTACAAACGCAACTGGCATACTGGCGACAGCAATTAAAGCAGGTGCCGATGCTAGATCTGCCCACCGATCGCCTGCGTCCTCCTGTACAAAGTTACCGGGGCACCACGCAACAGCTAGAAGTTCCACACGCGTTGATGAAAACCTTGAAAGCACTGAGTCAGCAGTCAGGTGTGACCCTGTTTATGACCTTATTAGCCGCGTTCCAGACCTTGCTGCATCGCTATACGGGGCAAGATGATATTGCCGTGGGTTCTCCGATCGCCAATCGCAATCGCAGTGAACTGGAGGGATTAATTGGGTTTTTCGTGAATAGCCTGGTTCTACGCATCGATCTTTCCGGTGATCCGACGTTTCGTGCTCTATTAGAGCGAGTGCGATCGGTGGCTCTGGCGGCTTATGCCCATCAGGATGTACCTTTTGAGAAACTGGTGGAAGAACTGCATCCAGAGCGTCATCTCAGCCGCAATCCCTTATTTCAAGTTGTCTTTGCGCTTCAGAATGCCCCGATGAAGCAATTGGAGTTGCCAGGATTGACGCTGAGTTCTTCAAACTTTGAAACCACCACTACGCGCTTTGATTTAGAACTGTACCTGTGGGAATGTTCTGAGGACTTTAGAAGCCTGTGGGGGGATGGCTGGAATCATGCGGCTGGCTTACGGGGCGTGATGGTTTACAACACCGATTTGTTTGATCAAACCACCATTCTCCGGTTGTTAGAATCATTTCAAACCCTGTTAGAAGGGATTGTAGCAAATCCTGATCGGCGACTTTCAGAACTGCCGATTTTAACCGCATCTCAACAGCAGCAGTTGCTTGGCGAATGGAATCAAACGCAACGAGACTATCCCCACGATCGCAGCATTTACCAATTGTTTGAAGCGCAGGTGGCACGATCGCCCAATGCGATCGCCGTTCAATTTGGTGGCAAGTCCTTCACCTATCGAGAACTTAACAACGGCAGCAATCAACTGGCGCATTATTTAAAAACTCTGGGCATCGCTCCTGGATCACGGGTTGGCCTTTGCATGGAGCGATCGGTTGAAATGGTGGCGGGGCTGTTAGGCATCTTGAAAGCTGGGAGCGTGTATGTTCCGTTAGATCCGGCTTACCCGGTCGAGCGTCTGCGCTGGATGATGGAAGATGCCAACGTCTCTGTGTTGCTGACGCAACATCACTGGTTGGAGTCCTTGGGGGAAATGGGGCGAACGTGTGTTTGTCTGGATCGAGACTGGGAGGCGATCGCTCAAGCCAGCGAAGCTAATCTTGTCAACCAGATAAGTGCTGATGACCTTGCCTATGTGGTTTACACCTCTGGTTCCACGGGAACGCCTAAAGGGGTCGCCGTGCCCCATCGAGCGGTTAATCGACTGGTTTGCAATCCCAACTACATGCAGTGGCACACCCACGATCGGGTGGCGCAGGTGTCTAATATTTCATTTGATGCGGCCACGTTTGAAATTTGGGGTGCTTTACTGAATGGCGCTCAGCTTGTTGGGATCGATCGCGAAGTCTCGCTGTCACCACCCATGTTTGCCGTCCAATTGCAACAGCAGCAGATCAGCCTGTTGTTCTTAACCACTGCTTTGTTTAACCAGATGGCTCAGGAGGTTCCCACAGCGTTTAGCGGTTTGCGCTATCTCTTATTCGGCGGCGAAGTGGCTGATCCTCAATCGGTACGAACGGTGCTGGAACAGGGTACGCCTCAACATCTGCTCCATATGTATGGCCCGACCGAGAGTACCACGTTTGCTTCCTGGTATGAGGTGCAGGCTGTTGCTAATGATAACGGCTCCATTCCCATTGGTCGTCCCATTACGAACACTCAGATTTATGTGTTGGATTCCAACCTAAAGCCAGTACCGATCGGCGTTAGTGGAGAGCTTTATATCGGGGGCGATGGCTTAGCGCAGGGCTATTTGAACCGTCCGGAGCTGACGATGGAACGGTTTGTTGAACATCCATTTAGAGGGAATGGGGAATGGGGAATGGAGGATGGGGAAAGCCACCCTACCCCTCGCCTCTACAAAACTGGAGATCTTGCCCGTTATCGCTCTGATGGCAATATCGAGTTTTTGGGACGGGTGGACGATCAAGTGAAGCTGCGGGGTTTTCGGATTGAGTTGGGTGAAATTGAGGCGGTGTTGAGTCAACATCCAGGGGTGCAGGCGACGATCGTGTTGCTCCACGACGTGCCATCCGACAAGCGTCTGGTGGCTTATCTGGTTTCCTATCCGCAACGGGTGCCTACGAGCAGTGATTTGCGGCGATTCTTAAAGTCGAAGCTGCCCGCTTACATGGTGCCTGCGGCGTTTGTGCTGTTGGACGCACTCCCTCTGACGGCGAATGGCAAGGTCGATCGTCAGGCTCTCCGGTTGTTTGCTCCCACAATGGATCGCACCGAGTTATCTCAGGCTCCCCAAACGACGATCGAGCAGACTCTCGCGACTCTTTGGCAGCAGCTTTTAGGGCAGGAACCCATTGGGATTCATGACAATTTCTTTGAGTTGGGTGGACATTCTTTACTGGCAACTCAACTAATGTCGCGGGTGCGGGATGCGTTTCAACTTGAAGTCCCCCTTCGCAGTTTGTTTGAAACCCCAACGATCGCGGGTTTGGCCGCCACCATTGAAACCATCCGCTGGGCACGGCAACGCGTTCCAATGGCTGAGGTTGCTGAAGCGACTGTGAGTGGACGTGAGGAGGTAGAGGTGTGACAACGGGGTTAACGACGGTAGCGTTTTTGGCATCCTTGCGACGTTTGGATGTGCAGGTTTTTGTGGAGGGCGATCGACTCCGCTGTACGGCTCCTGAAGGGGCGATCACGCCTGCGTTACAGGCAGAATTGGCGCAACGCAAACCGGAATTGATCGCGTTGCTGCGTCAAACGCCTCCATCGAGTCAGCCTTCTCATCCCATCGCGCTCCAGCCTCGCGCTTTGCAACGTGATCGTGATGAACCGCGATCGCTGCCCCTTTCGTTTGCGCAACAGCGGCTGTGGTTTCTGGATCAGTTGGTGCCGGAAAATCCCTTTTACAACATGCCGGCTGCCGTACAGCTACAGGGACATCTTAATCTAAAAGCACTCCAACACGCGTTTAACGCGATCGTTCAACGGCATGAAACGCTCCGCACCACCTTCGCTCACGTTGATGGAGAACCCGTTCAACTGATTGCATCCGGCTTCAAGCTGCACCTGCCTGTCATCGATTTGCAACGTATTCCGACTGGCGATCGAGACGCAACGATTCAGCGCTTGGCCACTGAGGAAGCCCATCGTCCCTTTAAGCTCACGACAGGGCCACTGTTGCGTGTCACCTTATTAAAACTCGCTGAAACCGATCACATCTTGCTGCTGACGCTGCACCACATTATTTCTGATGGGTGGTCGATGGGGGTGCTGATGCGCGAACTAGGAGCACTTTACACGGCATTTCTGCGGCATGAGCCGTCTCCCCTGGGTAAATTGCCGATTCAATATGCGGACTTTGCCCAGTGGCAACGGCGATTGCTCCAGGGTGAAATTCTAGAATCGCAACTGGCGTACTGGGGGCAACAGTTAAAGGCTTTACCCGGATTAAACTTGCCGACCGATCGCCCGCGTCCGCCTGTGCAGGGGCATCGAGGGGCGACGCAACCGCTCACGCTTTCCCCCGTTCTCACCGCCGCTCTGGAAGCGTTAGGGCAAGCGGAGGGGGCCACCCTGTTTATGACGCTGTTTGCGGCGTTTCAAATTCTGCTCTACCGCTATACGGGGCAAACGGATTTGGCCGTTGGTGTGCCGATCGCCAATCGTAATCGTAGTGAGATTGAGGGGTTGATTGGCTTCTTCGTCAACAGTCTGGTGCTGCGAACCAACCTGAATGGCAATCCCACGTTTCGAGAACTGCTGGGCCAAGTCCGAGAGGTAGCACTGGCTGCCTATGCCCATCAAGATGTGCCCTTTGAGAAACTGGTGGAAGAACTGCATCCCGATCGGGATTTGAGCCGCAACCCCCTGTTTCAGGTGGTGTTTGCCCTGCAAAATGCGCCGATGACGTCACTGGAGTTACCGGACTTAACCCTCAATCCGTGGCCGCTTGCCATTGCCACCACTCGCTTTGATCTGGAGTTCCATCTGTGGGAGCAGTCTCAAGGTTTGAGCGGTCTATGGGAACAGCCTGTGGAGGGCATCAGCGGCTTTGTGGCGTATAACACTGATTTGTTTGATGCTGCCACGATCGCGCGTTTTCTGAATCATTTTCAGACTTTGCTGGAAGCAATTGTCGCGCAGCCTGATCAGCCCATTGCCGCGTTACCCATCCTCAGTGCCACCGAGCGCCATCAGCTTTTGGTCGAATGGAATGCCACTCACACCGAGTACGCCAGAGATACCTGTATCCATCATGTGTTTGAAGCCCAGGCAGCGCAAACGCCAGACGCGATCGCCGTGGTGGGAGGTGACGAACCGTTAACCTATCAGGCATTGGATCAGCGATCGAACCAGCTTGCCCATTATTTGCAGCAGGAAGGGGTGCGTCCAGACAGTCTCGTTGGCATCTGTGTCGATCGCTCCGTCGATACGGTTGTCGCCGTGTTGGGAGTGTTCAAGGCTGGCGGTGCTTACCTGCCCCTCGATCCAGAGTATCCGCGCGATCGCCTACGCTTCATGCTGACGGATGCTCAGGTTTCCATTCTGATCACACAGTCGTCTCTCGTAAATGCCCTGCCAACGGTTGATACAATCATTTGCTTAGATACGCATGAAGAAACCATCGCTCAACAGAGTCGGGGTGCGCTTAAAACGGCTGTGACTGCTGAAAATCTGGCGTATGTGATTTATACCTCTGGTTCCACGGGCACTCCCAAGGGCGTTTTGATTGAGCATCGAGGATTGTGCAATGTTGTAACGGCTCAACGGCAGGCATTCCATCTACCTGCGGGAAGCCGCATCCTGCAATTTAGCTCCTTCAGCTTTGATGCCTGGGTATTTGAACTGCTGCTGGCCTTTGGCGTGGGAGGAACGCTCTACATCGCGACCCAGGAAGCCCGATCGCCAGGAGTAGAACTAAATAAATTCTTACGAGAACACGCGATCGCCGCTGCCATTTTGCCGCCTGCGGTGTTAGCTGTTCTCCCAGCAACAGATCTCCCTGCCTTGCAGACGGTGATTGCGGGGGGGGAAGCCTGTACGACTGAAATCATTGATCGCTGGGCAATTGGTCGCCGTTTCTTCAATGCCTACGGCCCCACGGAAGCCACCATTTGGGCCAGTGTGGCGCAGTTGCAGTCAGGTGAATCGCCCTCGATCGGTCGTCCCGTCGCCAACACTCAACTTTATCTGCTGGATGCTCAGCGTCAACCCGTCTCGATCGGCGTGGTCGGGGAACTATACATCGGGGGTGATGGCTTGGCGCGGGGGTATCTGAATCGTCCTGATTTAACAGCAGAACGGTTTATTGACAACCCTTTCAAGGGGAATGGGGAATGGGGAATGGGGAATGGCAAAACTTACCCTACCCCCCACACCCTACCCTCTACCCCCCAACTCTACAAAACCGGAGATTTAGCTCGTTACCGTGCCGATGGCAGTTTGGAGTTTTTTGGTCGCGTGGATGATCAGGTGAAGCTACGGGGCTTTCGGATTGAGTTGGGCGAAATTGAAACGCGGTTGAGTCAGCATCCGATCGTGCAGCAAGCCGTTGTGATAGCGCACCCCCAGAAATCAGGGAACCAGTTGGTGGCTTATGTGGTGCTGAACCTGAAAGATGAGACGCTGACGCTGGAGCCGTCGTTGCACAGGGAACAGATTGAGCAATGGCAAACCCTTTACAACCAGACCTACGCTCCAGCGATCGCTGCCATTGACCAAGATCCCACTTTCAATATCATTGGATGGCAGAGCAGCTATACAGGACAGCCAATCGCTGTCGAGGAAATGCGGGAATGGCTCAATCATCGAGTCCAACAAGTCCGCGATCGACAGCCTCAACGGATCCTGGAAATTGGTTGTGGCACTGGGCTGATGCTGTTTCAACTTGCGCCTCATTGCACTGAGTATTGGGCGACCGACTTTTCAACTGTCTCGTTGGACTACATTCAACAGCAGTTACCGAGCCAAAACCTGCCGCAGGTCAAATTGCTGCACCAATTGGCGGATGATTTTACCTATCTGGAACCTGCCCACTTTGATGCCGTCATTCTCAACTCGGTGGTGCAATACTTCCCTAGCCTAGATTATTTAGTAAGGGTGCTGGAAGGTGCAGCGCAACGGGTGAAACCGGGCGGCTTTATATTTATTGGGGATGTACGAAATCTGCGATTGCTGACTGCGTTTCAAGCGGCAGTGCAGCTATATCAGGCAGATCCCGCTCTGGAGCGATCGCAGCTTCAGCAACGGGTGCAACGCGCCGTCTTTGAGGAAACGGAGCTAGTCATCGATCCTGATTTTTTCCATGCTTTGCGCGATCGCGTACCGGCCATTCGTCGGGCAAACGTCGAGCTATCGCGGGGTCGCTTTGCGAATGAAATGACCCAATTTCGCTACAACGTGATGTTGCAAGTTGGGCACGCGGCTCAAGGATCTACGCGGAATGCCAATGAATTCCCATCATCCCACTTCCCGACATCTCTGGACTGGACTGCTGCTTTGACTCCAGCGGCGATCCATCAACAATTAGCTGAAACCCTGCCAGAGTATCTGGAGATTAAGGGCGTTCTCAATGCGCGAGTGAGGCAAGCAGTGCAAACAGCAACCTGGCTGGCAGAGGAAACCAGTCCTCGAACCGTCGGTCAAATGCGGCAAGCGCTAGAACGTGTAGAATCGGGTCTTGATCCCCAAGCCTGGTGGGATCTGGAGGCCACGCTACCTTATACGGTTGAAATTCACTGGTCGGATTTGGGACACGATCGCTACGATGTGGTTTGCATCAAACGATCGGCTTTCGATTCCGATCCAACAGTCATGCCATCGTTCAAGCCGTTGCGTGACGATCGCCCCTGGCACACCTATGCCAACCAGCCATTACAAACCCGGTTAGCACGACATCTGATTCCCCAACTGCGCCAGCATTTAGAGCAAGCGCTGCCTGCCTACATGGTGCCCGCTGCCTTTGTGGTGCTGGAAGCGCTGCCCCTGACGGCCAATGGTAAGGTCGATCGCCGCGCCTTGCCTGCGCCTGATGCGAACCGAGTCAATTCATCAGGGGCGAATGGTGAGCCACGATCACCGCTGGAAGTAACGCTCGCCCGTTTGTGGTCAGAATTATTGGGAGTTCATCGAGTCGGCATTCATGACAATTTCTTTGCCTTGGGTGGACATTCTCTGCTGGCAACGCAATTAACGTCGCGCATTCGAGATGAATTGGGTGTGGAATTACCGCTCCATCAACTGTTTGAAGCCCCGACGATCGCTCAACTGGCTCCGATTCTTGATCAATTGAAAGCGCAGACCGCTAACCCATCAACCCCTGCGATCGTGCCTCTTGCGCGTAGTGCCTATCGGCAGAAGCGATCGTCTCTAATCAATCGCGAATGTTAATCATGAGGAACCATCAGATACATGCAGGTTATTCAACTGTTAAGCACCAGGCAGTGACCTTAATGCAAACAACGTTGCTTCGTTCGCAAAGACCCTGTTTCTATCTAGCTTAGTAAGCCAAGTCGTAGCCTAGAAAGCACAATTTAACCGTGTATGGGTCGGGCGAGTGTAAGCGTTTCCAAAGTTTTAGAGCATTGTCGCCCGTTACATTTATGACCTGTGGCTCGTCGCCACCTTTTTGCTTGATACAAACAACAGCAGACGGATTAAAAGCACTTCTCCAAAATATTTGATAGATGTCCCTTTTATCTACAGATTTGTTAGCGTCTACAACTATTGAGTAAGACATGAGAATAAATCCTTGGGGTCAAGACAATTAAGACCTTGATATACATAAGCGAAGCAAAAAATCTCCAACACTTTATATTAATTAACATTTGAGGCTGAGTTTAAGTGGTGCAAGATTCTCAAGATAGCTTTCAAGCTTTGAAGACGCCAACCAATGTAGATTCCGTTGCGCATTCACCTATTGCTGTTGGGAATGCACCTGAGTGCCCATCAGACGATGTGTTTTGCTTTCCGGCTTCGTTTGCCCAGCAGCGTTTGTGGTTTCTGCACCAGTTGGCTCCCGAAAACCCTTTTTACAATGTGACAGCGGCCATTCGCTTCACTGGCATCCTGCATCTTGAAGCGTTGGAGCAAGCGTTTAACGCGATCGTGCAGCGTCATGAAGCCTTGCGAACCACGTTTAACCGAATGGATGGATCGCTGATGCAAAGAGGTACTGCCCAGCTGGAGGCAGAAGGCTTCGAGAGGGTACTCATGCAGGTGATTACGCCCTACCTGGACGTGCCCCTACCCGTCATTGCACTGCACACCGTTCCCGCAGATCAACGTGATGAAGTAGCTCAGCAGCAGGCGATCGCGGCCTTTCAGCAGCCCTTTAACCTGACCGATGGCCCTTTGATGCGAGTCACACTGCTCCAGTTCGATGAAACCCATCACGTACTGCTGCTGAATTTGCACCACATTGTTTCAGATGGTTGGTCGATCGGCGTGCTTATTCAAGAGTTGAGTACCCTGTATGCCGCGTTTGTGGCAAATAAGCCTTCTCCCCTGGGTGAATTGCCCATTCAGTACGCTGACTTTGCCCACTGGCAACGAGAGTACCTGCAAGGCGAGGTGATTGAAACGCAGCTTGCTTACTGGCGACGGCAGTTGATGGATCTGCCCACACTGACATTGCCAACGGATTTACCTCGTCCAGTCGTGCAGCGTTACCGAGGCGCAAGCCAACACCTAATCCTAACTCCAATGCTTACAACTGCCTTGGAAACCCTCAGCCAGAGAACCGGGGCGACGTTGTTTATGACCTTACTAACGGCGTTTCAAACCCTGCTCTATCGCTACACGGGGCAAGACGATGTGGCGGTAGGCTCCCCGATCGCTAATCGTAATCGCAGTGAACTGGAGGGATTAATCGGCTTCTTCGTCAACAGTCTGGTGCTGCGTACTAACCTGGCAGGCAACCCCACCTTTAGAACGCTGCTGCGACAGGTGCAAACCACGACACTGGAAGCCTATGCCCATCAGGATTTGCCCTTTGAGAAACTGGTAGAAGCGTTACAACCCACACGCGACTTCAGCCGTAATCCGCTGTTTCAGGTCGTGTTTGCGCTTCAGAATGCTCCGATCGCGCCGTTGCAACTTCCGGGTTTAACGCTCAGTCCGCTTGACTTTGATTTAGGCACCACGCGTTTTGATCTGGAATGCCATTGCTTCAAAGCGGTGGACGCGCTTCACTGCACCATGATCTACAGCACAGATTTGTTTGAGTCCGCCACGATTAGCCGGAAGATCG
>JAJPKC010000395.1 GCA_021323955.1 Oscillatoriales cyanobacterium Centralia_MAG_596 | reverse complement strand
GGCATTCGGCTGTTTGCATCGGGGGGCTTCACTGACCCAGGGCTGGTGTTCCGGGGATTCTATGTGAGCGATACGGCTAACCCTGACGGTACAGGAGCCGATGTACCCGAAGTGGTGCTCACGGCTGGAATTGGCGCGTTTGCCTCATTAAATGCAGTGGTGGTGGATGTGGGTGTTGGTGGTGGCATTTATGCGAACGTGAATGCTGATTTAGATGACCCCAACCACGATGGCAAAGTGCGTCTGGACGAGTTGCTGAGTAACTTCCTGGACGGCCCACTTTGCATTTTTGATATTGATGGCAAACTCACTGCAGCTCTGAGCGCTTACGTCAAAGTGGGGGTTGATATTCCCTTCGTGGGCTTTGTCGGTTGGGAAGATTCCTTTGATATTGCTTCGGCAACGCTGCTCGACTTCTCCTTTGCCTGCAATGGGGCTGGCAACCCTGACCCTGTGCTGGCAACGCTGGTAGATCCTGCAACGGGGCTGCTCCGGTTAAACATGGGTCCCAACGCGGCGGCTCGCCTTTCACCAACCTTCAGCACCGACATCGATGAAACCTTTAAAGTGACCCATGTGTCCACTCAGCCTGATGGCACCGAGACGGTCATTGTGTCAGCGTTTGGCTATAACCAGACTTACGCAGGC
This sequence comes from Oscillatoriales cyanobacterium Centralia_MAG_596, assembly GCA_021323955.1. Lineage (GTDB taxonomy): Bacteria > Cyanobacteriota > Cyanobacteriia > Leptolyngbyales > Leptolyngbyaceae > Stenomitos. The sequence continues at coordinate 33,762 of JAJPKC010000395.1, read as the reverse complement.
GTTCGCAAGATTTACGCCGAAGGGGGCATTGGCAATGATGTGATTGAAATTGCACCCGATGTCGCTGCCGAATCAGAACTATGGGGTGATTTCAATCCGGCAGTAAACCCGGGACGAACGGAGTTTGGCGATGATCACTTAATTGCAGGCAACGGCAAAACCATCCTTCATGGTGGCAAGGGCAATGATGAACTGACAGCACGGGCAGGCGATTCACTCCTATACGGCGAGGACGGCAACGACACGCTCTTTGGCGGGACAGGTAACGATACGCTGGACGGCGGCACAGGTAACGACAAACTCTATGGCGGCACTGGCAACGACACCTTGCAGGGTGGCGATGGAAATGACATTCTTCAGGGCGAGAATGGGGATGACACGCTCGAAGGCGGCAATGGAGACGATCGCCTCAAAGGGGGTGACGGTAACGATATTCTGCGTGGTCAGGTGGGCAACGACGTTCTCGAAGGCGGTAATGGCGACGACACGCTGGAAGGCGGTGATGGTAATGATTATTTGCTCGGTGATATCGGCAATTTGAATCCTGATGGCAGCGTCACGTTAGGGGGCGGTACGGGTAATGACAAACTCTACGGTAACGCAGGCAGTGACGCCCTGTACGGTCAGGCAGGCAATGATGAACTATATGGCGGTACCGAGAATGACTTCCTCTCCGGTGGCGCAGGTAATGATTTCTTGCAGGGCAACCAGGGCAATGATGTCGTCTTTGGCGATGATGGACAGCGCGTGGCGTTAGGTGGAGGTGCCGTACGCTATGAATCCATCAATCCCACGATCGGTGGCGATGACATCCTGAGTGGTGACGAAGACGCAGACATCCTGGTCGGTGGTATTGGCAATGACCAGATCTTGGGTAATGTCGGTGCCGATATTGCGCTCATTGGCGATAATGGTCGGGTAGAACTCAACAGCGGTGGAGTTTACACCCGCATCGAAGCCTTTGGGACGACGGGTGGGAATGACACGATTACAGGCAGCGTGAACCCAGACATTATTCTGGGTGGCGTGGGCAACGATACCATTCTGGATGGTGGTGGCGATGCCGTTGATATTCTACTGGGTGACAATGGCGTTGTGCATGGGGCCGATGGAACGGCTGATGCCAACGATATTATTTCCACGGACACCAGTTTCGGTGGACAGGATGATATTCACGGCGGCGGTGGCAACGACATAATCATAGGTGGCGCGGGTGATGATAATCGGATAAGTGGCTTTGGGGGGCTGTTTGGCGATGCAGGCGACGATATTCTACTGGGTGACAATGCCCGAATCACTCGCAATGCGGCCAATGTTATTCAAAAAATTGAGACGATCGCGCCGAATAGTGGTGGCGACGACACGATCGACGGTGGTACAGGCATCACGATCGCTCTGGGTGGTTTTGGCAACGACACCATCACTGCCGATACTGGAACCGATATTCTGCTGGGCGACAATGGTGTAGTCGATTACAGCGTTGATGGCGATCCCAGCACATTAGATACCATCATAGCCACTAGTGCCTTTGGTGGCAGTGACACGATTACTGGAAACGGTGGCGATGACATTATTCTAGGTGGCGCTGGTGATGACCATCTATTTGGCGACGCCGGGAAAGATACCATTCTGGGCGATAACGGCAAGGTGACGCTGCAAGCCAATATGATTACGCGCATTGAAACTACGGATGCGGCAATCAGCAGCGGCAATGACATTATCACAGGCGGAAATGATGCCGATATTGTGCTCGGTGGTAGCGGTGATGACGCGATTTCGGGTGGCACTGATGACGCAGCCGATATCCTGCTCGGCGATAATGGTGTCGTTGTGGGCATTGATGGATCATCACAAGCCAACGATATTTTCTCCACAGACCCCGATTTTGGCGGCAGGGACACCATTACAGGGGGCGGTGGCAATGACATCATTCTCGGTGGTTCCGGTGGCGGCGATGTCGCGGGTAGTCCCGGCGATAGTCTCTTTGGGAATGCTGGCGATGACATCATTCTGGGCGATAGTGGTTACATCACGCGCAATGCCAGTAGCACGATCGAGAAAATTGAAACGCTGTTTTCCAATAAAGGCGGCGACGACACGATCGACGGTGGTACAGGCATCACGATCGCGCTCGGTGGTTTTGGCAGCGACACCATCACCGCCGATAGCGGAGCCGATATTCTGCTGGGCGACAATGGCGTAGTCGATTACAGTGCCGATGGTAATCTCGCAACGTTAGATTTCGTCACGGCAACCAGCGCTTTTGGTGGCAACGACACGATTACCGGAAACAGTGGTGATGACATCATTCTGGGTGGCGCTGGTGATGACCATCTCTCCGGGGATGCCGGGAAAGACACCATCCTGGGCGATAACGGCAAGATAACGCTGCAAGCCAATGTCATTACGCGCATTGAAACCACTGATGCAGCGATCGCCAGCGGCAATGATACCATTACAGGCGGCAATGATGCCGATATTGTGCTCGGCGGCAGCGGCAATGACGCGATTTCAGGCGGCAACGATAATGCGGATGACATTCTGCTGGGCGACAATGGTGTAGTAGTCCGTAATGATGGATCGCCAGAAGCCAACGATATTTTCTCCACAGACCCCGACTTCGGTGGCAGGGATACCATTACAGGCGGTGGTGGCAATGACATCATCGTGGGTGGGTCTGGTGGCAGTGATGTCACAGGTGTAGGCGGCGACAACCTTTCTGGCGACGATGGCAATGATGTGGTGATTGGTGATAACGCTTACATCACACGCAATGCAGCCGATGTGATTGAGAAAATCGCGACCATTGTTCCCAACATGGGCGGTGATGACACGATCGCAGGCAATGCAGGCGATGACATCCTGATCGGTGGCTATGGCAACGATACAATCGCAGGCGGTACAGGCAACGACATTATCCTGGGCGATAATGGCTTGTTAGATTACACCATCGATGGAAACCTCGCTACGCTGGATCTGATTACGACCACCGATCCAGGGTTCGGCGGGAGCGACAAAATCACAGGCGATGAGGGTGATGATATTGCGCTGGGTGGCTTTGCCGGAGACGCGATCGCAGGCAACGCAGGCAACGATATTCTGCTGGGCGACAATGGGCAGATCGTGTTCAGCGGCACCCAAATCAAGCGCATCGAAACCATCGATCCATCGTTGGGCGGTAACGATGACATCCAGGGTAATGAAGGCACTGACCGAATTCTCGGTGGTTTCGGCAACGACAAGCTGAAGGGCAATGAGGGCGATGACATTATCCTGGGTGACAATGGCTTGCTCAACTATGGTGTAGATGCCAACCTGTCTACATTGGATCTCATCACTACTACAGATACCATCACTGCCACGGGTGGAGCAGACGCGATCGAAGGAAATGACGGTAGCGACATTATTCTCGGTGGTGTGGCAGGCGACACGATTCTGGGCGACTCCGGTAACGGTGTGGCACCAAACCCCGGTGCGGATGTACTCCTGGGTGACAACGGACGCATCACATTAACAGGTGGTGTGGTCAGCCTGATTGAAACCATCACACCAGGACTCGGCGGCAATGATACGATTTCGGGGAACGAAGACGATGACCTGATCGCAGGTGGATTTGGCGACGACACGCTTTACGGCGATACGGGAGCCGATCGCATTCTGGGTGACAATGGCAAGTTTGACTATAACTACGGCGAAGCGGGCGTCGTCGCCAATGACAATAATCTGGCAACGCTTGACTTCTTCACCACCACCGATCCCACGCTGGGCGGCAATGATCTGATCTTTGGTGGGTGGGGCAATGACACGGTACTAGGCGGCACTGGCGCAGACACCATTTATGGTGATAACGGCATTGACCATCTTGACGATAATTGGCTGGTCGCAGGCATCGCCGATCTGACAGGTGATGGCAAACTGGATATTTTGTGGCGGAACCAGGAAACCGGACAAAATCTCATCTGGCAGATGAATGGCAGTAGCGCGATCGCGTCCATTCCCTTGCTCAATCAATCCATCGACTGGAGCTTCATTGGCGCGGCTGATTTTGATAAAGATGGTCAAACCGACTTGCTGTGGCGCAACCAGCAGACGGGCGAAGACCAGATCTGGCGCATGAATGGGGTTACTCGCCTTGGTGTGGTGTCCTTGCCCACCATTAGTGACCTGAACTGGCAAATCCAAAAGATTGCCGATTTCAATAAAGACGCCAATGGATACGCCGATCTGCTCTGGCGCAATCAAAAGACGGGTGAAGACATCATCTGGACGCTAAACGGTACTGCTTTTGGTGGCTTTACCAAGCTCCCCACCATCAATGATCTCAACTGGCAGATCCAGGGTGTGGCGGACTTCGACAAAGATGCAAACGGGTATGCCGATCTGCTTTGGCGCAATCAAAAGACGGGTGAAGATATCATCTGGACGTTGAATGGCACCGCTTTTGGTGGCTTTACCGCCCTTCAAACCATCAGTGACCTGAATTGGGCGATCGATGGTGTTGCCGATTTTAACCAGGATGGTCGAGGCGACCTGTTATGGCACGATCGCGCCACCGGGCAAACATCCATCTGGCAGGTAAATAATCTCGGTGCGAATCAAGTTGCCTACCTGCCGCTCGGCGATCGACCCAACCCGATCGTCAACAGCGCCCAATGGGACATCAGTGGCAAAGGAGACTTTAACCAGGATGGCAAAGCAGACATCCTCTGGCGCAACAAGACCACCGGCGCACTGGTCATCTGGTTGATGGAAGGGACAAACCTCCAGCAGGAAATTGCACTGCCGACCATTAGCGATCTCAACTGGCAAATTTCCGGTATCGCAGACTTTGACAAAGATGTAAAAGGTGACCTGGATCTGCTGTGGCGCAATCAGCAGACGGGCGAGAACCTGATTTGGACGATGGATGGGACGGCATATGCTGGCTTTACCAAACTCCCCACCATCAGTGACCTCAACTGGCAGATCAAAGGTGTAGCGGACTTCAACAAAGATGCGAAGGGCTATGCCGATCTGCTGTGGCGCAACCAAACGACAGGCGAAGATGTCATTTGGACGATGAATGGAACGGCGTATGCTGGCTTTACCAAGCTCCCTACCATTAATGATCTCAATTGGCAGATTCAGGGCGTGGCGGACTTCAACAAAGATGCCAATGGCTATATTGATTTGCTGTGGCGCAATCAGCAGACGGGCGAGAACCTGATCTGGACGATGAATGGAACGGCATATGGTGGCTTCACCAAGCTCCCCACCATTAGTGACCTCAATTGGCAGATCAAAGGCATCGCGGATTTTAACCAGGATGTCAATGGTTATATGGATCTGCTCTGGCACAATCAGCACACAGGTGAGAATATCATCTGGACGTTAAACGGTAATGCGTTGAGTGGCTTTACGTTTTTACCCGCAGTCCAGGATGCAGCCTGGGATATCAGCGGTACAGCCGACTTCAACAACGATGGACAGACCGATCTGTTATGGCACGATCGCGCCACGGGTCAAACCGTCTCCTGGTTCCTCAATGGCAATACCTTTAAGCAGTATGCCTTCCTGCAAAACGGCTCAGAGGCAGATGATCTATTACTCGGCGATCACGGGAAGGTCTATCGGGCACTGCCGCCGGGACAAAACTATTTCTCGATCGACACCCAGGCCGCCGATGGCGGTGGCAATGACCTGATCTTTGGCAACCAGGGCGACGACACCATTCTGGGACAGCAGGGCGACGATCGCCTCTTTGGTGACACCGGCGAAGATGACATCATCGGCGGGCACAACGTCGTTGGTGGTGCTGATGGCAACGATATCATTGATGGCGGCGCAAATGCCGATGTGGTGCTGGGCGATAACGGCACGATTACCCGGCGATCAATTGGCTATAACCTCTGGCAGCGCTATCCTCAACCGTTCGCTGATGTAATTCGGGATGTCGTGCGCTTTGATGATCGCGATCGTATTGGCGGCAACGATACGGAATACGGCGGTTCCGGGGACGATATTCTGCACGGTCAGCGCGGCAATGACCTCATATTTGGCAATTCTGGCGATGATGAAATTTATGGTGAACTGGGCAACGACACAATTAGCGGCGGGGCAGGGCAAGACACCGCTCTGGGCGATGTGGGTATCATTACTCGCGCCTACAATGCCGATGGCACACCACGCATTAACCCAGATGGCTCCTGGCACCGGGATGTGATTCTCACGGATGTGGGCAAACTCATCGGCACCGTCAGCCCCAACGCAGTGACGGACGATCAGGTTCAAACGGTCGATCGCTTCCTGCTGACGGCCAGCGCTGACGGCACTAACACCGCTTTACAGTTGATCTCGCTTTACGACGATGGCAACGACATCATCAACGGCGATGCGGGTAACGACAGCCTGTTTGGGCAGCGTGGCAATGACGTCATGCACGGCGGTAGCGGCAATGATTTTCTGCAGGGCAACGCTGGGGATGACCAGATTAGTGGCGATGCAGGCGATGATGTGATCATTGGTGACAGTGGCAATAATTCAGCGGCTTTCAACACCCAACTGCCCAATGTCGTCCAGGGCATTCATCTGATTGACAAGAGCGCTGGCGTGGGGATTGAGCTAGGCACGTACGGCACGGTGGTGCTGCCCAGCGTGACGCTAGAGCCACAGACGACTGGTGGACTGCTGCCAACGCTGACGTTAGTACCGCAACTGTTCCGCGATGCGTCGCCCATTCCACCGATCGGGCCTCTAACCGCAACCAATGGTGCAATTCTGCAACCCCTCGTGTCGATCGTGCCCGATCTGGTACACCACCTTGATCTGCTGGCTGGCAATGACAGTTTGAGTGGGGGCGCTGGCAATGACACCATTATCGGCGACAATGACTCTGCATTTATGCCGCTCCGCAGTGGGAATAGCACCTTTGATTTGTCGCTCGATCAAACCACGCGCCGTCTCTACCAGTTAATTTACGACCTCCATGACCTGGAACTGGCCCATACGTCTACCAGCGGTGCGTCACCGCAGGAGTTGCGGTTAGGTAATGACACGATCGCGGGCGACGACGGCAACGATGTGATCGACGGCGATAACAGTATCCTGTTTGGCCCTGTGGTGAATCAAGCACCCGCTAACCAGGTCGCTCTGAGCAATCTGCTGACGAATATCAATCAGGCGATCGCCAGTTTCAGTAATGGCGTCAATGCCCTTCTGGCTCCTTTTGCGGGCGGGGTGAGCAGTCAGCCATACACCCTGTCGATTGGCAACGATGCAATTTACGGCGGGAATGGCGATGACAAGATCTTTGCAGATGACAGCATTCAGATTGCACCACTGGTCAGCAGCCTGCCCTATCAGCGCGGTAGCTTCTGGCAACCCTCAAACGCGATCGGTCTTAATCGCCCTGCTCGCAGCAACTTCCGTGACTTCGACCTGAAACTGGGTAATGACACGGTGAGTGGCGGCGGCGGCAATGACCTGATCACAGGCGACTACAGCACCATCATTACGCCCATCATCACGGCGGCAACGCCCCTGAGCAATCAACAACGCGAAAGCCTGAATGTGTTGATCAAAGATGTGAACGACTTTATGCGCGATCGCTATCAAGATTGGCATGGGATCGATTACACCACTCAAAATCGCGATAATGCCCTGATTGCCCAGAATGATCAGATTAAAGGGGATGACGGCGATGATCTGCTGCTGGGCGACAATGCAACGTTTATCCTCCCGTTCCTGAACGGGCAGGTAGACCTGAGTATGAATCTGGATGGAGGCATTCTGGATTACCTCGATACCAGTAATGAGGCCCATAACTTCTTCCAGGGGTTGCCGCATCAATACGATACGCTCTACCGCAACCTGGCCGCTGGATTTACCCAACTCGCACAGGACGACATGAGCGGTGGGAACGGCAACGACATTCTGTTTGGGCTGAGAGATAAAGACAGGCTTTACGGGGATGCACTACCGGGCGATCTGGCAACCAATCCCGGCAATGATTATTTATTTGGTGACCAGATCGACGATGCGCTGGTTGGTGGCGCTGGCAGCAACGTTGTGCGCAACACAAACCCCAGTCCCAATGATGAAGTCGCGATCGCCCCTATCGTTCAGGCCAGACTCATTGATCTCCTCAGTCCCGCTACCCGGCAATATCTGCTTGACAGCGTGAAAGCTCAAAATGCGCTGGCGCTGTCCGGTGACTTGTATCTCGATTTGCCAGGGTAAGACAGGCAAAGGCGCAAGGCTCTAAGCAAGCGTTCGACCAGGGGCAAAGCGAACGCATAGCCCCATCATTCTCCCCTCTCTGTATTCATTCACTTCTACCGCATGAGGAACCGACCATGAACGATCGTACGATCAGCCTCGCTGTTGCATTAACTGCCGTTTTGGGCGCGCCGATTGCGGCAGGTGCACAGGAACAACCAGAATCATCACCATCGCCACAATCGCCAGATTTGACCCAGTCAACTGCGCCCAACCAGACTCAATTAGACATGGCGACGGCAACACCGAAAACCAGCCCAACCGTTGAACCAGCAGCAATTGAGTTTTCTGCACCATCGTCCACTCGCTCCGTGCCAATTACGTCTGGCCCACCCAGTTTTGTGGCGCAACGTCGCGATCGTCCAGTTATTGTCTCTACAATCCCAACCACACCAGCAAGTGCTGCAGATCCTGTCACCTATCCCGAACAACCGATCCCTGTAAAAAAATCGACTGCCGTATTGGTTAAGGGCACTGCGATCGAGCCGACGCCCACGATCGAACCGACGCTCACGATCGAGCCGACGCAGGCATCTACCAATCTACCCACATCCCGCCCGCTCCCAGCGACTGGAACCGCCGCCGACCTTTCTCCAGTCCCCCTCACCCAGTCGATTCCTGCCGCTCGTCCCCGTATTCCTGCCGCTGCTCCCGCTCCGATCGCCGAGACCGCAACCGCGATCGAATTCTCTCCACCCGCTGCCGCCCCGATCGTACCCACTCGCGCAGTACTGGCCCAAAGCACGCCAGTCATCGTGCCCGATGCTGTACCGAGTACACAACCCTTGCAGGAACAACTCTCTACGTTGGAGCAACGGCAGCAGCAGCTTGAGCAAGAAATCGAACGCCTTAAGCAAACCCTGGCAGGGTCTAAAAACACGACTCCAGCCGTTTCAATTGCCGAAGACCAACCCCAAAATCTGACCATTTCAGCCACAGGGGTATTTTTCAAACCACGCACCAGTACACCTTTCGACTATGCGATCGAGGATGCTGGTGATGCACTGGCGATCGACGGCAAACTGCAAACTGCAGACTACGATCGGGGCGCTGGCATCCGTGTGGGAATCACCTACCAACCGCCAAGTTCAGCGCTGGATATTGCTGTGGCGTATACGTCTCTGGTAACCAGTGGTAAGGATAGCGCGATCGCGCCTGCCAATGGGTTTTTATTCTCAACACTCTCCAGCCCGCGTCAAAATGAGCGTGCTGGTATTGCCAGTGCCAGCGCCGCACTCGACTACAACAATACGGATCTGGAATTGGGCTACAAATTTCGCGTGGGTAAAAGCCTCGGGTTGCGCCTGTTTGGTGGCTTAAAGTTTGCTTCTATCAATCAGGATTTGGATGCCAAATATGACCAGTTCGATTACGTCAACGGGCGGATCAAAATTGGCAATGACTTCTCTGGTTTTGGCCCGCGGGTAGGAGCAGAAGCAAAACTGATGCTGGGCAGCGGTTTTAGCATCTTTGGTCGGGGTGCGGCATCCATTCTGATCGGTGATTTAACCTCTACCTATCGCGAAACAGACAACAATGGGGCTGATCTAATTGCTAATCTGAAGCGAAGTCAAAGTAGCCATACAGTGCCAGTGCTCGAAGCGGCGATTGGACTTGATTGGCAAGCGCCTTTGGGCAAACAGGCCAAGATTAACCTCAGCGCTGGCTATGAATATCAACATTGGTTTAATACCAGTGAAGATTTGCGGTTTGTTAATGCCTCAAATCCAGGGCTGATATCGCGCAGCAATGGGGATCTGAGCCTGGACGGGTTCTTTGTTAAGGGGGGGCTCTCATTTGAATTCTAGGGAAGTCACCCCACGAAGACACGCAAAATCATTGGTGCTGCTATACCGTGTGATCAAGCATAGTGGAAATACAATGATTACCATAGGAAATTTATAGCTATCGTCAGACCGCGCGTACAAAGGCGAGTCAGAATAATGAGCATTCTGGCTGATTCTACGTTGGCTCAAACACGTTAGATTGATCGTTGCCAAGGGTTGCGTGTTCGTGTATCTGCGTGTCTGTGCTATTTTCTGGGAGAAGTATTGTCCCGTTCAGCCTCTTGTTTATCTCATCGCTCTGGTAAGAAAATCCCTTTGCGCATAGCGCTGGTGATACCGTTTGTGCTGCCAGTTGCTACGGTGGTGGGCGCGATGGGATATTTATCGGTTCGGAATGGACAACAGACGATTACGAACCTTGCCAATCAATTGGCCACGAAGACAGATGAGCAGATTGAGCAAAGACTCACATCGTGGCTCCGCGTCCCGGCTGCGATGTCCCGGAGCGACGCGGCTGCTATCCGCCTGGGGATGTTAGATTGGCGCAGTCCTCCAGCCTTGAAGCGCTATTTTGGGCAGCAGCTCCAAATTTTTGACTCGGTTGATACGGTTGCTGTCATTGATGAACAACGGCGCGTTTTGGCGCTGGAAAAACACCATGACGGCTCAGTTGACACGCATGTTGAAAATGAAGTCACGCTTTATAGCCCCGCCCCAGCGCTTATCCGTAATGATAGTGCTCCCCTGAGCCGTTTGATCGATCGCGCTATCACGACATCCCGTGACCTGCGGCATGAGGATTGGTATCTCGCTGCAAAGACGACTGGAAAACCGCAGTGGCAGCTAATCACATCGCTGGATCGCAATCATGAACCGGTTCTGCAAGCCGTTAATTTTCAGCCATTCTACGATCGCACCAACCTGTTTCGCGGAGTACTGGCTGCATCTGCAAAGCTGACCCAATTGGGCAGTTTTTTAAAGGATTTAAAGATTGGTTCAACGGGACAGGTGTTTATCGCTGAGCAGAGCGGCTTGCTGGTAGCAACAACCGATGACAAGCCAATTTTCCGTCGCCGTTCTGCGGTTCTGGAGACATCCAAATCCATCACCACAATCCCACAGCAGCTAGAGCCGCAGCGCATCAAAGCCGTCAATAGCCACAATGTCGTCATCCAGCAGGTTGCCACCTTCCTGACCGATCGCTTTGGTGGGTTTGATCACATTTACACCCAACACCATCTCAGCCTCACGGTCGATCAGCAGCGCTACTTCGTCTCTGTCAAGCCCTTGGCCAGCGACCGTAGCTTAAATTGGTTGGTCGTAGTCATTCTACCGGAAGCAGACTTTACGGATGTCGTCCAGGGAAACCATCGCCTGACGCTCCTGCTGTGTGCCGGAGCACTGACGGTTGCCACCATTCTCGGATGGTTAACCGCTTCCCGGATTGCGGGACCGATCCTACGTCTGAGCTATGCCAGCCGTGAATTAGCGCTGGGAGAATGGCCGCATCCGGTTGAGAGCCAGAGCCGAATCGCCGAGCTAGAAGTCCTGGCCCATTCGTTCAACCAGATGTCAGAGCACTTACAGCAATCTTTCGATCAGGTAAAAACGGCACTCCAGGAATCAGAAGCCCGATTTACCAAAGTCTTCCGCACGAGTCCTGATGCAATCAGCATTGCCACGCTGCCCGAACGGCGCTACATCGAAGTGAACGATCAATTTTTGGCGTTTACGGGCTATTCCCGTGAGGAAGTCATTGGGCAAAGTGCCGTCAGTTTGAGTCTTGTGGTCAGCCCAACACAGGTAGCGCGCTTTGAACAGCTCGTGCGATCGCAAAATTATGTCCGCGATGCGGAAATCGACTATCGCAATAAGCATGGACAGTTGAGAACTGTGCTGGTATCTGCGGAAGTCGTTGATCTGGATGGGCAGTCATGTCTGCTTTGTATTTATCGTGAAATCACAGCCCGTAAACAGGCCGAAGAAGCGCTCCGTCAAAGCGAGCAACGTTTCCGTAATGCATTCGATACGACTGCTGTTGGCATGGCTCTCACCGCGCCCGATGGACGGTTTCTGCAGGTGAACCCATCCCTATGCCAAATGCTGGGATATACCGAAGCAGAACTCCTAAAACGGACATTCTCAGAAATTACCCACCCCGACGATCTGGAAACAACGCTCGGATGTGCCCTCAAACTGCTGGCTGGTGAAATTTCCTATTACCATCTGGAAAAGCGCTATCAGCATCGAGATGGGCAGATTATCTGGTGTTTGCTCAGTGTATCGCTGGTGCGCGATAGCCAACAGCAGCCGCTCTATTTTGTGGCTCAGATGCAAGACATTACAACGCAAAAAGCAGCATTAGATAAACGGCGACAGGCAGAAGTTGCCATTTAGGCTGCTAACGGCCAGATAAATCAGTTGGCTATTGACTTCTGCCTTCAGATCTTATTCATCTCATGCCATCATGCTACGGCTGGGGACTAGAAGCATGTCGCAATATTGCGGTTCGTTCCTGTTGGCCCATTTGTAACCCATCCAAGGCGAGGTGTGCCCAACACTCCAATATATTTCACTCGAATCCACCGTCTGTAAGCGGCGTCCTGAATATCGGATGCGCGACCGGGAAATCGAACGATCGCGGCTCTAGCAGGGCCGTCTGGTTGATTGGTGTCGCCTACGAACTGAATATCACCATTCGGAGCATTGCGGGCAACTAAACCACTGTCTAAATCACTATAGGCTGATCCATCCGTTTGTGAGCTGCGGAGACGGCGGCAGTATTTAGGATTGGTGTCCAGGTCAGATGGTAATCCACCCTCCGGCGGTGTACCGCTACAGTCTGTTTTGAGCAGCGGGGACGACACCCATCCCACTTTTGGAAGGCGAATCTGTGCAATGTCAGGACCAAAAACGCCTGTTAACGTGACGCTGGAGTTTGCTGGAGCTGTTCCAATGACACCATTCAACCCCGTATTTTTGTAGATTGCGAGGGCTGAATTACCGACGCCGCGGCAGGTATCAATTTGATCAGGACGTTCAGTTAGGGTTGGGGTGGTTTGCGCTAGCTGGAATGCTGGCATAGTAGTGGCTTGCTTCGCAGGGATGGCGTGGCTGGGTGTCAAAAATCCATCTCCGATCGTAAATCCTGCTGTCATTATGAGTGTCGCGATGATCGCATGAGCGGTTCGATCGTTTCCTTGAAAGCGCATCAAAGTATCTCCTTCACAAAAACCCATCACCACAACACACTCGATTGTACAGTACGCGCAGCTTCCATTAATTTGAGATTATTTGGAATCAGTAAGTAGCGAGGTGGAATCAACTTTAGGATGGGTTACGCTATCGCTAACCCATGCGGGCGTTGGGTTTCGTGCCTCAACCCAACCTACGCAGGTTTTATATTTAATTAGACCCACCTACTTATGAACACAGGCGCTTAAAAAAAGCATATTCACCTGTTGCCACCAGGAAGTTGGGGGGCGATCAATTAACCGATCGTGAATGAGATGAATCACCTAAGCGCTAGAAAGCATTTCTATTGTCAGTGTCATCATTTACAACTCAGTTCTTTTTGCCTCACTCCAGGCCCAAGCCTTGCTCGCATCAGTGGTGCTTCAACTCTACGTACGTTTGATTTCATTAAAAACAACGTGAGCGCGTTACCCGTATTAACGAGCAACACGCTCACCTGCCATCCATGCTTTGAGTGACCGTAGTTTCGGTATAGCTGATCTTTGTTAGCGGAATCTAAACCGGTTCTCTAAGCCGCTCCGATCGCTCTTCCACCGTTGGCGTAAAGAGGGATGAATAGAGCCACCCGGCCAATAACGCACCTGCAATGGGCGCGACCCAAAACAACCAGACCTGTCCCAGAAGTTCACCACCGGCAAAAATCGCGGGGCCAAGGCTACGCGCAGGATTTACGGAGGTGTTGGTGACTGGAATACTGATTAAGTGGATCAGCGTCAGCCCAAACCCGATCGCTAATGGTGCAAATCCAGCTGGAGCACGGCGATCGGTCGAGCCAAGAATGATTAGCAGGAAGATAAAGGTCAACACGAGTTCGGTCAGGAAGGCAGCACCGATGCTATACCCTCCCGGTGAATGTGCGCCAAAACCATTTGTAGCCAGTGGATTAGACCCACTGAGCGTAAATCCCGACTTACCGCTGGCGATTAAGTAAATCACCCCGGCACCAACGATCGCCCCTAACACTTGGGCGATGATGTAGCCCAGCAAATCGGTTCCACCGCGAAATTGTTTAGCTGCCCACAGTCCGATCGAAACAGCCGGATTGAAATGACCACCTGAAATGTGGCCAAATGCGTAAGCACCCGTCACCACCGTCAGTCCAAATGCGAGCGCCACCCCCAGTAAGCCGATGCCTAGAGGGTAAACTGTATTTTCAGAAATTTTGGTACTGTCTGCTGTGTATGCAGCCGCTAAGACAGCGCTGCCAGCACCACCCAGTACAAGCCAGAAGGTGCCAATGAATTCTGCGATGAGACGCTTTGCTAATGGTGGCGTCGATGACATACCTGTTGTCTCCTTGCGTTGCGAAATATTGCAAATATTCTCTCAATCGCCTATTCTCTCGATCGTCTGATCAAAAGTTGGGCAGGTGAGCGAATGCTGCCACTAGAAAAGCGCAGTTAACTGTTGATATTCATACAGTAGACATTTAAAGAGATTGTACGTGGTGGAGGAATTAAGAAAAGCTTTAGATTGAACCGAGTGAATCGTAAACCGACTGCTCACGGGCGGCTGCGCTTGTGACATTTTGGGTGAACGCGGCACAAACGCCACCATTCGAGTCGTTTTGAATCCAACTGATATTTGAATCCAACTGATATTAGTTAAAAACAGTATCTGTCATTAAGTGTCAATCGTATATTAAGTGTTAATCGTATAGGGTTGCACCAGCGTTAAGGCTGTGGGGCATAAGGGTGCTTTCACTCATCTGCCATAAAGTTGCTTTAATCTCCAGCGTTCAAAGACACGTCATCGCAGATGGTTTTGCTGGTGACGGGTAATTGTGGATTGTTTGGGTCACCTGATTCATCAAGCTCTTCCTGGTTCAGCGTCATCGACAATTGAATGAATGAGCCTGTCTTCGTAACGCTACATCACAAATGATCAATGTTTTAAGTTCTATCTTGAATAAATGATGCAAAAATGAGTGCTCAGTGAGCGACTACGGCATAATCAAGCTATCAAGACATGCTGTACGAGAGCTAAACGCTGGCGGTGATGGCGTTTAGGTTTAAACACTTGCTTTTAGGTGATTGCTATGACAATTCTCAAGAAGTTTGATCGCGTAATTCAGTACTTCTCTGGCGCACTGGCTCGCATTTTTGGGCTGAATGATGATGCGTATCCTAATGTGGGTGTGCAGCCGTTTGAAGGGACGTACAAGAAGCGATCGCGCTCATTTGATTCATAGTCTAATGTATGAATTTTGTTAAACTTTTGAGTACAACGTAACTCACATTTTCAGCCAATTTGAAGGCTTAGAAAGTGTGTTGCAATGCAGCTGATTTTATTTGCATCGGTTCTCGCGATCGTGTTGAGAATGATGGTGGTTGATGCAAACAAAGGGCTTGCGTGAGCAATGGCTCTCGGAGGCGTGACACTAACAATGTAAAGCCGATATCGTAAAGCCGATATCCGGGAGCCGCTATTCAGGAGTCAGAATATAGGGTTGCCATGCTGGCGTCTGACTCCTGATTCCTGGTTTTTATGGCCGTAATGTTTATAGCCTAATGTTTATGACCTAATGTTTATGGCGCGAACAGTCGTTCACTACGGCTGACAATGCCAGACCATTGGGCTTTCTTTTCGCGACTCCGGCGGTAGGAGAAGAAATAGTCGGCGTCTTGATAGGTACAATGGGGCGCGATCGCGACCTGTTCGGCGCTGATGCCGAGTTGCTCTAGCTGTAGCGCGTTGACGCGCCGTACATCCAGCCGCACCCGTCCCGGTTGGGGGTCGGGCAGGAGCGGTGTATTGGGCAGTTGGTGCATGGCATCGAGCACGGTGGCCAGATCTGCCGCATTGCCTGCCACGATGCTAGACCCAACTTCTGCCGCAACGTGTTCTGAAACCTGATACCGCTCACCCGCGATCGCCGGCCCCATTGCAATGCGCAAATCTTTGAGCTGACTGCCCTGAGCACGGAGACGCGCGATCGCTGCTGGCACAATTTTTAATGCGGTTCCCCGCCATCCTGCATGGACAGCCGCCACTTGGCCAGTTCCCACATCAGCAATGAGAACAGGCGTACAGTCAGCGCTACAGGCCCACACCGCCTGATCCGGTTGCTCGGTGACAAGTCCATCGGCGGGAACCGATTCATGGGATGGGGTGGCGGCAATCTCTGAGGGCAGCAGGACCGTGTTACCGTGAACTTGCTTGACGCGATATGACTGAGCCGTTGCATGCAACACGTGGGTGAGTTCAGCGGGCGATCGTGACCAAAACTGCTGCGTGAAAAAGCCATGCGACCATGACTCCAGCAAACTACAGGTAAGGTAGGGCAATTCGTTCCAGGTGCGCCAGTGCCAGATATGCATAAGAGTAGCGGTAAGGGGGGCAGGGTAAGAGGTTTCAACGATCCTGATGGCAGCAGGTTTCCTAAAGCCGGGTACAATCAGTTCTGGGTTAGTACCCTCTGGCTATACTTTAGCTTCAGACCGATCGGCAAGCAGTTGAAAGACTGTAAGTCACTAAAGTAACGGTCAGCCGTTAGAATCACTGTGATGCCGAGTTCCCTGGGCAGACGTGCAGGTTAAACGCTCTGTCGTCTTCCCTGGCGGAACTCAATTGACTGTCTCATCGACTAAATTGATAGTCTGCAAACGATCGCCCCTTCAGGAACTATACATGACTCAAAGCGCTCGTCTAACCTCTTTTAACCGCCTTCCCCGGCTGGCTAAGGAACTTGGCTGTGTCGGTAGTTTGGGCCTCCTGAGCAGCGGTATGGCACTGGCCCAGAGTAAAGCGAACGAAGTGGTGATTTCGGCCCCTGTCCATGCAGATACCATCCCGTCGGAAACGGATCCAGTGGTTTTACCGTCGAGTCCGGCAGCGTCGGGCGTTGCGGCACCAGAGTCAATTGATCCCGTTTTGACACCGCCGGTGTCGATCGCGCCCAGTAAAGCAAGTACGGCCAAAGCCCCACGCCCTGTGAACCGCGACGATGGCTATGATGCTCCAACCTCGATCGTGCTGACAGAACGTTCCACTGGATGCCGTGCGGTATTGCGGGCTGGCCAACTGCTGGACGGTAGCCCCTGCGCTTTAGACAGTCGGTATGCGCCAAAGCCGCCGGTGACATCAGTAAGTCTGCCAACGGTCAGCGTGGCGACGTTTGGCGCAAATGCGGTTCGTACAGGGGTTATGCCTTCCTGGCAGGACTACTATAAACGGACTGTATGGCCACCTGGCGTACTGGGTAACGGCAACATTCGCCTGATTTTTCCGCTGTCGATCCCGGCTCCAATCTCGTCTCTGTTTGGCTGGCGAGTGCATCCCATTACAGGGGAGCAGCGCTTCCATGCAGGGACTGATCTGGCTGCCCCGCTGGGTACGCCTGTTTTAGCAGCCTATGCCGGTAGGGTGGCGATCGCAGACTTTCTGGGTGGCTATGGCCTTGCTGTTGCTCTAGACCATAACAAGAGCACCCAGCAGACGATCTATGGTCACCTGTCCGAAATTTTTGTGAAGCCAGGGGAATGGGTCAAGCAGGGAACGGTCATTGGGCGTGTCGGCAGCACAGGTCTGTCTACTGGCCCTCACCTCCACTTTGAGTTTCGTCAGCTAACGCCTGACGGCTGGGTAGCTATGGACGCCGGTGCACAGTTGGAGTACGCGATGGCCGAGTTGGTGAGAACCATGCAGGTGGCTCAAGCAAGAGCAAAAGCAACGGCAAAAAGTTAACCATCGCTTTTGCACGGGTGCTCAAGCCATCCTGGAGTGTGCCAGCGATGCACGGATTGATTGCCGCGCTCATACGCGAGTGAGCGCAGCAATTTTGGTTAGCTTATCTGTTCCCAATCCGTCCAGTTCTTTGAGCTGCAGCCAGCCTTCTTTGACCAACTGAGCAAAGACAAAGATCAGCATGGAGTATCTGTAGTCATACTTGCCGTCGATCGCGTGTCTTTTTGCACTCAAGAAGTCGTGCAGCTGCCACATGTCATCTGGTTTTGTAATGGCGCTGGCGCGATCGCGCACCGCCTCAATCAATGCCTTAATCTCTCGCTCATAGGCCTTCTCAAAAGCAGTTCGCGCTATTTCCCGTTCTGCTTTAGACCAATCGATGTCACTGACTTGCATGATTTCTGTCTAATTTACACAGGCTAAAAATTGAGCGCTCTTGACTCAAGAGCGCTCACAATCAGTCATCATTGACCGATGACAGGTGCCACTCTAGCGAATTAAGTTCAACAGTTCTTTCGGCGATGCGAGCAAGTCGATCGCAACGAAGAAAATCTTGCCCTTTGGATTGAGCAAAAACCGCCAGGCCATGTTCATACCAACTGCGGCACCAAACCAGGGCGTCTGGACTTTGCCAGTCACTTTGATCTGGGTATAGCCATCATCAGTGGGTTCAGCAACGCCGCGTTCTGGTATGAGATTCAGGTTTTGGCATTCTTCGTTAAAGAATCGTAAGATGGCGTCTCGACCCACGATCGGTCTTTGGAATGGCGGCTGGAGGGCACCGTCGGGTGCAAACAGGTCAATCAATGCCCCAAAGTCGTTGGCATTCAAATTGTTCATGTAGCTCAGCACGGTTGGGTTTGTGACGCCCTCAATGGTGACTTCTGTGCGCTGAGATACCTCCTTGGGGGCAACCACAGGTTCAGCCACTCTGGTGTAGTCACCCAATTTATTGGGATCAAACCCCATATCCACGACAGCATTGCGTAAGACCGTAATTTGTTGACCCTGATCCAGTTCTCGCAGCGCTTGCAGGACGGATGCAGCATTGGCAGAAAGTTGATAACCCGCTGGAATCGGCGCAACAATTCCTTCATCCATCCATTGTCCAAGCTGATACCAGAAGCCAAGCTTAATGTTTGCTGACCAGGTGGCGTAGGTGCGGCAAAGGGGCGTATCGGCATGATTTGCCAAATCACACATCACCTGCGTTTGCTCGGCGAAAGACATTTGGCGAATTTGATTCAGCGTGGCTTCGGCAAACTGCATTCTGGCCGCTCCAGGGGCCGCAATTGTAATAGTCTTGCCCATTTCGAGATAAGCGAACCATGTCCAGGCCAACTGATCCTCGGCACTGAGTTGCTCGAATCTCGCGATCGTCGCTGGTACTGCATCCGCCGATAGCGTTTGGGGAAAGATTCCACGCGCTGAGTCAATGGTAATTGGCATATCAGACCTAACCTTAATAAGATTACAACCGGCAACAATGAGGACTCAGCGTGTACAAGCTGAACCCTCAGCGCTCTGTTATGAAATTATCACAAAACTATACAAAAATTAATTGTTTTTAACATTGCTTGTCAGGCTTACGATGGTCGAGGCGACGATCGTCGGCTCACCGACCTGAATTGGCGGGTTTGGATAGGATTGCGGCCAGAATTTAAACAGACTGGTAGCAATGCCCGCTGCAACACTACGTCAACTCACTACTCCACCTCACTCACACTATGTCTGAGCAATCCTGGCACCACGACACGATCGAAACGAACGGCATCAAATTGCACTACGTGACCCAGGGAGAAGGGCCACTCATGCTAATGCTGCACGGGTTTCCAGAGTTCTGGTACTCCTGGCGGTACCAGATCCCAGAATTTGCTCACGATCACAAGGTCGTCGCCCTGGATTTGCGCGGCTACAACGATAGCGATAAGCCTGAAGCCCAGTCGGCTTACGTGATGGCAGAATTCATCCAGGACGTGAAAGGCGTGATCGAGGGACTGGGGTACGATCGCTGTGTCTTGGTAGGACACGACTGGGGAGGCGCGATCGCCTGGTCATTTGCTTACGCTTACCCGGCGCTGGTCGATCGGCTGATTATACTCAACCTGCCCCACCCCGCTAAATTCTTCGAAGGCTTGCGCACCCCGCAACAGTTGCTCCGGAGTGCTTACATCTTTTTCTTTCAGCTACCAATATTGCCAGAACTGCTGATCCAGCTCAATGACTTTTGGTTTTTGGAATCAGCATTTAGAGGCATGGCGGTTGATCAAACTACCTTCAGTGACGAAGACCTGGAAGCATACAAAAATGCGTTTGCCAAACGAAACGCTCTGACGGCGGTGCTCAACTACTACCGCAATTTGTTTTCCCAGGACTTGACAACGCGTGATTGGGGAATCTTGACAGTGCCCACACTGCTGATCTGGGGTGAAGCAGATACGGCTTTCGGGAAGGAGTTAACCTACGGCACCGAAAAATATGTGCAGAACTTCCGCATTCGCTATATTCCTAACTGCAGTCATTGGGTACAGCAGGAACAACCACTGTTGGTAAATGAGCTGATGCGGGAGTTTTTGAGTGAGGACGTCGGCAGTCGGCGGTAGGAACCCGAATGATCGAATGATAAAGGGCTGGAGAGAAGGAGGTCTGTATGGAAAAAGAGTTTAAGGCGCTTGCTGATCAATACAAAAACGCGTTGCTCAGCGATGTGATTCCGTTCTGGGAAACGCATTCGATCGACTGGGAACAGGGCGGTTATTTTACCTGCCTCGATCGCGCGGGCAATGTATACGACACGGATAAATTCATCTGGCTGCAAAATCGGCAGGTATGGATTTTTTCGATGCTATACACCCAGCTTGAGCCGTGCGAAACCTGGCTCAACATTGCGACCAATGGGGCAAATTTTCTGGCGCAACACGGGCGTGATGCTGACGGAAACTGGTACTTTGCCCTCGATCGCGTGGGTAATCCGCTGGTGCAGCCCTACAATATTTTTTCTGATTGCTTTGCCGCAATGGCGTTTAGCAAGTATGCTCTGGCATCGGGTGAAGCGTGGGCAAAAGACGTTGCGCTGCAGGCTTACAACAACGTGTTGCGGCGTAAAGACGATCCCAAAGGGCATTACAACAAAACCTATCCCGGCACGCGCCCACTGAAATCGCTGGCCGTGCCCATGATTTTAGCCAATCTATCGCTAGAGATGGACTGGCTGTTGCCAAGCGACCAACTGGAGCAAATCCTGGCGGCCACGGTTCAGGAGGTGATGACTGACTTTTTGGGTCGCGATCGCGGTTTGATGTACGAAAACGTTGCCCCCAACGGCGCGCACGTTGATTCGTTTGAGGGACGTCTAATCAACCCCGGTCACGGCATCGAAGCCATGTGGTTCATCATGGATATTGCCCAGCGGTGCAACGATCAACCAACGATCGAACGCGCTGTTGATGTGGTGCTCTCCATTCTCAAGTTTGCCTGGGATGAGCAGTACGGGGGGCTGTACTACTTTATGGATGCCGAAGGACACCCCCCCCAACAGTTGGAATGGGATCAAAAGCTTTGGTGGGTGCATCTGGAGTCGTTAGTGGCGCTGGTAATGGGTTACCGCCTCACGGGGCGGGATGCCTGCTGGGAGTGGTACCACAAGCTGCATGACTATACCTGGACGCATTTTGCCGATCCAGATTACGGCGAATGGTTTGGCTACCTCGATCGCCGGGGCGAGGTGCTGCTCAACCTCAAGGGCGGGAAGTGGAAAGGCTGCTTTCACGTCCCCCGTGCCCTTTACCTTTGCTGGCAGCAGTTTGAGACGCTGGCGGCCAGGTCAGCGGTAGACCACCTGGACTGACGGGGTAAGGGCGATCGCAACCGCGAATCCGTGACAAACGGCAGGCGGCTTCCGGTGTCCAGTATTACGCCTGTTGGAGAAGTGGGTCGGCTATAATCGAACAGCCTTTACAAACAGATACATATGAGCAGTGCTGTAGTTTCAACCGAGCAGTTACGTCAACAGCTACACTGGCGCTATGCCACCAAGAAATTTGACCCGACTAAGAAGATTCCGGACGATGTTTGGCAGACATTGATAGAGAGTCTGGTGCTCGCCCCATCGTCATTTGGGCTGCAGCCCTGGAAGTTTCTCGTTGTCACCAACCCAGATATTCGGCAGACGTTAGTCGAGCACTCCTGGGGACAAACGCAAGTTGCAGATGCCTCCCATCTGGTGGTGCTGACGATCAAAAAGGGGGTCAATGCCGCTGATGTCGAGCGCTACATGCACAACATTTCAGACGTGCGGCATGTGCCGGTTGAAAATTTGCAGGGCTTTGCAAACGTGATCAACGGCTTTTTGTCCAAGCCTCCCTACCCGCTGGATCTGGATGAGTGGTCAAAGCGCCAGCTCTATATCGCATTGGGACAATTTATGACCAGTGCGGCTCTATTGGGCATCGATACCTGCCCGATGGAAGGATTCAACCCGCCCAAATATGATGAAGTCTTAGGGCTGACAGGCTCAGATTACACGTCTGTTGTCGTTTGCCCCGCCGGTTATCGCGCGGACGATGACAAGAATGCGGCGCTGCCCAAAGTTCGATACCCTGTTGATGCGGTTGTGCAGTACGTATCGTAGATCAACGCTCACGGTGCGATCGTCTGATGACGTGCTGATGACAGTCCTGCGCTCACGTTGAGTCGGGGCTGTTTTTATTTGATCCAAATTGCATCGGCATCCGTATATGGAATAGTTGCGGCAATTGATCGCAGCGATCGTTGTTTGGGGGCGTCCTGCATGGCAACCACACAGGAGCGGATATTGATGCAGCCTTGTCTACAAGAGTTTTATGGCGTTTGATCCCACAAAAGGCCGCTCTGTGTGTCCGGCTCAGTCAGATGTTGAGTTATTTTTAGCACTCAAGTCTGGAGAGCAAGCCGCATTGGGTCTGCTCTACGATCGCTATGCCAGCCTCGTTTACCGTCTGGCACTGCGAATTCTTGTCAATGCTCAAGAAGCTGAAGACTTGACCCAGGAAGTATTTTTACACCTCTGGCAGCGCCAAAGCTACGTCCCCGGACGCGGTTCGCTGAGCAGCTTTCTGACAACCCTGACGCGATCGCGAGCCATCGATCGCATCCGTGCTCGCAACAGTAACGTGCGCTTCCTGCAACGCTGGAGCCAAGCCATGTCCAGTGATTCCTCTCCTACTCCGTTTGAGCTTGCCTCGCTCAGTCAACGGTCTGAATATGTTCAAACGGCACTTGTTCAGTTGCCTGAAAAGCAGCGTCAGGTCTTGGAGCTGGCGTACTACGAAGGCTTGAGCCAATCAGAAATTGCGGCACGCCTTGAAACGCCACTGGGAACCGTCAAAAGCTGGTCACGACAGGGATTACTGAACTTGAGAAACCATCTAAAAATGTTGATTGAGTAGTTGGGTGTATGGTAGAACCAATCCGTCCCGAACATTGGCAAGAATTAATTGCTGGCTATGTCCTCGGCGATCTCAACCCGGCGGAGGCAGAGGTCGTTCAGCAACTCCTGGCCGCGCATCCTGATCTGGTCGGTGAGGTGCATCAGCTCCAGGAAGTGCTGGCAGCCATGCCCTACAGTCTGCCAGAGGTTCCCCTGCCTGCCCATTTGCGGTCGGCGGTTGTGGGCACACCCGCTCAAGCGACAACGATTTCTGTACGACCGCAGCGACGGCGACGACTGCTCCAGGTGGTAGGCAGTATTGCGGCGATCGTGCTGGTGGCAATCGCGATCGACAACGTGCGCTTGCGGCAACAGCTTGCCAGCACTCAGGCCCAGGCAGCGCAACAAAAGGATCTCATTGCCATGCTCCAGGAGTCAAAGACGCAGGTCGTCTCGCTCAAAGGCATGGATCAGATGTCGGATGCCTCGGGGAATGTGGTGATCACGCCAGGACACCCGCAAGGGATTGTCATTTTGCAAAACCTGCCCGCCTTGCCTCCGGGTAAAATCTACCAGCTCTGGTCGGTAGTCGATGGGAAAAAAGTCGCATCCGGACAGTTTGCTGGCAATCCCAGAGGCAACGTTTTTGTCAAAGTGCCCTTGTCGGTCAGCGCTGGCATTACTGGACTGGTGGTCACGGTCGAAGCATCGCCCACGCCCGATCGCCCCACCGGCCCAATGGTGATGACCAGCAGTCTGTGATCGAATTACGACTACAGATGCGTCCAGTCATTCCCTCTAAGATGTCAGTTGGTGCCAGTAATTCTCAGGGCCAATAATTCTCAGGGCGAACGACTCATGAACCGACTGCTAACCCACGCAACCGTAATCACGATGAATCCTGATCGCGACATCCTCGAAGATGCGGCGATCTACATTCAGGACGATCGCATTCAGGATATTGGTGCAACCACGACCCTGCTGCCGAAATACCCCGACTGCGAACAGATGGACTGCCGCGATCGCGTCATTATGCCCGGTATGGTCAACACCCATACCCACTTGTTCCAAACGCTGCTGAAGGGGCTGGGCGACGATCGAGTGCTCAAGGACTGGTTTTGCGGCATGACTGGGCCATCGGCTGTTCACCTGACTCCAGAAGACTGCTATGCTGCCGCTTGCCATGGCTGTGTTGAGTCGATCAAGTCAGGCACAACCACCGTGGTTGACTTCATGTATGCCCACCCACGGGGACAGTTGACCGAAGCGGTGATCCAGGCATTTCAAGCAACGGGCATCCGGGGCATTGTCGCTCGGGGGTATCTGACGCAGGGTGTGGAACTGGGCGTACCGG
This sequence comes from Oscillatoriales cyanobacterium Centralia_MAG_596, assembly GCA_021323955.1. Taxonomy (GTDB): domain Bacteria; phylum Cyanobacteriota; class Cyanobacteriia; order Leptolyngbyales; family Leptolyngbyaceae; genus Stenomitos. The sequence continues at coordinate 9,017 of JAJPKC010000395.1, read as the reverse complement.
CACCGTTAATTGAACCCATTGATCAGGCGTTGTCGGATGCGTGCGATTTGATGGATCAATACAATCAACCGGGGGCGCGAGTGCAGGTGGGTCTGGCTCCGTGCATGATCTGGAGCGTTGATCGAGAAACATTGGACAAGACGCGTCAGCTCGCGAGCGATCGTCGTGCCCTGATCACCATCCACATCGCCGAAACGCCGCTCGAAATCGAGAACTCTTTGCAGCGGTTTGGCATGCGGGATCTGCAGTATCTACAGTCGATCGATTTTTTAGGTGCGGACGTGCTCGCCGTCCACTGCGTCTACTGCGAAGCATCAGACCTCCCCATCTTGCAGCGGCACAATGTCAAAGTCTCTCACAACCCGTGCAGCAATATGTATCTAGCCTCGGGCTTTGCGCCGATTCCGCAGATGTTGCGGGCGGGAGTCACTGTTGGTTTAGCGTGCGATGGCCCTGCCAGCAACAACAATAGCAACATGATCCAGACGCTCAAGTTTGGCGCACTGATCCATAAGGGCTACCACCGGGATCCGACGATCATCACGGCTGAAAAAGTGCTGGAGATGGCGACGATCGAGGGTGCTCGCGCGATCGGGTTGGATCATGACATTGGCTCGATCGAACCGGGCAAAAAGGCCGATCTCGTGGTGCTGAATTTCGACAACGTGTTTGTCACGCCTGTCCACTCGCCGGTGTCTTCCCTCGTCTATGCCGCACTGGGCAACGAGCCAGAAACCGTTTTGGTAGACGGGCAGGTGGTGATGCGCGATCGCCAGGTGCAGACGGTTTCAGAAACCGAAGTAATGCAAGCATCGCAGCACGCTGCCAATGAGCTAGCCAGACGAGCGGGCACCGATCGCTTCAAGCAGAGACCCTGGCGATCGTAATTGGCTCAGGGTGCAATACCCAAATGGCGATCAAGGCATGTTGCTATGCCCCGATCGCCATTTAATAAGTCTTTCACCCCACGCGCACTTGGGTCAGAACGCTGAAGACAACGTGAGCAACGGTAATACTCTGCCGAGGTCGACGTTCTGACTCACGTCTGTCACCTGATGAAGGCACCAGCTATACAGGCCAACCTAGGCAACCCACTTCTCAGCCACCAGTTCGGCGAGGTCAACGACACGCTGGCTATAGCCCCACTCGTTGTCATACCAGGCAACGACTTTCAGCAGATCACCGCCCATCACCATTGTTAGCGCCGAGTCAATGATGGACGACTCATCCGTTCCAGCATAGTCACTCGATACGAGCGGCAAGTCGCTGTACTTTAAAATGCCTTTCAGTGAATTTTCCGACGCTTCCTTCAGCACTTCATTCACCTGTTCAGCAAAGGTGCTCTTTTCAACCTGGACAACTAGATCGACGACAGAGACGTTAGGGGTAGGCACGCGTAGCGCGATCCCGTTGAGCTTGCCAGCTAATGCCGGAAGCACCAGCGCGACCGCTTTAGCAGCACCCGTCGAGGTTGGCACAATATTCTGAGCTGCCGCTCTGGCCCGCCGCAGGTCACGGTGGCTAGCATCGAGCAGGCGTTGGTCGCCGGTATAGCTGTGGGTTGTCGTCATCGTGCCTTTGATGATGCCAAAGTTTTCATGGATTACTTTCGCAATCGGCGCGAGACAATTGGTGGTGCAGCTAGCGTTGCTAATGACCCAATGCTTATCGTGATCGTAATCGTGATGGTTGACACCCACTACAAACGTACCGTCGTCCCCTTTACCAGGAGCAGTGATCAAAACCTTCTTCGCGCCCGCTGTGATGTGTTTTGATGCACCTTCTTTGGTGACAAAGACACCGGTTGACTCAATAATGAGGTCAATGTCCCAGGCTTTCCAGGGCAAGTTCTCAGGATTGCGATCGGACGTGCATTTGATCGTGTGCCCATTGGCGGTAATCGTGTTTTCGTCGGCGCTGATATCAGCATCAAACTTACCCAACATGGTGTCGTATTTCAACAAGTGGGCGTTTGTTTTGGGGTCAGAGGTGTCGTTAATAGCGACCACTTCAAACTGGCTGTTTTCGCGAGTCAACCAGCACCGCGTGAAATTACGTCCGATACGTCCAAATCCGTTAATCGCTACTCTAATCACTGCGTCTTGCCCTCTGTCTACTAAATAGATTCCTGGTTGTCAAAACTGATCATAAGACCCTAAGGATACGAGTGCAATAACTCAATCACCCAGCGCTGTTATAAGAGTTAACCTAAACGGCTGGCGCGATCGCTAACGCCCGTGTCCGTACCTCAACACTTGGTGCGGACTAGCCCTGCATTCTATCCGGGGTGTATTTCGTTTTGAATCATCAATGCTTTCGATAGGTATTTTAACTCATTTGGTACAGATTTTGTCCAGCAATATACGAATGAACCGCTGGCGGCACAAGATAGCGAATCGATCGTCCCGCCAAACACCGTTGCCGCACCAGACTGGAAGAAATTCCGACGCTCGGCATGTCTAGCCAGTGCCAGCGGAGGCGTAGCGCGTGCGGCAGGGCGAAACGTGTGCTCTGGCCGGGTTGCAGATCTGAGTCGCCTGGTCGCCCGATCGCCTCACTTCCCGGCCCCGCCTCTGGTCGCGGCGCAACGAGCCAGATACATTGCGCGCCGAGTTCTTGACTGGCCCGCCACTGGGGCAGGCTGACAAACGCATCGTGGCCAATAATCCAATGCCAGCGCGTGTTGAGATGAAGCACCTGTAACGCCCTGAGCGTATCGATCGCGTAAGATGGCCCCGTCCGCTGTTGATCGACCGCTGACACTGTAAAGGCAGGGTGATCGGCGATCGCCCGTTGTACCATCTCAAACCGATGCTCATAGGCCAGGATTGACGGTGTCTTGTGGGGCGGTTGAAAGGTCGGCACCCAGATCACGTGATCGAGATTGAACTGATCGAATGCGGTTTCTGCAATTAAAAGATGTCCCCAATGGACAGGGTTAAAGGCTCCACCAAAGATGGCAACGTTGAGCATCTCAGACACAGCTACATTCCGTATCCAAACGATCAGTTGTAAATACGCTCCAGCCTAATGTCAGCCACGCAATCGGAGAACCAGTAGACCAAAATGAGCCAACCTTTCTCAAATCTTACCTGCGTTAGTTACGAAGTTTCGAAATCTGGGCTGTATTAGATGAATAAGGAGAGGAGTGCCCTACCCTACGATTCACTCGGTGACTGAATCGCTCAGGTAAAAATCACAGCCGTTCTGCTCAAATCTGTGCCCCAAAATTACAAAAGGAGTGATATAACTTTCAGGACGATAAACCTTCAGGCTTGAACATAAAGCCTTGACTAACAAGCAACCAGATTTATCGGGAAGCTGTATCCCGAAAAGATAATCCTTGATATGATAGCGCGAGATATTGGTGTGGTGTGTGAGGAGTTAAAATGCTGAATTCGATCGATTTCAGCGGTAGACCGTTTCATTTCATCGGCGTCGGTGGAATTGGAATGTCAGCCCTTGCTTACGTTCTGGCGAGACGTGGGCTACCTGTTTCAGGATCTGATCTTCGTCTTAGTCATATTACGCAACGACTTCAAGAAGAAGGGGTTCACATTTTTTGGAGCCAGGATTCTAGTAATCTAGAGCATTTTCAAACGTCCGTAAGTTCTGCGTCTGCGAGCTCGGCGTCTGTACAGTTAGCATCTACCAGCGTAGGGGTAGTGCCAGCAAAAGCGGTTACTGAGCGATCGCGCACTGGGCCAGTACTGGCAGAACAAGCAGTAACCCAATTGCCCCAGGTGATTTGCTCGACTGCAATCCATCCAGCCAATCCAGAATACATGGCTGCACGGGAGTTGGGCTGTCCCATCTTTCACCGCTCCGACGTCCTGGCTGGATTGATGTATGAATACGCCAGCATTGCTGTAGCGGGAACGCACGGTAAGACAACCACCAGCAGTTTAATTGGCTACATGCTGCTGCAGGCTGGACTTGATCCCACTATCGTCGTGGGTGGCGAGGTCAATGCCTGGGAAGGCAATGCGCGTCTGGGGCAGGGAAGCTATCTCGTCGCCGAAGCGGATGAGTCTGATGGCTCTTTAGTCAAAATGGCAGCTCAGATCGGCATCGTCACGAATATTGAGCTGGATCATCCCGACCATTACAGCAGTCTCAACGAAGTCGTTGACATCTTCAAAACCTTCGCCGGCAATTGCCAAACCTTAATTGGCAGCATTGACTGCGAAACGGTGCGAAACCAGCTCCAGCCGACAATCAGCTATAGCCTCACAGCTGATTCTGAAGCAGACTATACCGTTGACTGTGTCACCTATCGAGCCGACGGCACAACGGCCAGAGTTTGGGAACGGGGCGTTATTCTCGGTCGGCTCAATGTCAAACTGCTGGGTAAACACAACCTCAGCAATGCCCTGGCAGCGGTAGCCGTGGGACGACTGTTAAAACTGGATTTTGCCACCATTGCTCAGGCGATCGCGACCTTTGAAGGAGCGCGGCGACGATTTGAGCGTCGTGGTGAGTACAATGGCATCCTCTTTGTTGACGATTACGCCCACCATCCCAGTGAAGTGCGGGCCACGCTGGCTGCGGCACGACTGCAAGCTGGTAATACGCGCCCCGGTCTAAAGCGCCGTGTCGTTGCGGTCTTTCAGCCCCATCGCTACAGCCGGACGCTCACCTTCTTATCAGACTTTGCGACATCGTTCAGCGATGCCGATATCGTCGTTATCAGTGACATCTACAGTGCTGGTGAAACGAACCTGGGTAAAATCAGTGGTCAGCAGGTTGCTAATTTAATCTCAAACCACCATCCTCAAGTAGATTACCAACCGTCACTGCAGGCGGTCAGTAAGCGCTTAACTGAACTATTGATGCCGGGAGACATTGCCCTATTTTTGGGAGCCGGGAATCTGAACCAATTGATTCCTGAGGTTATGGCGTTTTATCAGTGCATTGAACAGGGCATCTCCCAGGAATGGTGTAACCACGCCTGACGCCCTCCGGTGACTATGGATTAGACCAATTGAACCCACTGGCGCTTGCTTGTTGGGTCACAAACACGATTTATTACCATGACTCTCTCGTACGATCCGCCTAAAGTTGTGACCGCTGGGACGCCCCGGTTGAGCTTAGAACCGCTCACCTATGACATCTGTCAGGAAGTTGTTCAACCAGTTCGCTTGTCTGGAACCGACTGCTTGATTAAACCGCAAGTATCGCTGGCCGCCTTCACCTCGTTTCGGGTTGGTGGCCCTGCCGAATGGTATGTCGCCCCAAAACACCTGCATGAACTTCAGGCCAGTTTTGAGTGGGCGCGAATGAAAGGTCTGACTGTAACGCTGCTGGGTAAGGGATCGAATTTACTGATTAGCGATCGCGGCTTATCTGGGCTTGTCATCAGTACGCGCCGCCTGCGCCACAGTCAATTTGATCTAGAAACCGGGCGTGTCACAGTTGGTGCGGGTGAACCCCTCCCCCGTCTGGCCTGGCAAGCAGCCGAACACGGCTGGCAAGGCCTCGAATGGGCGGTCGGTATTCCCGGCACCGTCGGTGGTGCGGTCGTGATGAATGCCGGTGCCCACGGCGGATCTACGGCTGACTACCTGGTGGAAGCACAGGTACTCCTTCCCGACGGCACCACCAAGATCATGACACCCCAGGATTTCCACTACTGCTATCGCACCTCTGCTCTCCAGGGAAAGAACTGGCTAGTGACGCAGGCAACATTTCAACTGAACCCGGGGTTTGACCCTGCCACGCTGACTGATCGCACCACTCAGCACCTGAACCATCGCCGCACGACACAGCCGTACCACTTACCCAGTTGTGGGAGCGTGTTTCGCAATCCAACCGAGTACAAAGCGGGTTGGCTCATCGAGCAATCGGGACTCAAGGGCTACCAGATTGGTGGTGCCCAGATCGCCGAGCGCCATGCTAATTTCATTCTCAACCGTGGCAATGCGCTGGCCAGTGACATCTTTCGCTTGATTCGGTACGTGCAACAGCAGGTGGAACAGCACTGGTCACTGCATCTGGAACCAGAAGTGAGAATTCTGGGAGACTTCCAAATGACCGAAGCTTTCTGAGCCGAGCGATCGCGGCAGCTAAGCACTGCGCCTGACACTCAGCATTCTGGTCTGAGGATTTCACGAAAAGTGACGTTGCTAGGATGAGCGATGTCATAATGAGACAACTGACTGCTTACAACCAATTCGTAACTCGTTATACGCTATGTCACAAGGACAGGGATTTGGCTTCGGTCTTGGCAAAATGAAAGAGCTGACGGAAGCCTTCAAAAAAGCACAACAGGTTCAAGAAGGCGCTAAACGGCTTCAAGAAGAACTGGAACAGCTCGAAATCGAAGGTGAAGCTGGCAATGGACTGGTGAAAGTAGTTCTGAGCGGCAATCAGGAACCGATCAGCGTCACCATTTCACCCGACGCATTGGGCGAAGGGGCAGAGGTGCTTTCTGACCTGGTCGCTGCCGCCATGAAAGATGCCTACAACAAATCCACAGCCACCATGCGAGAGCGGATGGAGGAACTGACGGGTGGACTAAACCTGCCAGGGCTTTAGAAGACGCCAGATTCTAGACGAGAGACAGCAGCGCTGAGGCTGAACGGCCCGTTCATACAAACGTCCAGACGTTTGGAACTAAGGGTTTAAAGTCTCTTGTCTAAATCTCTATCTCCTCACGTCGATCGGCTTATCTGTTGTACTGTCCTATTTAGCGTCATCCATGCCTTACAAGCTGCTGTTTGTTTGTTTGGGTAATATTTGTCGATCTCCCTCAGCGGAGAATATTATGAATCATCTCATTGCCCAGTCAAATTTGAGTGGGCAAATTATTTGTGATTCGGCGGGAACCTCCAGTTATCACGTTGGGAGTCCCCCCGATCGGCGGATGGCGATCGCGGCTCAACAGCGCGGTGTCACGCTACGGGGCAGTGCGCGCCAGTTTACCCGAGACGATTTCGCGGCGTTCGATCGCATTCTGGCGATGGATCGGGATAACTTTGCTGACATTTGCCTACTGGACTCGACCGGCACCCATCGCGATAAGGTGCATCTAATGTGCGATTTTTGTACACGCTACACGCTTCGCGAAGTGCCTGATCCCTACTATGGTGGCCCCGAAGGCTTTAATCAGGTGATTGATCTATTGTTTGACGCCTGTGAAGGCTTATTGGATGACGTCATGCAGCGAACGGCTCAGAATCCGCTCTAAATATGGTTGCCGCATCAGTCAGTCCGATTTAGAGCGCTTCGATCGCCTGCTTCAGAGCAGCGGTGAGCGCTTGAGCACTGCATTTCGGCGTCTTTAGATCATAGTCAGCCGGTTGCAGCGGTCGCCCAATACAAATTTTGACCTGACACCGCCACGGCGCGAGCGGATGGCTGTAATAAACACGGATTGGGACGATTTTGATCCCAAGATGGGGATGACTGGCTTCTGCCTGCAGCGCCAGCCGCGCTAAGCCTGGTTTGAGTCGCTGAACCTCCGCTTCCCGAAAGATGTTGCCTTCGGGGAAGATTACGAGTGATTCGCCTCTGAGCAGCAGCTCAACTCCGTGACGGAGACTGGCGATCGCGGGACGGCTCGTGTCGATCGGAAAACCACCCAATCTTCGAATGAACCAGCCTTGCAGCCCCCTCACTTCATCCGCAGAGACCATGAATCGCAGATGACGACCAGTAATATCATGTCCGGCAGCGTAAGGGATCATCATTGCATCCCAGCGTGAACGATGGGTCGGCGCGAGAATCACTGGCCCCGATCGCGGTAAGTTTTCACGTCCCACCACCTCAATCCGGCGAAAGTATAGTGGTGCGACGAGATACCGCCCTACCGGGTAGACCAGCGAGGCTAACCAGGGTGAACATTGTGATGCGGTGGGTGTCGCAACCACACCACGATGGTAGGCTTCTCCTTTCAGCAGCCTGACCAGCAGCGAATTGTCAGGCGCTACATGATCGATTGGAGACTTGCCGTCAGTGGAATATCCCTCTTGGGCGGTCGGACTATAGCCGAGTGTATTCACCTGACTCTCTACATTCGTTGGCAGTTGCACTGAAGGGTCAAGCGGTCTGGTCGAATCAAGCGAATTCATAGCGTAAAGAGAGGCGGACGAGATGCGAAAACAACACGTCCTTCTACCGTAGATGGCTCTGCAATTGCCGTCTTCTACTCTAAGGACACTTTTCGCGGTGGCATGAGGCCAGTTGTTCTACCGCTAGAGATATTTATCTGGGGCTAGGTGACGTCGCTGCACAAACCAGGACTGGAGCTGCTGACGGCAGACGGATTCAAGAATACCACCAACAACTGGTAAATGGTGGTTAGAACAGGCACCATCGGGTAAATTTATCACCGTCCGGACTGCCCCCGCTTTGGGATCATCGGCTCCGTAGACCAGCCGTGCGACGCGTGCCAGCACTAACGCACCCGCACACATGGGGCAGGGTTCCAGCGTGACATACAGCGTGCATTGGGTCAGATGCCAGGTGCCGATCGCCTGTCCTGCCATTCGCAGTGCCAGTATTTCCGCATGTGCCGTAGGGTCATGGTCTCGTTCGCGACGGTTTTCGGCCTCGGCAATCAGCCGACCTTGACTATCGACAATCACAGCACCGACGGGGACTTCTCCAGCATCTCCGGCAGCCTGAGCCAGCGCGATCGCCCGTTCCATCCACTGTCGATGCTGGCGATATTCCGGATGGTCGAAGGGATGAGGGGCGTGCAAAGGGAGAAGAGTTTGAGGGTTAAGTTTGAGGGTAGTGTCGTCAACATCGCCGACCACAATCCGCTTATACTGCCGCTTGGGCCAGGAGTGGATCTAGCTGCCCCTGGCGATCGAGCGCATAGAGGTCATCACAACCACCAATGTGATGCTGATTAATGAAGATCTGCGGCACTGAGCGACGGCCATTAGCCCGTTCTGCCATCGTCGTTCTGGCTGCCTCATCGCCATCGATTTTATGTTCCGTAAGGTTGACGCCCTTCCAGCGCAGCAGCATCTTGGCCCGGATACAAAAGGGACAAGTCTGCCAGGTAT